>JBQCIQ010000057.1:0-23191 GCA_051953595.1 Conexibacter sp. | reverse complement strand
GAAAACATCTCGCAAACTGCGTGTAGTTATTCCGTTAAGTGGCCTTCGGTCTTTCGGCTTCCTGCTGGCGGAGCTCGACCCGCCGGATCTTGCCGGTCAGCGTCTTCGGCAGGTCCTCGACGAACTCCACCAGCCGCGGATACGCATAGGCGGAGAGATGTGAGCGCACGAACCCCTTGATCTCCTCCGCGAGCGCATCGCTCGCAGAGAACCCCTCCGCCAGCACGACGAACGCCTTCACCACCGCCCCGCGCCGCTCGTCCGGCGACGCCACCGCCGCCGCCTCGCGCACCGCCGGATGCTCCAGGCACACCGACTCGACCTCGAACGGGCCGATCCGGTACCCGGCCGAGATGATCACGTCGTCGGCGCGCCCCTCGTACCAGTAGTAGCCGTCCGCGTCGACCGAGGCGGCGTCCTTCGTGTGGAACCACTCGCCGCCGAAGGTCTCGGCAGCCGCCTCCTCGTTGCGCCAGTAGCCGAGCGGGTAGTGCGGGTTCGAGCGCGCGCGCAGGCAGATCTCCCCGCGCTCGCCGACCGCCACCGGCCGCTCGTCCTCGTCGAGCACCGCCACGTCCCAGCCGGGCATCGGCCGCCCCATCGACCCCTCGCGCACCTCCATGAAGGGGTAGTTCGCGACGAGCGGATACGACTCGGTCAGCCCGTAGAAGTCGAGCACCGTCACGCCGTACTGCTCGCGGAACCAGCGGATCGCCTCCGGGTTCAGCGGCTCGCCGGCGGAGCACACGCGGCGGAACGCGCACGGGTACCGCGAGCCGGCATCGGCAATGCCCATCATCGAGCGCATCGCCGTCGGCGTCGTGAAGACGTTCGTCACCTCGTTGCGCGACAGGAACGCCAGCTGCTCGTGCGGGTCGAAGCCGCCGCGCCGCTGGAACACGTACTGCACCGCCCCCAGCCGCCATGGCCCCAGCAGCGGCGCGATCCCCGCCGCCCACGCCCACTCGCCCATGCCGTGGAAGCGCTCGCCGTCCTGCACCTCGTGGCAGTACGTGAACTCCTCGTGCGCGAGCAGATACCGATGCGCGTGCACGATCCCCTTCGCGAGCCCGGTCGTGCCGGACGTGTAGTAGAGCTGCGCCGGGTCGTCCGCCGCCGTGTCCACCGCGACATGATCCGTCGGCGCGCCCGCGAGCAGCGACCCGTCCCCGTCCGCGTCCATCACCAGCACGCGCACGCCCGCGTCCGCGAACCGCGCCGCGTTCGCCGTGTCGGTCACGAGCACCGTCGGCTCGGCGTCGCGCAGCCGGTGGCGGATCCCCTCGTCTCCGTAGAGCACGCTCATCGACAGCAGCAGCGCGCCGAGCTTCCAGGTGCCGAAGAAGATCGCCGCCGTCTCCGGCGTCGGCGGCAGCACCACCGCCACGCGATCGCCCCGCCCGACGCCGGCATCGCGCAGCACGGACGCGGCCTGATTCGCCAGCGCCTGCAGCTCGCCCCACGTCAGCTCCCGCCGCGCGCCGTCCCATCGCTCCCACACCATCGCCGGCTTCTCGGGCGGGTGCTTGTCGCAGACGTCCTGCGCGATGTTGTAGCGCTCGGGCACCGCCCAGCGGTGCTGTGCGACCGCCTCCTCATACGATCTGAACGCCATCGGGGCGAGCCTACCCTGCGAGCAGCGCGCCGGAAAGCGGCAGGCGGGTAGCATCGATCGGGATGAATCCGCGCACGATGCTCACCGGACTGATCGTCGGTCGCCTCGCGATCGGCGCGGCGCTCGTCGCCAAGCCGCACTCGCAGGTCGGCACCGGTTGGATCGGCGAGGACGCGAAGCGCCCGACCGCCGCCGTCGCCTTCCGCGCCGTCGGCGCGCGCGACATGGCGCTTGCGCTCGGCACGCTCGCGACTCGGCGCAGCGGCGGGCCGCTGAAGCCGTGGCTGCTCGCCGCCACGCTCGCCGACGCGACCGACCTCGTCGCCACGCTCGCCGCCGGCAGGGCGGTTCCGAAGAGCAGCAAGGCGCTGATCGCGCTGCTCGCCGGCGGCGCGATCGCACAGCAGCTCGCGCTCACGCGCAGCGTCGAGGCCTGACGGCTACGACAGCCCGGCCCAGCGCTGCAGCTGCGGCAGCGGGTCGATCGGCGCGCCGCCTCTGGCGTACCAGCCGCCGACCCAGATCTCGAAGTGCAGGTGGGGACCGGACGCGTCGCCGGTCGCGCCGACCTGCGCGAGCTGCTGGCCGGCGCTGACCGCGTCGCCCGGGGCGACGAGGACCGATCCGCGCAGCAGGTGCATGAAGACGTAGTCGCGCACCTCGCCGGAGCCGGCGCCCCGCAGCACCACGTAGATGCCCGCGCCGCCCGGCTGGTTCGCCTTCCAGATCACCGTCCCCGCGACCGGCGCGACGATCGGCTCGCCGCTGGCGGCGACCACGTCCTGGCCCTGGTGGATGTGACCGGGGCGGCCGGCGCCGAAGCGCGCGTCGTCGCCGCCGAACGAGAAGGGGCCCTGCACGGGGAACGTGCCCGCGACCGTCGAGACCGTCGGCGGCGCCGGCGTGGCGGTTGGTCTTCTCGCAGCCGGCGCTCTCGGCTTTGCCACGCGTCTGCGCACCGTCTTCAGCTTGCGCGGCTTGTGCCCCGGCAGCGCCCCGCCGACGGCGGAGCTTCTGGCGGTGCCGGTCGGCTCGACGCCGGGCGCCGCACCGCCGACCGCGTCAGCGCTCGTCGGCGCCGGTGAAGTCACCTCGCCCCCCGGGGCCGCGCCGCCGGCATTCGCCGCATTCGCATTCGTCGGCAGAGCCGACACCGGCGCCGCGACCCCGAGAGCTATGAGGAGGAGAGAAGTGGCGCGAAAGGGTCGTGCCATCCCTCCCAGCCTCGGCAGCCGAACGGGCCCGCCACAAACAGGGAACTCGCGTTGCGCAGCTTTGTTGCGCGAACCTGTGCGTTGCCGCGGCGCCGCGTCCGTGCGCGGACCTGCTCAGGCGCGCAGCAACTGCTCCAAGAGCGCCTTCGCGCCCTGCTTCGACAGCGGCTCGTTGAGGTTGCCGCACTTCGGCGACTGCACGCACGACGGGCAGCCGCGCTTGCATCTGCACTCGGCAATCAGCCGGTGCGCGTCGGCGACGAGCCGCTCGAAGCCGCGGTAGCCGGCGCGCGTGATGCCGACGCCGCCGGGGTGGCCGTCGTAGATGAAGATCGTCGGGCGGCCGGTCTGCGGGTGCGCGTTGGTGGAGAGGCCGCCGATGTCCCAGCGGTCGCACATCGCCAGCAGGGGGAGGACGGCGATCTGCGCGTGCTCGGTCGCATGCAGCGAGCCGAGCAGCCGCTCGACGCCGAGACCCGCGTCGTCGCCGAGCGCGGAGAGCGAGTCCAGCTCGTACCACAGCGCTTGCGTGCTGAAGGCCGTCTCCGGCAGGTCCAACCCGACGAAGTCGATCTGCTGGTGGTCGGCGAGCGCCTTGCGCTGATACCCCGTCACGACCTCGGTCACGACGACGTTGCCGAACGACAGCGTCACGCCCATCGCCTCGCGCCGCTCGACCAGCCGCTCGATCGCGGTCATCGTCTCGCGCTTGGGCTGCGTGAACCAGTCGCCGTCGAACGGCTTCAGCAGCGCTCGCCGCTCGTGGAGATCCAGCTGCACGACCTCGTACGCGCGCCCGAGGTGCAGGTACACCGCGCCCTCGTGCACGGTCGAGAACGCGCGCGCCGCCTCCAGCGTGCCGATCATCTCGCCGCTCGCGACGTCGATCAGGGAGAACACGTCGGCGGAGGAGGAGCGCAGCGGCACGCGCGCGGCCGGGTAGTCCTCCGGCGCGCGCAGCTGGAAGGCGCCGCGCCGCTCGACCAGCAGCCCCGCGCTCACCAGCCGCTCCGCCGCGATACGCCAGCCGCGGCCGAGCACGTCCGCCTCGCCGGGCGCGAGCGGTCCCTCGTGCGCGGCGCACAGCAGGTGGGCGGCGTGGATCTGCTCCGACTCGTGGTCGAGAATCGCCGCCTCGACCGGCCGTCCCAGGAACTCGTCCGGGTGGCGGCAGAAGAACTGGTCCAACGCGTCCTCGCCCGCGACGTAGACCGCGAGCCCTCTGCCGCGCCGCCCCGCCCGTCCCCACATCTGCCGCAGCGACGCGACCGTCCCCGGGAACGTCACGCAGATCGCCGCGTCCAATTCGCCGATGTCGATGCCCAGCTCCAGCGCGTCGGTCGCGACGACGCCGAGCAGGTCGCCGCGCGTCAGCCGCTCCTCCAGCTCGCGTCGCTGCTGCGGCGTGTAGCCGGCGCGGTATGGGGCGATGCGGTCCGCGAGGTCGGCGCGGTCGCCGCTCTCCAGCCGCGCGGTCGCGTGGCGCAGGATCAGCTCGACCGCCTTGCGCGACTTGATGAAGCAGATCGTGCGCGATCCGGCCTTCACGAGGTCCGCGAACAGGTTGGCCGCCTCGCTCAACGCGGACGCGCGCACGCCCAGCGCCTCGTCGAGCATCGGCGGGTTCCACATCGCGACGGTCCGCTCGGCCGCCGGCGCGCCGTCGCGGTCGATCAGCGCGATCTCCTCCAGGCCCGTGAGCCGCTGCGCCAGCTCGAGCGGGTTCGCGACCGTCGCGCTCGCGAGCAGGAAGCGCGGCTCGGTCCCGTACGCGGCGGCGATCCGCCGCAGCCGCCGCAGCACGTTGCCCATGTGCGAGCCGAACACGCCGCGGTAGACGTGCGCCTCATCGACGACCACCACCGCGAGGTTCGCGAGGAAGTCGCCCCACGCACGGTGGTTGGGGAGGATCCCGACGTGCAGCATGTCCGGGTTCGTGAGGACGACGTTCGCTCTCGCCCGGATCGCGCGGCGCTCGGACTGCGGCGTGTCGCCGTCGTAGATCGCCGGACGGATCCGCGGCAGTCTCAGCGCGGCCAACGCGCGCGCCTGGTCCTGCGCCAAAGCCTTCGTCGGATACAGGTACAACGCGCGCGCGCGTGGATCGACGAGCAGCTGCTGCAGCGTCGGCAGGTTGAAGCACAGCGACTTGCCGGACGCGGTCCCGGTCGTGACGATCAGCGGCCCGTCCATCGCCGCGAGCAGCGCGTCGTGCTGATGCGTGTGCAGCGCCGCGATCCCGACCCGCTCCAGCGCCGCGCGCAGCTCGTGATGCAGCTCGCCGGGAATCGGCACGGCGTGCCCGGCGCGCGCCGCCACGCTCGACTCGTGCACCAGCCGCTCGTCCGCGCGCCCGCGCTCCAGCAGTCCGCTCCACGGCTCGGTCTGGGGGGCGACGGCCATCGCGTCGATGGTACGCGGGCAGCTCAGGCCGTCGCGCCGCGCAGGACCGAGTCGCCCGAATGGGCAGTGTCGCTGCCCTCGGGCTGCACCGAGATGTCGAAGTACTGGTATCTCGTCGCCCGCACCGGCAGCGGCAGCTCCAGCGTCGCGCGGCCGTCGGCGCCGACGCGGAAGGAGCCGATCGCGATCAGGGGCCCGTTCGCATCCATCAGCCACACCTCGTAGAACTGCCGCGCTCTGCTCGGCGGCATGCCGCGCAGGCGCAGCGTCACGCGCTCCCGTCCGGCAGCGTCCGCGACGAGCGCGCGGCCGTGCGCGGGGACGCTGCGCTGGAGCGGCTGCAGCGCGACCGTGCGCTCCCGCACCCGCACGACGGTGGGCGCGTTCGAGGACGAGCCGCCGTTGTCGACCGCGAACCCGATCGCGATCCCGGCTGCCAGCGCCGCCGCCGCGCCGAGCGCCGCGAACGCCGGTCGCACGAGCAGCGGTCCGCGCAGCCACCGGCGCAGCCGCCGCGGCGAGGTCGCCTGCGGCGCGGGGGTCGGCGGGCCGTCGCCGGCGAGCGCTTCGCGCGGCAGCCGCAGCGGCGGCGGGTCGGGCGCGTCCTCCCACGCCTCGCCCGGCAGCGCCTCGAGCCGCGCGACGACCGGCCGCAGCCGCTCGACCTCCGCGCGCAGCGCCGGATCCTCCGCCAGCGCGCGCTCGAACGCGACGCGCTCCTCCGCGCCCAGCTCGCCGAGCAGGTAGGCCGACAGCTCCGATGCGCGCTCGTGCGTGCTCATGCGTCCTCCTGCTCCATCATCGCGCGCAGCCGCCGCAGTCCGCTGACCATCCGCATCTTCACGGTTCCGAGCGGAACGCCCGTCTCGGATGCGATCTCGCTCTGGCTGAGTCCGCCGTAGAACCGCTGGCGCAGCAGCGCGGCCTCCTCATGCGGCAACTGCTCCAGCAGCTCGGTCATGTGCCAATGCTCGACCAGCTCGTCGACGCGTGACTCGACCGGCGTCTCCAGCGTCGGCGACTCGGTCGGATCCTGCGGCACCGGGATCCGCCGGCGCAGCTGGTCGATCGCGCGGCTGCGGGCGATCATCATCACCCACGCGAAGAGGCCGCCGCGCGCGGGATCGAACTGCGGCGCGCGCTGCCACACCTCCAGGAAGACCTGCTGCTGGACGTCCTCGGCGGCGGCGCGGTCGCGCAGCGCCTTCAGCAGGAAGCCGAACGTCGCACGGCCGTAGCGTGCGTAGGCGTCGGCGAGCGCCGTCTCCTCGCGGCGGACGAGCCGCTGCGCCAGCCGTCGCTCCTCGGGGTCCGCGCGCATCCCGTTCGCGGCGGGCGGCGCGCCGCGCTCCGGTTCCACCTGCACGCCTCGAAACGTGCCCAGCGCGACAGCTTCCCAACCGCTGCGCGAGCCGCTCCGTAGATGCCGAGGACCCTGTCACGCGATCACGAGGAGCCCCACCGTGAAGCGCATCGTCCTCGCAGTCCTCTGCCTCGCCGTCGCGGCCGTGCCCGTCGCCGGCGTGCAGGCGGCCGCGCCGCACAAGAACCTCGTCCAGACGGCGGCGTCCGCACCGCAGTTCTCGACGCTCGTGTCGCTCGTCAAGAAGGCGGGCCTCGTCAGAACACTCTCCGGCAGAACGAGCTACACGGTCTTCGCGCCGACGAACGCCGCCTTCGCGAAGGTGCCGAAGAGAACGCTGAACGCGCTCGCGAGGGACAGAGCGCAGCTGAAGGCCGTCCTGCTCTACCACGTGGTGAAGGGCAAGGTCCCGGCCAGCAAGGTCGTGCAACTCAGCTCGGTCAAGACCGTCAACGGCGCGAGCGTCCGCATCCACGTCCGCAACGGCAAGGTGTTCGTCAACAACGCGCGCGTGACGAAGCCTGACATCAAGGCCAGCAACGGGATCGTCCACCAGATCAACCGCGTGCTGCTGCCGCCCTCGTAGCTCAAGCCCCCCCGGGCCGAAGCCGGTCCGCGCGCCCCCCTTCTCGCGCGCGGGCCGGCGAGGCCGGCGGCGTTGCTGCGAGACTTCGGCGCCACATGCTGCGCTGCGTCTACGTCGACCTCGACGGCACCCTGCTCGGCGCCGGCGCGTCACTGCTGCGCGACGCCGACGGCGGCTTCAGCCTCGACGCCGTCCGCGCGCTGCAGGCCTGTCACCGTGCCGACGTCGAGGTCGTGATCTTCTCCGGCCGTCGCCAGGCGCAGACGATGGAGGACGCGCGCCTGATCGGCCAGAGCGCCTACATCTTCGAGGCCGGCTCCGGGCTCGTCGTCGACGGCGAGCTGGAATGGCTCACCGGCGGTCTGGAGCCGACCGACGAGGGCGTGACGATCCACGCCCAGATCGAGGCGAGCGGTGCCCCCGCGCTGCTGCTCTCCCACTACGCGAGACGCCTCGAGTACCACGCGCCGTGGCACGAGAACCGCGACGTCTCGCACCTCTTCCGCGGCCTGATCGAGGCGGAGGAGGCGGACGCGCTGCTGGAGCAGCACGGCCACGGCCACCTGCGCCTCGTCGACAACGGCGTCGTGCGCTCGCGCTCCGCCGACCTCGCCGAGCTGCCGTTCGTGCGCGCCTACCATCTCGTCCCGCGCGCGGCCTCGAAGGCGGGCGCCGTCGCCCGGCACATGCAGATCCGCGGCTACAAGGCGCAGGAGTGCATCGCGGTCGGCGATTCGCGCGAGGACCTTGGCGCGGCCGCCGCGGTCGGCACCTTCTGGTTCGTCGCCAACGCGCTGGAGAAGGACCCGACCCTGCGCGACGCGATCGCCGGCCGCGACAACGTCCGCGTCGCGGAGGCCGCGTACGGCGCCGGCGTCTACGAGGCCGTCGTCACGACGCTCGCCGAGCGCCGCTGAGTCCTACGCCGCGACCAGCTCGCGCTCCGGCGCAGGCGCGACCGTCGCGGGCGTCCGCTCCGGCCCGTCGTCGCCGCCACCCGGCAGCGCCAGCTTGACGATCTTCTTCACGACGCTGCCGAACTGCTTGTGCAGCGGCCCGCTGTTGTACGGCAGCCCGTAGCGCTCGCAGATCTCGCGCACCTCGACCGCCAGCTCCGCGTAGCGGTGCCCGGGCAGGTCGGGGAAGAGATGGTGCTCGATCTGGTGGCTGAGGTTGCCGCTCATGATGTGAAAGAGCGGGCCGCCGGTGAGGTTGGCCGAGCCGAGCAGCTGGCGGTAGTACCACTCGCCGCGCGTCTCGCCCTCGGTCTCCTCCTCGGTGAACTCGTGCGTCCCCTCGGGGAAGTGGCCGCAGAAGATGATCGTGAACGCCCACACGTTGCGCACCGCGTTCGCGGTCAGGTTCCCCGCGAACGTGAACGGCGCGCCCGGCCCGGCGAGCAGCGGGAACAGCGCGTAGTCCTTCAGCGCCTGGCGGCGGCCCTTCTTCCAGATCGCCTGGAGCATCGCGCCCTTGTCCTTCCAGGACGCCTTGCCGGTGTTCAGCTTCTCGACCTCCAGGTCATGCAGCGCGACGCCCCACTGGAACAGCAGCGCCAGCAGCACCGCGTACACCGGGTTCCCCAGGTAGTAGGGATGCCACTTCTGGTCCTCCGACATCCGCAGGACGCCGTAGCCGATGTCGCGGTCCTTGCCGAGGATGTTCGTGTGCGTGTGGTGCACGTAGTTGTGCGAGTGGCGCCACTGGTCCGCCGGACACGCGGTGTCCCACTCGAACGCCTGCCCGTTGACGGCCGGGTCGTTCATCCAGTCGTACTGGCCGTGCATCACGTTGTGGCCGATCTCCATGTTGTCGAGGATCTTGGAGAGCGACAGCGCGGCCGTGCCGGCGAGCCAGGCGGGCGGCAGGAAGCCCAGCTCCAGCAGCGCGCGCCCGCCGATCTCCAGCCCGCGCTGCGCCTTGATGACGCTGCGGATGTAGTCGGCGTCGCGCTCGCCGAGGTCGGCGATCACGCGCTCGCGGATCGCATCGAGCTCGCGTCCGAACGCGTCAAGCTGCTCCGGGGTCAGCTGCGGCGGGGAGGTCGTGCTCATGGCGTGGCTCCTGAACAGGGGTCAGATGTCGAGCGTCACGTCGCCGACGGGCGCGTTGACGCAGATCTGGATCAGCTCGTCGGGCGCGGTCGAGATCTCGCCCGTGCGCAGGTCGCGCACGGCGCCCTCGAGCTTGCGACAGGTGCAGGTGTGACAGATGCCCATGCGGCAGCCGGACGTCGGCGTGAGGCCGGCGGCCTCTGCCTGCTCCAGCAGCGGCGCGGCCGTGCCCGTCGCCTCGACGCCGCTGCGCGCGAAGCGCACGCTGCCGGCGACCTGCTCGTCGTCGACGACCCACGCCGGCGCGGGTGCCGTGAACTGCTCGACGTGCAGGCGCTCCTCCAGGCCGTCGGCGGCCCAGGTCGCGCGCACGGCGTCGAGCAGACCGGTCGGGCCGCAGGCGAGCGTCAGCGCATCGGCCGGGTCGATGCCGGCCGCGCGCAGGTGCGCGCGCGCGAAGCGGCCGTCCAGCTCGCCGGCGCCGGCCTGGCGCGAGTAGCCGTGCAGCAGACGGACGTTGGCGTGGCCGGCGGCCAGCTCGGCGAGCTGGCGGCGATAGGCGACGTCGTGCTCGTCACGCGCGTAGTGCAGGAAGGCGATCCGCCCGCGGTAGCCCTCGTGGCAGAGCGTCCGCAGCATCGACATGACGGGCGTGATGCCGCTTCCGCCGCTGATCAGCAGCAGCTGCTCGGGCCGCTCGTCCGGCAGGACGAAGTCGCCCTCCGCCTGCGAGAGCGAGACGACCATGCCCGGTCTCGCGCTCGCGCGCAGGAACGGGGACACGACGCCGTCGGGCTGCGCGTGCGCGGTCAGCTCGACCAGGTCGCCGACGTGCGCAGAGGACGCGGGCGAGTAGCAGCGCGTGTGGCGCACGCCGTCGATCTCGACGCTCAGGCGCACGAACTGGCCGGCGCGGAAGCCGTCCCAGTTCGCGTTCGGGCGCAGCGCGAGCGTGACGCTGCGCGCGGTCGCGCGGCGCACGGCGACGACCTCGGCGCGCACGTCGCGCAGCGAGAAGGCGGGCCGCACCAGCTCGACGTAGCGGTCGACGCCATGCGGGGTGGTGAGCGCGTCGGCGAGCTTCGAGCCGAGCAGGCGGCGGGTGAAGCGTTGTGGTGTTTGAGTGAACACTTGTGCACAAGCTACGGACTCGATCGCTGTTTGTCCAGCTAAGATCTGTGAGGTGGCGCACACCGACTCGGTGAACAGTTCGACACGGATCACGCGACGCGAGCAGAAGGAGCGCACGCGCATCGCCCTGCTCGACGCGGCGCTGCGGCTGCTCGAGCACAAGAGCTTCGGCAGTCTCGGCCTGCGCGAGGTCGCGCGGGAGGCCGGCGTCGTCCCGACCGCCTTCTACCGCCACTTCGCGTCGATGGAGGAGCTTGGGCTCACGCTGATCGACGACTCCTTCCGCACGCTGCGCCGCATGATCCGCGACGCGCGCGCGCAGGACCTCGCCTTCGAGCACGTGATCCGCGACTCGGTCGAGATCCTCGTGCGCCACGTGCATGAGCACCGCCTGCACTTCCGCTTCGTCGCGCGCGAGCGCTCCAGCGGCATGCCCGTCCTGCGTCAGGCGATCCGCGCGGAGATCCGCCTGTTCAGCAGCGAGCTGGCGACCGACCTCGCGCGCTTCCCGTTCCTCGACCGATGGAGCACCGAGGACCTGGGCGTGCTCGCGACGCTGATCGTCAACACGATGGTCTCGACCGCGGAGGAGATCGTGGAGGCGCCGAGCGGGCGGCCCGAGGTCGAGCAGGAGGCCATCCGCCGCGCCGAGAAGCAGCTGCTGCTGATCGCGCTCGCGGTCCCGCAGTGGCGCAGCGCCGCCGCCGATCCGGCCTAGCGCGCTTCCTCGTCGCGCGGCGTCGCGCCGAGCCAGCCGCGCACGCGCTCCCAGGCGCCGCGCCAGCCGCCGTCGGCTCGCTCGCGTCGCCGCGGGCGCCAGCGCGCCGGCGGTGGGACCGTCGTGCGCACCAAAGCGACCCACTCGTCGAGCGGCAGCTCGCCGGCGATCAGGCGCCGCAGCGCGTCGTTGACGGGCGCCTCGATCCCGGCTTGCGCGAGCGCGCGCGCGAGCAGCGGGACCGACTCCAGCGACTCGACCGCCTGTCCGATCCGCGCTGGGATCTCGGTCGCCGGCACGCCCTGCGCCAGCAGCTCGCCGGCGCGCCGGTTGCGGCTCTGCGGCGCGAGCGCCGTCGCGACGAGATCGCCCGTGCCGGCGAGGCCGATCATCGACTCCGGTCGCGCGCCCAGCCGCTCGGCGTAGCGCCACACCTCGGCGAAGATGTGCCCGGCCGCCGCGCCGGCGGCGTTCAACCCCTGCGCCTCGGTCGCGCCGGCGGCGAGCGCGGCCGCGTTCTTGGCGGCCCCCGCCAGCTCCACGCCGACCGGGTCGTTCGACTGCTCGCAGACGACGCCCGCGCGGATGAACATCGCGGCGAGCTGCTGGGCCAGCGCCTCGTCGCTCGACGCCGCCACGAGGCCCGCGCCGTCGCGCACCATCTCCTGCGCATGCGCCGGTCCGCCGATGCAGGCGACCCGCTCGGCGCCGAAGCGCGCGCGCAGCAGCGCGGTCGGCGGCGTCCCGTCCGGCGGCACGAGCCCCTTCGCCAGCGAGATGATCGCCGCGCGGCGTGTGAGGCCGGCCTGCTCCAGCCCGTCGATCACCTCGCCGAGGCCGAGCGAGGGGACCGCCAGGAACACCAGCTCCGCGCGCGCGAGCCCCTGCGACGCCGGCTCGATCCGCAGATCGCGCGGCAGCTCGACGCCGGGCAGGTACTCGACGTTCTCGCGCGTCTCGATCAGCGCGTCGCTCTGCGCGCGCGTGCGCGTCTGCAGGGTCGTGCGCATCCCGCCGCGCGCGAGCAGCACCGCGACTGCCGTGCCGAACGAGCCGGCGCCGACGACGACCGCTCGGCGCAGCGGCGGGGGAAGCGGGAGCGGACGGCGGGGGAGCGGGGGCACGGGGCGGCGAGCCTACCGCTGCGCCGCGCGGGACGCCCCGTCGCGTCAGGCGTTGCGGTCGCTCGAGACGTCGCTGTGCTGATCGGTGTCGCCGAGCGGCGTGTCGTCGTCGGAGGGCGCGGCCGGCAGGCGGTCGGCGCTCGGGCTGCCGTCGCCGCCTCTGGCGCCGCCCTCTCCGGACGCCTCGTCGGCGCGGTCCTGCTGTTCGAGATCCTGCTCGCGATCGTTCATGGCGCGGTGCTACCCCGGCGTGAGCCGGGCGACGCGCCTTCCTCAGACGAGCGTCGCGAGCCGTCGCCCGGCCGCTTCGAGCGCCGCTTCGTCGCCGGCTTCCAGGACCGCCTGCAGATCGAGGATGCGCGCTCCGAATGCGTCGAGCGTGCGCGAGCCGACGGCGGCGAAGCACGGCACGCCGGCCTGGCGCGCGCGCGTCGCGACCTCGCCGGGCGCCTTGCCGGCGAGCGTGCCGAGGTCGAGCCGGCCCTCGCCGACGATCACCGCGCGCGCGGCGCGCATGCGCGCGTCGAAGGCGAGCTGCTCGAGCACGAACGCGGCGCCCGGCTCCAGACGCGCGCCGCAGGACGCGTGCAGGGCGCCGGCCAGTCCGCCGCCGCTGCCGCCCCATGTCACGCCGGCGCCATCGGGCGTGCGCACGTCGCACAGCAGCACGAGCCGCGCGCGCAGCCCGCCGCCGGCCGCGATCGCCTCGACGGCGTCTGCGCCGCCGTCGCCTGCGATCAGGTCGCCCGCGCCCGCGAGCAGCACCTCCGCGCCGGTCGCGTCGGCCGCCAGCAGCAGCTCGCCGACGGCCGCGCTCGACGCCTCTCCGCCGCCCGCCGCCGCCGCGGCGAGCGCCGCGCGCAGCTCTACGACCGCCGTCCCGCCGTCCTCGATCAACCCGATCCCGATCACGCGCCCGCCGACCGTCACGCCCGCCGTCTCGCCGCCGAGCGCGGGCAGCAGCACCTCCAGCAGGCCGCTGCCGCCGTCGGCGACGGGGCACGGGTCGACGGGCCAGCCACCCGCCTCCAGCCCGCGCGCGAGCGCGGCGGCGACCTGCGGTGCGCGCAGCGTGCCCCCGAAGGCGGCCGGCGCGACGAGGATCGGCGCACGCGTCGTAGAGGCGGTCACCTCCCGCATCCTGTCACCACCGGCCGACTCAGTCGCGTCTGTAGCGCGACGCGACGTACTCGTCGACCCACGCGCTGGAGCTGCGCCACATGCCGTCGCGGCCCTTGACGGCTTGGAGGCGCCCCCGCACGGCCGCGACGCGCAGCGCGTTCGCCGACAACCGCTCGCGCGCGAGCGCGGGGAGCGGGACGAGCTGGCCAGGTCTCGCGACGGCCGGAACGACAAAGCGATGCAGGTTGTCGAGGACAGCATGCGCGAGCAGCTCGCCCAGCGGTCCGCAGTCGCCTTCGTCGGCGTGCCGCAGTGCGCCGAGATAGCGCTCCCGATCCGCCTTGCGGATGAACGCCGGCGGATAGCCGAGCCGCACGAGCAGCAGGTTCAGCAGCAGCCGGCCTGCGCGGCCGTTGCCGTCGAGGAACGGGTGGATCTGCTCGAAGGCCGTATGCAGCCATGCCAGCTCCGCCGGCACGCGGGGAGCATCCAGCTCGCGAAGCACCTCCACCTCGGCGAGCCATTCGTCGAGACGCGCCGGCACCTCGGTCCACGAGGGCGGCTTCATTCCGCCTGGGAACGTCTCGATGTCGTGACGCCGAAAGGATCCGGGATGCTCGTCTTCGCCGGCGGCAGGATGCGGCGCGACGTCCCACATGGGGCCGAGCGCCATCGCATGCACCAGACGGATCTCCGTCAGCGTGACCAGCCGCTCACCGGACCAGGAGCCTGGCTCGACGCCGTGCCGGTAGACCCACTCGGCTGCGTCCGCGTAGCCGCGGACCTCCATGTACTCGCGCAGCTCCTTGTTGCCGACGGCCCGCCCCTCGTCGAGCAGACGCGCCACCTGTCTCAGAACGAGGGTGTTGCCCTCGATCGCCGTCGAGTGGTGCGTCTCGTCCAGCCAGATGTCGTGCCAGATCGCCTTCGCCTCATGCGGAGCGGGAAGGCCGCCGAGCTGATCGCGCAACTCGTCGATCTGGATGCGGAGGCGTTCGTAGAGGGCGGAGCGAGTACGGCGTCCTCGTGCGGTCATGCCGCGAACGTAGGAGACCGAATTCGTTCGGTCTACAGCAGATGAATTGTACGAATACTTCGGCTCAGTCGAACAGCTGCTCGACGCGGCACTCGCGCGGCGGCTTGTCCTCGCGCCAGCGCTGGATCTTCGAGCCGTGGCGGATCCGGCGGCCGCTGACGTGGTCGAAGGCGATCTCGACGACCAGCTCGGGCCGCAGCGCGATCCACTCCAGCTCCTTGTCGTTCTTCCAGCGGCTCGGATCGGCGCTCCCGCGCTCGCCCGTCTCGTAGGGCGCGAGTCTGTCGACCAGCTCGCGTCTCTCGGCCGCCTTCAGCCCCGACGTGTGGCCGACCGTGCACAGCTCGCCGCGCTCGTCATAGAGACCGAGGATCAGCGAGCCGACCGTGCGGTCCTCCTTGCCCGGGCGCCATCCCATCACGACCGCGTCGATCGTGCGCACGCGCTTGATCTTCGCCATCCCCTCGCGCGCGCCCGGCCGGTAGGGCGCGTCCAGCTCCTTCGCGATCACGCCCTCGGCCGAGCGCAGCCATCTCTCCGCCTCCGCCGCGGACAGCACGCACGGCGTCAGCTCCACCGGGGCCGCGAACGGGAACCGCTCCAGCGCTTCGCGGCGCTGCGCGAACGGCAGCTCCAGCAGCACCCGATCCTCCGTCGCGAGCAGGTCGAAGGCGAGGAAGCGCGCCGGCGTCTCTCTTGACAGCAGCGCGATCCGCGAGGCCGCCGGGTGGATCCGGTTCGAGAGCGCGTCGAAGTCCTGCAGGCCGCCCTCGCCGTCGATCACGATCTCGCCGTCGATCACGTAGCGCCCGCGCGGGAAGCTCAGCTCGGGGAAGTAGCGGCCCAACGGTCTGCCGCCGCGCGACTGCAGGTGCAGCTCCTCCCCGTCCACGAACGCGAGCGCGCGGAAGCCGTCCCACTTCGGCTCGTACGCCCAGCCGTCGCCCTCGGGCAGCGCCGTCCGCGAGCGCGCGAGCTGAGGCGTGATGGGCGGGGAGAGCGGGAGCGCCACGTCGCGGCGATCGTAGCGGCGCGGGGAAACCGACTACGATCAGCCACGTGTCGCACGAGCACGCCACCGTCGCCGAGGAGGAGTACCTGCAGATGCTCTTCTGGCTCTACGAGGCGAGCCTCCCGATGACGGGCGCCAACCTCGCGCGAGCCATGCAGCTGTCGGCGCCGACCGTGCACGAGATGCTTGGTCGGCTGGAGAGAGACGGCTACATCACCCGTGGCGAGGACCGCGTGATCGCGTTCACCGAGCAGGGCCGGCATCACGCCGAGGAGATCACGAGCCGCCACCGGCTGATCGAGCGCTTCCTGACCGACGTCGTCGGCGTGCCGTGGGACGACGTGCACGAGGAGGCGGAGCGGATGGAGCACGCGATGTCGCCGCGCTTCGAGGCCTACGTGAAGGCCGCGATCGGCGACGCGAAGACGTGCCCGCACGGTCATCCGATCAACGTCGGCGAGCGTATCGTCGGCGTCCCGCTCGCCGACTGCGCGCAGGGCGCGCGCGTGAGAATCCTGCGCTTCGAGAACGAGGCCGAGGACCTGCTCCACTACCTCAAGGACTCGGGCCTGGAGCCCGGCCTCGACGGCACGGTCGCCGCCGCCGACGACGAGCACATCACGGTCGCCTCCGACGGCGCCGAGCACGTCGTCACGCGCAGCGTCGCCGAGACCGTCTCCGTCACGGCGGACCCATCGCCGCCGCCCCGCACCGCGCTCCCAAGACAGTTGGTCTTGGGCGGGCGTTACGGTCGCTAAGCCGCCACGCCCAGCGACCGCGCCGCGTCGGCGAGGCGGGCGACGCCCTCCTCGATCTGCGGGACGGTGACGCCGGAGTAGGCGAGGCGGAAGGCGTTCTCGCCGCCCTCCAGCAGGAAGTCGGTGCCCTTGACGATCTGGACACCGCGCTCGGCGGCCGCCGCGAACAGGGCGTCGCCGTCGGTGCCCTCGGGCAGCTCGACCCAGAGGAAGTAGCCGCCCTGCGGGTCGACGAAGCGCGCCTCCGGCAGCTCGCGTCGCAGCGCCGCCGACAGCACCTGCGCGCGCTCGGCGAGCGCCGCCTTCACCGTCGCGACCGAGCGCTCGAACGCGCCGCCGCCCTCCGCGCGCACGAACTCGTTGACGATCGACTGGGCGACCATGTTCGGCGAGATGTACGTGTTCGTCGCGAGCTTCGCGATCCGTGCGATCAGCTTTTCCGGGCCGACCAGATAGCCGACGCGGATCCCCGGGCAGACCGTCTTCGAGAAGGACGACGCGTAGACGACGCGCTCGGCCTGATCGAGCGACAGCATCGTCGGCAGCGCCTCGCCGCCGAAGCGCAGCTCGACGTACGGGTCGTCCTCGAAGATCGTCATGCCGTGCTCGGCGGCCAGTGCCACCAGCGCACGGCGCTTCTCCGCCGACAGCGTGTAGCCGGCGGGGTTCTGAAAGTTGGGGATGATGTGCGCGAGCCGCGGCTTCGCGCCGTCGGCGATCAGCGCCTCGACGCCCGCCACGTCGATCCCGTCCTCGTGCAGGTCGACCGGCCGCACGTCGGCGCCGCGCGAGCGCAGCGACAGCAGCGTGCGGTCGTACGTCGGCTTCTCCACGACGACGGTGTCGCCGTCCTCGACCAGCGCCTCGAACAGGAACGCGTCCGCCTGCATCGACCCGTTCGTGACGATCACCTGCTCCGGCGCGACGCCATGCTTGTCGGCGATCCAGGCGCGCAGCGGTCTGTAGCCGATCGACGTGCCGTAGGCCGTCGTGCCGGCGGGATCGTTCTGGAAGGCGCGGTCGGCGGCGGCGCGCAGGCCGTCGACGTCGACGATGTCGAGCGACGGGGCGCCGCGGGCGAAGGAGATCGGAGCGGGTTCGGAAGCCATGCTCCCAGACTACGGAACCCGCTCCGAAGGCGTCAGGCCGACAGGATCTCCATCGCGATCTCGGCCGTCTCGGTCGGCGTGCGGCCGACGCGGACGCCCTTCGCCTCCAGCGCCTCGGCCTTCGCTCTCGCGGTGCCGGCGGTGCCGGAGACGATCGCGCCGGCGTGACCCATCGTCTTGCCGGGCGGCGCGGTGAAGCCGGCGATGTAGCCCACCACCGGCTTGCTGACGTTGGCCGCGATGTACTCGGCGGCCTCCTCCTCGGCGGAGCCGCCGATCTCGCCGCTCATCACGATCAGCTCGGTCTGCGGGTCCTGCTCGAACAGCTCGATGATGTCGATGAACGACGAGCCGGGGACCGGGTCGCCGCCGATGCCGACGATCGAGGAGTTGCCGAAGCCGCGCTGGGCCAGCTCGTTGCCGATCTGGTAGGTCAGCGTGCCGGAGCGCGAGACGACGCCGACGTTGCCCTCCTTGAAGAACGACGCCGGGATGATCCCCACGTTCGCCTTGCCGGGGGACAGGATGCCGGGGCAGTTCGGGCCGACGAGGCGTGCGCCTGGCGTGCGCTTGAGCTGCGTGTAGACGCGCAGCTCGTCGTGTGCCGGGATCCCCTCGGTGATCGCGATCACCAGCTTGATGCCGGCGTCGAGCGCCTCGAGGATCGAGTCGGCGGCGAAGCGCGGCGGGACGAAGATCATCGCCGTGTTCGCGCCCTGCTCCTCGACGGCCGAGTGGACGGTGTCGAACACCGGGATGCCCTCGACGTCCTGGCCGCTCTTGCCGGGCGTCACGCCGGCGACGACGTTGGTCCCGTAGGTGCGGTTGTTCAACGCGTGGAACGTGCCCTCGCGACCGGTCAGGCCGGTCACGACGAGACGCGTGTCCTTGTCGACGAGGACGCTCATGCCGCCACCCCCGATCCGGCCGCGAGCTCGACGACCTTCTCGGCCGCCTCGTTCATCGTGGACGCGGTGTGCACGTTCGGCAGCTGCGCGTCGGCGAGCAGCTTGCGCCCCTCGACATCGTTCGTGCCGTCGAGCCGGACCACGAACGGCACCGTCGGCTTGACGACGTCGAACGCCTCGATCAGGCCCTTCGCGACCTCGTCGCAGCGGGTGATCCCGCCGAAGATGTTGAACAGCACGGCTCTGACCTTCGTGTCGGAGAGGATCACCTCGACGGCGCTGACGATCGCGTCGGCCTTGGAACCGCCGCCGGCGTCGAGGAAGTTCGCGGGCGCGCCGCCGGCCTGCGCGACGACGTCGAGCGTCGACATCACGAGTCCGGCGCCGTTGCCGAGGATGCCGATGTCGCCGTCGAGCTTCACGTACGTGAGCCCGCGCTCGTGCGCCATCTGCTCCTGCTCGTCCTCCTGGGAGGGGTTGCGCAGGGCGGCGTTCTCGGGATGCCGATAGAGGGCGTTGCCGTCGAGCGTGACCTTCGCGTCGAGCGCCTTCACGTCGCGGTCCCCCGTCACGATCAGCGGGTTGACCTCGACCAGCATCGCCTCCTCGGCGACGAACGCGTCGTAGAGCTTCGACAGCAGCGCGCCGACCGGGCGCACCACGTCGGCGTCAACGCCGGCCTCGAACGCGAGCCGCCGGCCGTGGAAGTCCTGAAAGCCGAGCAGCGGGTCGACGTGGATTCTCACCAGCGCCTCGGGCGTCTCCTCGGCGACGGCCTCGATGTCCATGCCGCCCTTCGTGGAGAACATGACCAACGGCGCCTTCGCCGCGCGGTCAAAGACGATCGAGGCGTAGTACTCGGACGCGATGTCGGACGCCGCCTCGATCCACACCTCGTGGACGGTGAAGCCCTTGATGTCCATCCCGAGGATGTCGGAGGCGTATCTCTCGGCCTCGGCTCTGTCCTTCGCGAGCTTGACGCCGCCGGCCTTGCCGCGGCCGCCGATCAGGACCTGCGCCTTGACGACGCAGGGATAGCCGATCTCGTCGGCAGCTGCGACGGCGTCGGCGACGGTTGAAGCGGGCTTGCCGGAGGGAACCGGGATCCCGTGGCGGGCGAAGAGCTGCTTCCCCTGATACTCAAGGAGGTCCATAGCGGCGGGCCACGATAACCGAGATACGTGGAAGGTGTCGTAGCCCGTCCAGGGCGCGGCGCGCGCTGGCCGGTCAGAAAGGCATAATGCGCGGCCGATGCCGATTCCGAGAAACGTCACGTTCGTCACTTTCGACGTCTACGGGACCCTGATCGACTGGGACTCCGGCGCCTTCGACGCCTTCACCAGAGAGGCGGCGCGCGACGGCTTCGAGATGGAGCGGGATGCCGTGATCCCCCTGTTCCACTCGGTCCAGCAGCAGATCCAGGCGGGCTCGTACGAGCTCTACGCCGAGGTCCTGCGGCGCACCGCCGTGCAGATCGCGGAGGAGATCAGCTGGCCGCTTGAGCCCTCGCGCAGCGGCTTCCTGCCGGACTCGGTGCAGCGCTGGCCGGCGTTCAGAGAGGCCAACCCGGTGCTGCAGAGACTCGCGAGAGCCGGCGTGTCGCTCGGGCTGATCGCGAACATCGACGACAAGCTGCTCGGCCTCACGCGCCGGCACATACCGCACGACTTCGACCTCGTCGTGACCGCCCAGCAGGTGCGCTCCTACAAGCCCGACCCGGCGCACTTCAAGGAGTGCGAGCGGCGCATCGGCGGCAAGAGAGGCTGGGTCCACGTCACCTCCAGCTACCACCACGACGTCGAGCCGTGCGTGAAGGGGAGAATCCCGGTGGTGTGGGTGAATCGCGGCAGAGCCGCGCTCGAGCCGGGCCAGAAGAGACCGGACCTCGAGGTGTCGAACCTCCGCGAGGCCATCAGAGCGCTGGGCTTCTAGCGTCGCGCGGATGCGCGCGATCGCCGTTCACGAGGACGTCGTCGTCGCGATCGGCGCGATCTGGAAGACGACCTGCACCGCCGTCCGCTCCGGGGACGAGGCGTTCCTGATCGACTCGCCGATCCTGCCGGAGGAGCTGGAGGCGCTGCCGGCGCTGCTCGACCAGGCCGGCTTTCAGGTCTCCGGCCTGCTCGTCACGCATGCCGACTGGGACCACCTGCTCGGCCGCTATGCGTTCCCGGAGGCGTCGATCGGCTGCGGCGAGACGACCGCCGCGCGCCTCACGGCTGAGCCCGGCGCCGCCCAGCGCGAGCTGCGCGAGTTCGACGAGCAGTACCTGATCGACCGCCCCGGCCCGCTGTCGCTGCCGGGCGTGCAGGCGCTGCCGGTGCCGGGCTACTGCGCGTTGGGGGAGCGCGAGCTGGAGCTGCATCCGGCGGACGGGCACACCTCCGACGGGACCGCGGTGTGGATCCCGTGGGCCGGCGTGCTCGTGTGCGGGGACTACCTCTCGCCCGGCGCGATCCCCGAGCTGTCGCCGTCGTCGTCGCTCGATGCCTACCTCGCCACGCTCCGTCGTTTGGAGCCGCTCGTCTCGCAAGCCACGACGGTCGTCCCCGGCCACGGCGAGCCTTTGGACAGCGCCCGGGCCGCCGCGATCCTGCGCGAGGATCTCGCGTACGTGGAGGGCCTCATGGCCGATCCGGCGTCAGCCCAGCTCCCGCTCGCCCGCCGCGACGGCGGCAACCGCAAGCTGCACGAGTACAACCTCAGCCTCCTGCGCTAGCTGTTCTGTTCGCGGTCTTAGTGAACGCGGGTGATCGGGGCGCGGCCGCCGCAGGCTGAGTGGGTCGGCGGCGGTTGTAGCAGCGGATGAACGATGACAGGGCGCTGTCGCGTTCGGTTGGGCGGGTCTGTCCTCGCAGACCGCACCTTCCGTCGGAGGCCGGACGCCCCTCTCAGTGGTTCACGAAGTCTGTGGGCAGCTCAGCTAGCTGTAGTTCCTGAGCAGGTTGTTCATCCGGGCCTCCTTGGAGGCTGGTGGTTCTCGAGGCCGCCAGTCCCAAGGAGGACACCGGATGAAGTTGCACGCTAACGCTGCGCTCAGTCTGAACGGGAGGCGCCGATTGGTTCTCGGCGTGGTCGAGCAGGGCTGGTCGATCACGGAGGCCGCCTTGGCGGCCGGAGTGAGCGGCCGGACCTGCTCGAAGTGGGTCGCGCGCTACCGAGCCGAGGGTGAGGCAGGTCTTCTCGATCGCAGCTCGGCGCCCCGGCGGGTGCACAACCGCACTGAGGAGCAGCTGGTCGAGTTGCTGGCGGCGTTGCGCCGGTTGCGATTCACCGCGCCGGAGCTCGCTGAGCTGCTCGGGATGCCACTCTCGACGGTCTCGGGAATCTTGAAGCGGATCGGGATGGGCAAGCTCGGCCGGCTCGGGCTGGAGCCTGCCAGACGCTACGAACGCGCCCGCCCCGGCGAGCTGATCCACATCGACGTCAAGAAGCTCGGCCGCATCACGGGCGGCGCCGGCAAGCGCATCACCGGCGTTCCCCGCAACCAACGACTCGCTCGCCGCGACGCAGCCGGGGTCCCGCGCATGCGGGTCGGCTGGGACGCCGTTCACGTCGCGATCGACGACGCCACCCGCCTGGCCTATGTCGAAGTCCTTCCCAACGAGAAGGCACTGACCGCCGTCGGGTTCCTGCACCGCGCCATCAAGCATTTCGAGCGCTACGGAATCACCGTCGAGCGCGTCATCACCGACAACGGATCGCCCTACCGCTCAACTGCCCACACGATCGCCTGCCGCACCCTCGGCATCCGCCACCTGCGCACTCGCCCCTACCGACCCCAGACCAACGGCAAAGCCGAACGCTTCATCCGCACCCTCCAAGCCGGCTGGGCCTACGGCGCGATCTACCGCTCCTCAACAGAACGCACCCCAGCCCTTGACGGCTGGCTGCACCACTACAACCATCAACCGCCCACACCAAGCCCTCGGCCGACAAACCCCAGCCACCCGCCTGAACAACCTGCTCAGGACTTACAGCTAGCGACCGCCTCGGGCTGCGTCTCCTGGCCCGGCCAGGGGCGCAGGCTGGCGAGCTCCTTACCGCCGGCGACTACCCACAGCTCGTCGCAGAGGTGCGGTGCGAACGGCGAGAGCAGCTGGAGGGCGAGTCGCAGCGCGGCGGCGACCGCCTCCTGGTGGGCGCTATCTCGCGCGCTTCGCCGCTCGATCGCCAACGTCTCGAAGCGCTCGATGCGAGAGACGAGCTGCATCGCGTTGTCGAGCGCGCGGTGGACTCTCATCTCCGCGAGGTCCTCGGTGGTGCGCTGCCGTGCCGTGCGGCACCACTGCGCAAGCCGGCGCCGCAGGCGATCGTCCTCGACGATCGCCGCGTCGCGGAAGCGGGGCGGCTCGAGGGGGCGCAGGCGCGGCTCGGCGAAGCACCACAGGCCGTACAGGAACCCGCAACTGCGATCGATGTGCTCGGAGGACCACCGCAGCGGCTTGCGCGGCGCCGCCGGCAGCAGCACGGCGAGTCGCAGCGCATCCGCGCCGTGCTCGCCGACGATGCGCTGCGGATCGATCGCGTTCCCGCCGGACCTGCTCATCTTCGCTTCGCCGACCTGGACCATCCCGTGGATGAGGTGCCGCAGGAACGTCTCGCCAGACTCCAGCCACGGCAGGTCGCCGAGATCGCGAAGCGCCTTGGCGGTCACGCGGTGGTCGAACATGTAGCTGCTGCCGTCCGTGCCCCATATGAGCTGGTGGCCGGGAAGCCACCGCTCGAGCTCGCGCGAAGTGAACATTCGCTCTCCGCGCTCCTCGCGCGGGACGCACATCGGCATCCACATCCACAGTCCGTCGAAGTGGCAGTCGAGGGTGTCCGCTTCGCGCCGTGCCGGTGCTGCGCAGCGCGGGCAGGACGTCTGCACGAAGTCTGCGCGCTGCGCAAGCGCGTTCCCGCGCGCGGCGGGCCGCACGTCGCGCGGGAGCAGCACCGGCAGCTGCGAGCGCGGCACCGGCACGGGTCCGCAGGCCTCGCAGTGGACGATCGGGATCGGCGCGCCCCAGGCGCGCTGGCGCGAGATGACGAAATC
>JBQCIQ010000056.1:0-25969 GCA_051953595.1 Conexibacter sp. | reverse complement strand
TGAGCATGCAGAGGAGCGCATCGGCCTGCTGGGCGCGGGCCATCAACTGCTGTTGTCGCGGCGGCTCGGCGTCGGGCCACACGTCGAGCTCGTGACCGGCCGCGACGAGGCGGTCGAGGCCATCGCCGACCGGTCTGCGGGTGACGAAGACGCGCGCCATGCGCAGGATCGTATGGATGGCGCGCCGGCCGTGGGCGGCCGTGGGATCCGCAAACGCTGCGCTATACTGTTGCGTCCACGCCGCGGGGTGGAGCAGTCTGGTAGCTCGTCGGGCTCATAACCCGAAGGTCGCGGGTTCGAATCCCGCCCCCGCTATGAACAAGGGCCCCGCGCAGGCGGGGCTTTTGTCGTTCTGGGGGTCGGTGCGGGCGGTGCGGACCGCGGGCGGGAGCACCAGCCGTGCTCATTGATGAGGATCCCTTCAAGCTCTCGCCGTCGTCGGTCGATGACAGAGCGTGCGCAAATTCTGGCTGATCGGTGCGCTCGCCGCCGCGGTGGGCATGAGCCTGCCCGCCGTGGCCCAGGCCGCCACCACGATCACCGAGCTCTCGGCGGGCTTGGGCCCCGTCGGCCTGGCCGCGGGAGCGGACGGCAACGTCTGGTGGGTCGACCTTCCGAACCCCGGCATGATCGGCAGGATCACGCCGGGCGGGTCGCCGAGCACGTTCACGTCCGGCTTGACGCGGGACGGCCAGCCGACGGCGATCACGGCGGGCCCTGGCGGCCTGTGGTTCACGCTCGGAGGCAAGAACACGATCGGTCGCATCACCACCGGCGGGACGATCACGCAGTTCCCCGGCGCGGCAGCCGACCATCCGGCGGGGATCACGGCGGGTCCCGACGGGAACCTGTGGTACGTCGCGACCGGCCATCACGGCGCCGTGATCCGCATGACGCCGACCGGCACGACCACCCAGTTCACCGCCGGGCTCACGACCGACGGCGCTCCGCAGAGCATCGCGCTGGGTCCCGACGGCAACCTGTGGTTCACCGAGCCCGCCAAGAAGCGCATCGGCCGCATCACGCCGTACGGGGCCATCACCGAGTACGGGGGAGGCGCGCTCATCGGCGCCCCGCGCGGGATCGCCGCCGGACCCGACGGCAACCTGTGGTTCACCGAGAACGGCAGCGCTCCCGCGATCGGCCGCATCACGCCCGCCGGCGTCATCACCGAGTACACGGCCGGGCTGCCGGCGAGCAGCGGTCCGCTGGGGATCGCCGCGGGAGCCGACGGCTACCTCTACTTCACCGATCCGGGCGCCAACGCGATCGGCCGGGTCACGACCAGCGGGACGATCACCACGATCACGTCTGGCCTGACCGCGAGCGCCGGCCTGCAGGGCATCGCGACTGGCGGTGACGGCCGCATCTGGTTCGCCGAGCAGGCCGCGAGTCAGATCGGCCGCATGAGCGTCGCGCCCACCGCCGGCGCGGTCGTCGCATCCGACGTCACCGACACGACGGCGACCGTGGACGGCGCCGTCAGCCCCAACTCCGAGGCGACCACCTACACGTTCGAGTACGGCACGACGACCGCCTACGGCCAGTCCACGCTGCCCGCGTCGGCCGGCAGCGGCGGCAGCGCGCAAGCGGTGAGCGCGAGCCTGATCCTGCTGTCGCCGAGCACGACCTATCACGTGCGCCTGGCCGCTACGAACGCCACGGGGACGACGTACGGGCCCGACCAGGTCTTCACGACGACGGCTCCCGGAGCTCCGTCGGCGACCTCGCTGTCGGCCACGGGCGTGACGGCGAGCGACGCGACGCTGGAGGGCGTGGTCAACCCCGAGAACGCCCTGACGACGTACCACTTCGAGTGGGACACGACGACGGCATACGCGAACCAGATTCCCGCAAGCGACGTGAGCGTCGGCTCGGACGGGACGGACCACGCCGTGAGCCAGCTGCTCACCGGCCTGGAGCCCAACACGACCTACCACTTCCGCGTCGTCGCGACGTCGCCGAGCGGCACGACGTACGGCGCCGACCGGACGTTCACGACCGAAGCCGTGGCCCCGCTCGCGTCGACGTCGCCCGCCACCGGCGCGACCGGCGACGGCGTGACCCTCGGGGCGACGGTCAACCCGCGCAACAGCGCCACCGCCTACCGCTTCGAGTGGGGCACGACGACCGCCTACGGCGCCGCGGTGCCCGACGTCGACGAGCTCGTGGGCGACGACGACACCGGACACGTCGTCACCAAGGCGCTGACGGGCCTCGCTCCCAACACCACCTACCACTTCCGCGTCGTCGCGACGAGCAACGCGGGAGCGACGACCGGCGCTGACGAGACCTTCACCACGGCGAGCGTCGCGCCGGACGCGGCGACCGCCGACGCCACCGCAGTCACCGACGCGGCGGCGACCCTGAGCGGCGCGGTGAACCCGCGCAACGACGCGACGAGCTACCGCTTCGAGTGGGGTCTCACGACGGCGTACGGGCAGACGTCGGCGCCGGCCGACGTCGGCGCGGTCGACCTCGTCGCGCATCAGGTGACGTACGCGCTCGACGGCTTGGCGGCAGGGACGACCTATCACTTCCGCCTCGTCGCCTCGTCAGCCGGCGGGATGACCTACGGACAAGACCTGACCTTCACGACGGCTGCCGCCTTGACCGCGCCCCCGACGCTGCCACAGCCGCCAGCCGGCGCGGCGCGTCCGGAGCTGGGGAGAACGGCCGTCGCATCCGTCGTGCGTGGCGTTGTCCGCGTCAAGCTGCCCGGCAGTACGCGCTACGTGACACTCGATGACGGCGGCAGCGTCCCTGCGGGCGCGACGGTCGACGCCCGCGGCGGGGTCTTGAGTCTCGTCAGCGCCGTGAACGCCGCCGGTCGCACGCAGACCGCACGCTTCAAGGGCGCAGTGTTCCGGCTGGGCCTCAGAGCCTCGGGCATGGTCGACCTCTTCCTGATCAGCCGACCGGGCCGTTGCACGCCGCACCGGTCCGCCGCCCGTGCCGCCGCGAAGCGGCCGCCGCGGAAGCTGTGGGGCAAGGACGCCAAGGGCAAGTACACCACGCACGGGCGCAACAGCGTGGCGACCGTCCGCGGCACCGAGTGGATCACGACGGAGACGTGCGCCGGCACCATGACGCGCGTCGTCAGAGGCGCCGTGTCGGTGCGGGACCGTTGGACGGGCAAGCGGCGAACCGTCCGCGCCGGTCACGCGTATCTCGCCCGCCGCCGCGCATGACCGCACGCCGCCGTCTGGTCCTCGGCCTCCTGACGGCGGCGACGCTGTCGGTCGCCGTGGCGCTCGTGGCGCAGGTCAGCGGCGTCGTCCATGCCACCGAGCAGCGCGCCGTCGCGGCGCGCTTCGCGATCCGCGGCGCGTCGACGCCCGACGACATGCTGCTCGTGACGATCGACGACGCGACGTTCAGCGACCTCCGGCGGCAATGGCCGTTCCCTCGCTCGCTGCACGCCAAGGCGATCGACGTCCTGCACGCGGACCGAGCGCGCGAGATCGTCTACGACGTCCAGTTCACCGAGCCGACGACCGCGTGGGAGGACGGCGCGCTGTACGACGCGGTCTCGCGTGCGGGGGGAGCGGTGCTGGCGACGTCGGAGT
Source organism: Conexibacter sp. (assembly GCA_051953595.1). GTDB lineage: Bacteria > Actinomycetota > Thermoleophilia > Solirubrobacterales > Solirubrobacteraceae > Conexibacter. Next base: position 22,400 of record JBQCIQ010000056.1, on the reverse strand, counting down.
CGGATGCGCAGGGTCGAACGGCGGTCCTCGGCGGGGACGAGAACCTGCGAGCCGTGAACGCCGAGGCAGCGGCGGCCAACCTGTCCGACGACTTTGGCGCCGTCCTCAGCCATTTCCCCTACGCCGTCGGGGCGCTCCCGTCGCTGGCCACGGCGACCGCCCGCCGCGTCGGTCGACCCGTCCCCCGATCTGCGTTCGACGGCGACGGTGCGTGGATCGACTTCCGCGGACCGCCCGGCACGATCGAGTCCGTGCCGTTCTCCGCGTTGATCGGCGGACGCGTCGATCCGGCGCGCATCCGCGGGCGCATCGTGGTCGTCGGCGCCTCGGCCCCGTCGCTGCAGGACGAGCACTCCACGCCGACGGCGGCCGCCCCGATGTCAGGAGCGGAGATCCAGGCCAACGCCATCTGGACGGCGCTGCATGGCGTGCCGTTGCGCGACGCGCCGCTGCCGATCGAGGTGGCGATCGTCGTGCTCCTGGGCGTGGCGGTCCCGCTGCTGCGTCTGCGCCTGCGCGTCCTCGCCGCCGCGGCGGTCGGCGTGCTGCTCGCCGTCGGGCTGCTCGTCGGATCGCAGGTGGCGTTCGACCACGGCGTCGTCACATGGGTCTCCGCGCCGCTGCTTGCGGTCGTCGCCGGCACGCTGACGATGGTCGTCGCCAGCCACCTCTTGGAGAGCTTCGAGCGCCGCCGCGTCTCCCGCGACAACGAGATCCTCGAGGGGCGAGTTCGCGAGCGCACGCAGGAGCTCCGCGAGACGCAGCTCGAGATCCTGCAGCGGCTCAGCCGCGCCGCCGAGTGGCGCGACGGCGACACCGGCAAGCACATCGTCCGAATGGCCCGCCTCAGCCAGGCGCTGGCCGCCGCGATCGGCCTCTCGCCCGCGGAGACCGAGACGCTCGGACACGCCGCCGTCGCGCACGACATCGGCAAGATCGCGATCCCCGATCGCATCCTGCTCAAGCCGGGGAAGCTCACGCCGGAGGAGCGCACGGAGATGGAGCAGCACGCGTCGATCGGGGCCGCCATGCTCAGCGGCTCGCGCTCCGCGGTGATGCAGCTCGCCGAGACGATCGCGCTCACGCACCACGAGCGATGGGACGGCAGCGGCTATCCGCGCGGGCTGCGCGGCACCGAGATCCCGCTCCCCGGCCGCATCTGCGCGCTCTGCGACGTCTTCGACGCGCTCATGTCCGAGCGGCCTTACAAGCGACCATGGTCGTTGAGCGAGACGCTCGCCGAGATCCGCGCCCAGAGTGGCGGGCAGTTCGATCCCGACCTCGTCGAGGTCTTCGCGGACGTCGCTTCCCGGCTCTGCGCCGAGCTCTATCCCGAGCGCACCGAACGCGTCCGGAACGCGGACGACGCAGCGCCGATCGGCGGAGGCATGGCGAGCGAAGCCGAGGCGACGGTCCGCGTCAGCTCCTGACGGCGGCCGATCATCAAGGCCTCATGACCCGAAGGGCGCGGGTCGCGATTGCGTGTGGGTCGAGCGCCTGCTCGACCGCGAGGTTCATTGGACGACGGCCGCGGAGGAGCATTTGCACGGGCCGGGCGAAGTGATCCGCCGGCCGTCGCGAGATCCGCCGCTTCAGCTCCGGCGTACCACGAGCTGCGGAACGGGCGGATCGTGCGCTGGATCGACGTCCCCGGCTGAGCGCGCACGGCGGTCCGTGGAGCTCGCGTCCAGCCTGTCTATGCAAAAGCGATGAGTCCGATGAGCGCCGCGGCCGCGACGAGGGCAGGCTCGCTGACCTTGATGCGGCGCTGGAGCAGCGCGCCGAGCGCGAGCAGCGCGATCAGGACAGACCACTTGTCCTCGATCACCTGCTGGGCGATGACGATGGCGGCGCCGGCGATGGCGCCGACGGCGGCGGCGGTGGCGCCCTTGATGAAGCCTTGGAGGCGAGGGTGGTGCTCGTGGCGGCGGATGAGCGGGCCGGGGATGACGACGAGCAGGTAGGCGGGCAGGAAGACGGCGAGGGTGGCGACGACGGCGCCGACGATGCCGAAGACGAGGTAGCCGGCGAAGGTGGCCATGATGACGACGGGGCCGGGGCTGATGAGGCCCATGGCGACGGCGTCGATGAACTGCTGATCGGTGAGCCAGTGGTGCTGGTCGACGAGGCCGGAGTGCAGGAACGGGACGATCGCCAGGCCGGAGCCGAAGGTGAAGGCACCGGCCTTGATGAAGAACAGGCCGAGCGTGCCGAGCGAGGCGCTCGAGCCAGTCCACGCGAAGCCCTGGACGGCGGCGAGCACGCCGGCTGGCGAGACGCTGTGCAGCCGGCCGCCGTGGCGGGGGAGGCCGCCGCCGTAGTAGATGGCGCCGAAGGCGGCGGCGGCGAGGAACAGCCAGACGATCTCTGCGCCGGAGATCGCCGTGGCCGCGCACAGCGTGATGCCGATGATCCACAGGACGGGGTCGTGCTTGTTGGTCGAGCGGCTGAGCTTGACGGCGGCGATGGCGATGATCGCGAGCACGGCTGGGCCGACCGCGCGGAAGATGTGATGGACCGCCGGCAGGCCCTGATACTCGGCGTAGAGCACGGCGACGGCGGTCACGACCGCGAACGGCACGAGCACGAACGGGGCGGCGACGGCGGCCGCACCGCGCCAGCCGGCTTGCAGGTAGCCGAACCACATCGCGAGCTGCGCCGCCAACGGGCCGGGCATCATCTGCGCGACCGCCATGCCCTGCTGAAACTCGGCCTCGGTGAACCATCGCCGGTTCTCTACGAGGTCGCGGTGCATGTAACCCACCAGGGCGATCGGGCCGCCGAAGCCGCTGGAGCCGAGGCCGAGGTAGTAGCGCACGAGCCCGCGCAGCGTCCGAGGTCCGTGGTCGCGGTCCGCTTGTGCGGGAGGGGACATCTGCTGCGCGGTGTGGCTCATGCCGGATTCCCACCAGTCGGCGCGGCGCGGCGCAGGTACTCGTAGAGGCCGTCGTAGAGCGGTGCGCTCAGCGCGAGCACGTCGTGGTCGGCTCTCGTCAGCTCGAGGCCGCGGATCAGCGCGTCGAGGCCGACCGCCTCCGGGGCGTCGTAGCGGCCGTCCTCAAGGTCGGCCTCGTGCACGATCCGCGCGATCCGCCACAGCACCGGGTCGTCCAACTCGTAGCGGCGCAGGAACGCCTCGAACGAGCAGCCGCCGTCGTGGTGGCCGAGCTCGACGCCGCGCATGTCGAACGGCGTCGCGTCGGCGGGCACCTCGGCGGGGTCGGTGACGAACAGGAACTCGGCATCGGGGTCGATGAAGCGCCGCACCAGCCACGCGCACGCGGTGCGATCGACGTGCGGGCCGGTGCGCGTCGCCCACTTCATGCCGCCTGCTCCAGCTGCTCGGCGAGGGCCTCGAGCGCGGCCGTCGCCTGCTTGCGCTCAGGTGCGGCGAAGTAGTCGCGGCGTCCGATCGCGCGCAGCTCACGCCGCAGCCGTGCAAGCGTCCGTCTGTCCGCGCTGGGACTACTGGCTGCTGCAGAAGCCTTCAGCGCCCGGTACTCCTCGGCGACCGCGGCGCGCATCTGCGCGATCAGCTCCCGCTCATGCGCGATCGAACCCGGCTCCGCAAGCCAGATCGTCGCCTCCCCGTCCGCCTGCACGACCTCCTCAGCCAACCACTCCAGCTGCTCGCGCGTGCGCGCGTCGTGCGGCAACGCGACCAGACCGTCGTTCAAGCGCGCGACGCCGAGCCGGCGCAAGGTGCGCCACACTGCGATCCGCGGCGTCGATGGCTCGCGCGGCACGCGGTAGGAGAGCAGCACCCAGGATCGTTGCGGCATCGCGCGGCAGGGTACCTCACGGCGATGCAACCGCGGTTACATCTCCTAGCGCACCATGTGTCACGACCGAGGGGAAATCCGTGGTCGGCCAACCCGGCGCGTGCCCGTTCCGTGGTTCTTGGACATGCGTAGGTCAATTTCCTAGAGTGAGCAGACCGGATCTACATCGCTGCGGCATGAGGCCGCTTCGAGAGGAGGCGCGGGATGGCTCAGGGGACGCACGATCACACCGTGGTCGTCATCGGGACGGGGTTCGGCGGGACGATGACCGCGTTGACGCTGGCGCGGGAGTTCAAGCGCAGCGGTCATGGGACGGTTCACATGCTCGAGCGCGGCACATGGTGGACGACGCCGGTCGAGACCGTGCAGGACAAGACGCTCAGAGCGCAGGAGACGCTGAGGGCGAACGGGCAGCCGTTTCAGACGTGGTCCTCGGCTGAGCACTTCAAGGGGTTCGTCGACATCTTCACGCGCTGTCGCCGCAAGAAGGGCAACGAGGACGGCCTGTACGAGCTGACGATGTTCGGCAAGCGCGGCCTGTTCGGCGCGTTGCGCCGCAACGATGGTGTCTCGATCCTGCGCGCGAGCGGCGTCGGCGGCGGCTCGCTGGTCTACGCGAACGTCACGATCCAGCCGCCCGACGTCGTGCTGGACGATCCGCGCTGGGCGCTGGAGTGGAGGAAGGAGGAGCGTGAGAGCGACTACGCCCTCGCGCGCGACGCGATCGGGAAGGGCGTGCTGTGGGCGCTCGATCAGCGCGACCCCGAGGTCCCCACGGAGGAGAAGGCGGGACCGGTGAACACGGGCTTGAGTCGAATCGCCACGCGCACCGCCGGCATCGATCCGCGCTTCGCCAGAGGCGCGGACGGCGGGAAGCGCATCGACCCCGCTCAGTCTGCCTGGAACGCGCTGTGGATCGACCGCGCGCGGGTCTTCCAGACGGCGATCGCTGCTACCAGACTCACCGACCAGTACGGAACGTGCGAGTCCTCGATCAACGACGTCGACGTCCCCGGCAACCCGCACCTCAACGCGTTGCACGAGCCGCAGAACTACTGCGAGCGGCAGGGCCGCTGCATCATCGGCTGCCTGCCTGGCGCACGGCACACCCTCAACAAGCAGCTGATGAAGGCGATGTACGGCAGAGATGCGCCGCTCGCGGGCGTGCTCTCGCTCCAGGCGCTCTGCGAGGTGCAGACGATCGCCGAGCTTCCCGGCGGCGGCTACGAGATCCGCTGCCTCGAGCGCGACCCGGCCAAGGCGAGCCGCACGACCGAGCGGATCGTGACGGCGGAGCGCGTTGTGCTTGCCGCCGGCACGGTCGGCACGAACGAGATCCTGTTGCGCTGCCGCCGCGCGGGCTCGTTGCCGGGCCTCAGCGATCAGCTCGGCAAAGGGTTCTCGACCAACGGCGACTCGCTGCAGTTCCTCGACGGCTGCCGCGAGCGCCTGAGCCTGACGCGCGGACCCGTCACCACCTCCTACGCCCACTTTGCCGATGACCCCGAGCGCTTTCACACGATCGAGGACAACGGCATCCCGCGCGCCCTCTCCGCGCTCGCCGGACACGGCGTGCCGCTCATCCGCTCGCTCTCCAAGGGTCGCCAGCCGCGGCTGTTCGTTCTCTACGCGATCCTCCGCTACGTGCTCGGCCGCGTCCCGGCGGGGATCCGCGCGGTGCTGCGCAACGCAGCGGTCCGACAGCCCGAGTTCGCTTCCGAGGACGAGATGACCTCCAACATGATGTGCGTGGCGACGATGGGCCGTGAGGCGTCGATCGGGGAGTTCCGACTTGGCACCGGCCCCGACACGACGCTGCGCGTTCGCCGCGCGGACGGCAAGGCGTTCAAGGAGGACCCGATCTACGAGGCCATCGAGCGGTCCTTGCAGGGCTTCGCGGCCCAGCTCACCGACGACCCGAACGCGCGCTTCATCAACCCGTTCATCGCCCGCGCACAGCGAGCGCTCGGTGGAGAGGCGATCACGCTCTCGCACCCACTCGGCGGCTGTCGCATCGGTCGCACCGCAGCCGATGGCGTCGTCGACGAGTACGGGCGCGTCTTCGACTCCCGGCAGGGCGACGGTGCCGTGCATGCCGGCCTGTTCGTCCTCGACGGCTCGATCGTCCCGACAGCGCTCGCGGTCAACCCGTCCCTCACGATCGCCGCCCTCGCGCTGCGTGCCGCGAGAGAGATGATCGAGCACGCTCCCAACACGCTCGTGGCGGAGGCTGCTGAGAGCGGCTCGTTGGGAAGCTGACGCGGCCGGGCGGCCTCGAAGGTTCCCTGCTGTGCCTCGGCCCGGCGGTCAATGACGGTGGCCGTGGCGGACGGTGCGCCACGAGTCCCAGGTGATGCGCAGGATCACGGCCGTGATCGTCAGGCCGATCAGCGGGTCGGCGACCGGTGCACCGAGTGCGACGACGATCGCGCTCGCGACGACCGCGAGCGAGACGTAGGCGTCCGCGCGCGCGTGCGCGCCGTCCGCGATCAGCGCGTGGCTGTCGAGCCGGCGGCCGGCGCCGGTGCGGATGATGGCCGCGATCCAGTTGCCGGCGAAGCCGACGATGCCGGCGACGGCGAGCGCGCCGAGCGCGTCGACGTGCTGGGGGTTGATGAGGCGGTCGATCGCCTCGTAGCCGGCGACGCAGGCGCTGATGAAGATGGCTGCGACGACCGCGAGTCCGGCCCACCGCTCGGCGCGCTCGGAGCGCAGCAGGAACGCGAGCCCAAGCGGGATCGCGGTCGCGGCGTCGCCGATGTTGTGGATCAGGTCCGCGAGCAGCGCGATCGACCCGGAGGCGAGGAACACGACTGCCTGCGCGGCGGCTGCGAGGCCGAGCACGAGCAGCGCGAGCAGCACTGCGCGCACGCCCGCGCGCGAGCGTCTGATCGACGGGTCCACCAGCCCATGCGAATGCCCATGCCCGTGATCGTGGTGACGCTGCCCGTGCCCGGCGTCGCGGTCATGTGTATGCGGCCCGGTATGTGGGTGGACGTGCTCGATCCCGCGGTGGCGGTGGCGTTGACCGCCGATCAGCTCATAGGCCAGCTCGCTCATGTCAGGAGCCTAGTAGAGCGCGGTGTAAGCCTCTGAAGCGGCGTCCCAGGTTCATCCGGAACCTTGGGACAACCAGATCGTGCGTCGAATTCGCCAGCCCGACGCACTCATCGGCAGGTCGGTCTCGCGCATCAGCCTCCAGCCGTAGGTGCCACGGGTCGGCGCGTGCAGCAACGCAGCGAGCACGCGCTTTCTCGCGGATGAAGGCTTGCGCACCGCGACAAGCTAGAGCGCTTCGTCGTTGGGCGCGGCGTACGGCGCGAGCGCTGCCCGTACGGGCAGCTCGAGGGATCTGGTTGGGACGCTACGTCCCGGCTATTGGTCTGCTGCGCATGCCCGTGTGGCCGGAATTCCAGACGAGGCGCTCGAGCAGCTTGCGCCTGAGTGTTCGGTGATCCTGGGCAAGTGCATGGTGTTGCCCAACGTCGTTCTTCGCCGGCGCCTGCACGACGCGCTCGCCGAGCTTCGCGCGGCGATGGACGGCGGCGCGCTGCTGCCGAACTACAGGTCGATTCACTCGGGCTTCGCCAGCCTGCAATGGTGTGGCGGCTTGGGGTGCGTGGCCCGGCTATGTCAGTGCCGGGAGGCGGAGGACGAAGTTGCCGCCCGGTGCGTTTGTCTCGGCGGTGACGTCGCCGCCGCATGCGCGTGCGAGGCGGCGTGCGAGTGGGAGGCCGAGGCCGGCGCTGCCGACGCTGCTGTGGCCTGCCTCGAACAGCCGCTCGGTGCCGGTCTCGCCGAGGCCGGCGCCGTCGTCCTCGACGTGGATCTCGACGTGGCCGTTGTGGCGTGCGAGCGTGACGGCGATGCTGCTGCTCGCGTGGCGGATCGCGTTCTCGAGCAGCGGTTGGAGCGCGTGCGCGACGGCGTCCTCGTCAGCCCCGACGCGTTGCTGCGTGGCCGGCGGGTCGTAGGCCAGCGTCACGCGGGCACGCTCCGCTGCCGGCGAGAGGCTCTCGACAGCGCGCGCGACACCGGCGCGCGCGTCGCTGGAGCCCCGGTCCGGCTGGGCGTGGCTGCGGGCGACGGTCAGCAGCGTCTCGATGACGCGTTCCATGCGCTCAGTGCCGCGCAGGATCCCTTGAAGCGACTCGCGCACCTCGGGGGTCAGCTCGTGAGCGTCGAGCGCCAGCTCGGCCTCGCCGCGCACGCCGGCGAGCGGGGTGCGCAGCTCGTGCGCCATCTCGGCGGAGAAGCGCTGCTCGTGGCGCAGGCTCGCGGCGATGCGCGCGAGCAGGCCATCGAGAGTGGCTGAGAGCGCGGTCAACTCGTCGCGCGGCGGGCCGAGGTCGAAGCGGCGGTCGAGATCGTGCTCGCTCCAGTCGGCCGCGCGGCTGGTCATGTCGGCGACGGGCTCGAGCGCCTTGGCGACGGCGCGGCGGGCGAGCAGCACGCCGGCGATGAGCACGAACGCGTCGAGCGCGAGCGTGCCGAGAAGCGCGATTCGCTCGGTGTGCTCGTAGGGCAGCAGTGAGGCGCCAACGACGACCGTTCCGATCTGGCGGCGACCGCTGGGGGCGTAGGCGGGCTCGGCGCGCAGGCGCAGGTGCTCGCCGAGCGAGCGCTCGAGCGGGCGGGTCGCGTGCGCGAGCGCGTTGGCGGCGCGTTGGACCGCCGGCGAGGCGGGCGGGCGCCGCACGATCCGTCCGGCGGTGAAGACCCATGCCTGCTCGTCGAGCGCGCCGTCGCCGGCTGCGTCGTGGACGATCACCCGGCCGTGCTCGACGCTGACGAGCGCGCGTTGCGCGTCTGCGCGTCCGCGCAGGAGCGTGGAGACGTCGCGCTCGAGTTCGTGCGAGAGCAGCGTGTAAACGCCGAAGGTGAGGACGGCGAGCCCGAGCACGAGCACGAGCGCGGTCGCGAGCGTGACGCGGTCGCGCAGGTCGAGGCGGCTCATCGCAGCGCGTATCCGACGCCGCGGATGGTCTCGATCGCCGGCAGCTCGCCGACTGCGGCGAGCTTGCGCCGCAGGCGGCCGATGTAGGTGTCGAGCGTGTTCGCGTGCACGATCGCCCCGTCCGGCCAAGCCGCGGCCGTCAGCTCAGCGCGACGGACGACCTCGCCCGGGCGGGCAGCAAGCGCAGCGAGGATGCGGAACTCGGTCGGGGTCAGCGACGCCTCGCGCTCGCCGCAGCGCAGCGCATGCGCGGCCGGGTCGAGCCGCAGCCCAGCGCCGAGTTGCACGGGTCCGTCTGCGCTGCCGGAGCGGCGCAGCAGCGCCCGTACCCGCACGACCAGCTCCGCCAGCGCGAACGGCTTCGTCAGGTAGTCGTCGCCGCCGGCGTGGAAGCCTGAGAGCCGGTCGGTCAGCGTGTCGCGCGCGGTCAGGAACACGACCGGGGAATGCACCCCGTGCGAGCGCAGCGCTTGACAGACGTCGCGGCCGTCAGCGTCCGGAAGCCCGATGTCGAGCACGAGCAGATCCGGGGCGTGCGCGGAGAACGTCTCTACGGCCTCGTGACCGCTGGCTGTCGCGCGCACCGCGAACCCTTCCGCGTCCAGCGCGCGCGTCAGCACCGAGCGCAGGCCCGCGTCGTCCTCGCACAGCCCGATCGTCGCCGTCAACACAGGGCGATCATCGCGGCTGCCGCGGCCAGGTGCACGGCACGGCTCGGCACGTGTTCAGGAGCCGTCCAGGTTCGGTGTCGAACACTTCCGCGCCATGAGCGCGACGACCATTGCGCCGAGCAGCTCGCTCGGCCGCCAGATGCTGAACAAGGTCCCGGAGGTCACCCTCGTCTTCTGGGTCATCAAGATCATGTGCACGACGGTCGGCGAGACCGCCGCCGACTATGTCAACGACACGCTCGGGTTCGGGCTCACGAACACGACCTACGCCGCCGGCGGGCTGCTCGCCGTGCTGCTTGCGGTGCAGTTCCGGCTGCGGCGGTACGTGCCGGTCGTCTACTGGTCGGTCGTGGTCGTGATCAGCGTCTTCGGGACGTTGATCACCGACAACCTGACCGACGGCCACAACGTGCCGCTGACGACGACCACGCCGATCTTCGCGGTCGTGCTCGCGGTCGTCTTCGGGGTTTGGTTCGCGGTTGAGCGCACGCTCTCGATCCATTCGATCGTCACGCGGCGTCGCGAGGCGTTCTACTGGCTCGCGATCCTCTTCACGTTCGCGCTCGGCACCGCAGCTGGCGATCTGACGGCCGAGAAGGCGGACCTCGGCTACGCGGTCTCGATCGGCGTCTTCGGCGGCGCGATCGCGCTCGTCGCGCTCGCGCACTACGGGCTGAAGGCCAACGCGATCGCGACATTCTGGTTCGCGTACATCCTTACGCGTCCGCTCGGGGCGTCGATCGGCGACTTCATGTCGCAGTCGGACCCGAAGTACGGGGGGCTCGGGCTCGGCACGACCGGTACGAGCTACATCTTCCTCGGCTGCATTTTCGCGCTCGTCGCGTTCCTGACGGTCACCAAGCGCGACCAGACCCCGACGGACGTCGTCGCCGCCGAGATGACCGAGCACCCGGTGCACCACCTCCACCATCCGCACGATCCGCGGCCGCTGGGCGTCAGTGTCGAGCTCGCGATGCAGGACGAGGATTAGCGCCGTTCGGGGTACTGGTCGGGCGCACCGGCCCAGACGTGCACGAGATCTGCGACGACGGACCCGGCGTCCCCGCGACCGCGCTCGAACGAATCTTCGAGCCCGGCGGTGCGAGCGCGAGCTGCTGGACGTCGTGGATCGCGACGTAGGCGACGAGCACGGCGAAGACGACGAACCCGAGCGCGCTCACGACTCCGTCGCCGAGCCCTAGCCGACTGCGCGAGTGCGGCTTGCCGAGCCAGTCGGCGATCGAGGCGCCGAGCGGACGTGTGAGCGCGTATGCTGCCCAGAACGCGAGCACCGGCCCCAGCCGGCCAGTCCGCCATCCCAGCCACGGAAGCGCGATTGCCACGCCGAACAGGACGATCGAGCCCACGCAGCCGAGGTTCAGTGAGATCGCCGTCAGAACGCCCGCCGCGGTGCCGAGCGCGAACGTCGCCAGCACCGCCGCCCGAGAGAGGCGACGGCACCAGGACCGCCGCCAGCTCGCACCCGCTCGCACGTCGGATGATCGCAACCACCGCCCGCCCGACGAAGCGGCGCGTTCAGGTACGTGTCTGGTTGAGGATGCGCTAGGCGCCCGGGCTGGTCGCTGATGTCTGTTCAAACCCCGCCCCCGCTATGAAACAAGCTCCGGCCGCCCGCGTGGCGGTCGGTTTCGTTTCGGCTTCGAGCCGTGCGGGGCGAAGGGAGAACCAGGGAGAGCCGTCCGGCGATCGCGGTGATCGGAGCGCCACGGCGCCTCAGCTGCTGAGCCCCGCCTGCAGCGTCGAGACGAAGCCGTCGAGCGTGCCCTCCCGCAGCCCGGCGAAGAAGTCGTCGTAGTCGACCGGCGAGACGAAGTGGAACGAGTAGCGGCGCTTGTTGCGCTTGGCCTTCAGCAGCTCGTTGAGCTTCGCGAAGTACGCAGTCGCGTAGGCGAGCTTGCCGCGGTTGACGTCGGTGAAGTCGTCGTCGGCCTTCGTCTCGACCACGACGACCGCGTCGGCGTCCTCGCGCAGCAGGAAGAAGTCGGGGTGGAACTGGCCGCGCTTGGAGCGTCCGTTCCCACCAGGCTGGAAGCCGTATTCGATGCCGTAGAAGCCGACGTCGGGCGCTTTCACCCACGCCTTCAGGACCGCGGCGTTGTCCGCCTGCAGGAGCCGTTCGACGAACAGCCGCTCCGGCGTGAACGCCGTCAGGACGACGTTGACGGGTGACTTCAGCAGGAAGCTGTTGTCGACGCGGCGCATGAACGTGGGCACCTCGATGCCCAGCGCCTTCTTCAGCGCCGCTGCGTCATCCGCGCTGCCGAGCTGCGGCGAGAGCTCGTCGTGGAACAGGCCCACGTGCGACGTCAGCCCGCTGATGCGCTCGCGCACCGGCCCCATCTCCGACGTCGACTTCACCGCGAGACCGGCCGGCTCCTGCGCCCACTCCGCGCCGGCGCGCATCGTCTTCTGGCGCAGCGATCCGAACGCGCTCATGATGAGCTGTCGGTTCTCCTGACTGACGGCTGTGCCTCTGAGCTTCAGACGCTTGAGCGCGTCGCGGATCAGCTCCTCGACGCGCTTCTTCGGGTACGCCGCCGCGAGGCTCCCGCCGGTGAGCTTGTCGTGCAGGAGCATCCGCTGGCGGACGTCTGCGACCACCTCGGCCAACGGGTAGTAGGTCTCGCGCACGAGCGTCGTCAGCACCAGCTTCTGCTGGGAGTCGAACGCGGAGGTGAACTCGGTGCTCTCGGGCGCGTCGCGCTGTGGGCGCAGGTTGAGCTGCTTGATGTCGCGCGGCTTCTCGACCTGCTTGGCCTGGATGCCGGTCGGGATCGGCTTGTAGGTGAGGCGGTGAAGCTCGAAGTGCTGCGTCGGGCGCCCGTCGCTCGGGCGCTGTGCGACGGTCGTCTCCTGGTCGAGCACCTCGGCCACAAGCTCCTCGACCTCCGGCGCCCACTTCTGGTGGTTGAACACGAACACGCGCGGCTCGGCGTGGATGCCCGACGGTCGCCGCAGCCCACGGCCGAGGACCTGGGCGACGAGCAGCTTCGAGTTGAACGCCCGCTTCTCGTGCGGGTAGATCTGGAAGACGTTCTTGACGTCCCAGCCCTCGGAGAGCATCGAGACCGACACGATCCACTCGACGGGGTTGGCGTGGTCGTCGACGGTTCTCAGCTTGAGCACGTTCTGCTCGTGCTTGGGCGAGGAGGTGACGACGAGCACCTTGCTCTCGGCCTCCGCATGCTTCCCCGGCAGGTGCTTTGCGAGGAACCCCACGAGCGCGTCCCGGAGGTCTTCCGCAGCCTTGATGTTCTTCGTGACGGCGATCGTCAGCGGCTTCAGCGGCTTGTAGGTCGTGCGGTTGGTCTCATGCTGCTGGAGCAGCTTCTGAAAGCGCTCGTCGTCGGTCGTGGACTCGTCCTTCGAGACGTAGAAGACGTCCTTGACCCACCCGTCGTTGATGGCGTCGCGGATGCTGTAGCGGTGCACGACATCCGCGAAGTAGTCGTTGCCGACGTAGCACGTCCCCGACAGGCCGACGTGGTAGCGGAAGCCGTAGCTCGGGCTGGCGACGAACTCGCTCCACTTCTTCAGTCGGGCGTCGCCGGGCGAGTAGATGTGGTGCGCCTCGTCGGAGAGCACGAGCGTCGCGGCGCCGCGCCCCTCGAAGCTGTCGGCGATCGAGGACCCGGTCGTCTCGTAGACGGCGTGGATGTTCTCGATGCAGATCTGGCCCTCCTTGACCGTCTGCGTCGCGTCCACCCGCTCTGGGAGGCGTGTGCCCTTCCCGTCGGGGAGCAGCGCGGTGAGGTCGGTGTCGGCCAGCAGCGCGTCGAACTTGTCGATCAGCCCGGACTCGATCGTCACCGACGGGCACAGCACGAGCACCCGGTTGACAAGGCCCTCGTTGAGCATGATGCGGGCGAGGCAGAACATGACGTAGCTCTTGCCCGTGCCGGTCGCGAGGTCGAGGCTGCACGCGAGCTTGTCCGGGAAGGGAAGCCGCTCCAGCAGCCGCGCGACCGTGCCGTAGCGGCGCTCCAAGCCCGGGCTGGAGGCGAACGCCTCCTCCGCGAGCTGCTGCGTGCTCGTGTAGCGGCCGCCGGCCATGAAGCGCAGGGTGGTGAGGATGGCGTGCTTGGAGTAGTCGCGGCCGGCCACGACCGCGTCGATGAAGTCCTCGTAGGCGGCCAGGTCGAGCTTGGCCGGGTCATAGCTCTGCGAGACGGGCAGGACGAGGTCGTCGACGGCGAATTGGTCGACGGTCAGCTTCGCCTTCGGCGTCACGCCGCAGCCTTCGCCTTCGCCGCCCTCGTCGTTCGCGCCGGCCCCTTGACGGTGGCCAGCTCGACCGTCTCGCGGAACTCGTTGCCGTGCGTGTCCATGAAGACGACGAGCAGTCGCTCGCCGCACTTCGACAGCGGCAGCGTGAACGACCAGCCGGTGTCCTCCAGCTGGTCGCCGAAGAAGTAGTCGGAGACGCTGAAGACCTCGCCGTCGTGGTCGCGGTCGACGAGCACCATGGCCAGGTCGAGCCGCCCCGCGTGCTCGAGCTCGGGAAGCTCGTCGGGGTCGAGGCCGCCGCGCATGAACGAGCTCACGGTCCCCTGCAGCTCCGTGGCGGTCTTGCCGTAGGTCACATCCACCTCGGGCAGCTGCATGAAGTCGAAGCCGAAGGCTTCCATCGGGTCGTTGAGCATCTGCTCCGAGAACGGCTGGTCGAGCAGCTTGAACCGCCTGCCGTGCAGCGCCTCGATGACCGAGTACGGGACGCGCAGGATGAAGAACGTCATCTTGCCGACGACCACGACGTCCTCGAACAGGCCGGGGTCGCAGGCGGTGACCGGTGCGACGACGTACACCTCGCCGGTGACCTTGCCCTTCAGGCGCCCGGCAAGCGACTCGATGTACTCGCGCCCCATCTCCGTGTCGGGGGCCGCCTGGAACGGGAAGAAGTGGACGGGCGCGCCCTTGCGGGTGCCGGCCATCTCGATTCCGGCGATCGCGTGCGGCTCGGCGCGGCAGTTGAACAGCTCGAGGCAGAACGACTGGAAGCCCTCGAACGACAGGCTCTCCACCAGGTCGTTGTCGTACAGGCCGGCGGTGCACAGCTCGAAGCCGGGCCGCTCGGCGGCGGATGCGGCGCTGCCGTCGGCCTGCAGCAGTCGCCGCTGGGTCACGTACACCGCGAGCTTGCCGCAGTCGACGGCGATCCATCGGCGCCCCAGCTGCTGCGCGACCGCGGCGGTCGTGCCCGAGCCCGCGAAGCAGTCCAGGCAGAGGTCACCGGGGTGGGTCGAGGCCTCGATGATCCGCGCGAGCAGCGCCTCCGGCTTCTGCGTCGGGTATCCGAGCCGCTCGGCCGCCTGGCTGTTGATGGGCGGGATGTCGGTCCACACGTCCTGCAGCGCGACGCCCGGCAGCTCGTCGAGGTACTGGCGAAGCCGCGGCCAGCCGCCTTCCTTGGCAGGCCAGTAGATGCGGCCGTCGGCGTCGAGCTGGTCGAGCTCGCTCGGCGCGACGAACCAGTGGCGTCCGCGCTCGGTCGGATTGAACCCGCGCCACGGCTTGCCGGTCTCACCGGTACGGACGCCCGCCTGCGTCAGGTCCGCGTCCTTCCACGGCCGCTCGCCGCCGCGGGCGAAGCGCTGCTTGACGTACGCCTCCTCGTATTCCTGGTGGCCGGCGTTCCAGATATAGAGGTCGCTCTTGGAGTAGAACAGCAGCGTGTCGTGCACGGGGCCGTACCGACGCGCGCTGGAGTGCGCGCTCGTGCGCTTCCAGACGATCTCGCTGCGGAAGTTCTGCTCGCCCAGCAGCTCGTCGAGCACGGCCTTCATGTAGTGGGCCTTGCGCGTGTCGAGGTGCACGTAGAGGGCTCCGTCGTCTGACAGCAGCTCCGTGATGAAGATGAGGCGCTTGCGCAGGAACTCGACGAACGCGGCGCCGGCGACCTTGTCGCGGTAGGCCCGGGCGCCCCGGCGCCCCTGGAACTCCTGCTTGGAGGCGAACGGCGGGTCGATGTAGCAGAGGCGAACCCCGTCCGACCCGTCCGCGTTCTGGAGCTCGCCACGCCCCTTCATCTCCAGCAGCGTCTTGAGCACCTGCAGGTTGTCGCCGAAGACGAGCCGGTTCGTCCAGCCGCCGCCATCGGCGCCAAAGCGCTTCAGCGGCTGCAGCGGCACTGCCATCGTGTCAGCCAGTACGCGGCTCTTCGGCGTCTTCTCGGCGTAGTCGAGCTCGTACTCGCGCGCTTGCCGGAACAGCAGCGGTCGCAGGTGCTCGTCGAGGTACTCGCCGCGCTGCAGCCGCGCCGCTACGGCCTCGACCTGCGCATCCGTCAGCCGCTTATTGGCTCCATCTTGCACGGGCGCAATCTACCGAGCGCCCGGGCGGCGAATCGGCTGGCCGCGTGCGCGGCATCACGACGCGCGCGCGGCGGGCCGCGCGTAGGTGTCGACGGCCGCGGCCGGTGGGCCGCCGAGCGGCCTCAATCTGCGGGCGAGCAGGGCTCCGTCGGCCCGCGTGAGCCCGACCAGCGGCCGCCGCAGCCGCGTCGCCCAGCCGTGCTTGTTGGGGAAGCTCTCCAGCTGCGGGACGAGCGCTGCGAAATCGACGCCCGCGCCGAACGGCGCGAGCAGCTTGAGCTGGATGCTGCAGCCGAGCGTGAAGCTCCTGCCGGCGACCTCCACGGGCTCCGGCAGCTCGGTCGGCTTGTCGAGCGCTTCGGCGAGGCCGATGACGCGGCTGCGGTGCCGCCCCGGGTTGTGGAAGCAGCCGCGCGTCGTGTAGAGGAACAGCCCATCTCCGGGCTCCAGCTCTGACACCTCCTGCCGCCGGTAGCCGGGGAAGGCCATCCGCTCCTCGCGCAGCACCCACGTCAAGGCGTCGCGCTCGCCGATGATGAGCAGATAGGGGGCCACGGTGATCGCGACCCTACCGAGCAGCGCGTCGCTCGGTAGGGTCGGACAGCGGCTCAGCCGACCGTGAAGTCCGCGTACATCCCGGCCTGGTAGTGGCCCGGCAGCGCGCAGACGAGCGCGTAGTGGCCGGCCTTCAGGTCCTTGACGACGAGCTGCTTCGTCGTGCCGGGGGCGAGCGAGGAGATCTCGCCGCGCGCGCCGGGGATGTCGTCGTCCGGGGTTGTGCTTGGAGAGGGCTCTGGCGGCTGGCTTGTCGGTGCGGATGATCGTGAACTGGTGCTTGACCTTGCCGGCGTTCGTGACGACGAACGTGACGGGGCCCGCGGCGACGCGTGAGACGGCCGGCTTGATCTTGAACTCGCTCAGCGTGACGGCGACCTTCGCGGGGCCGTGCGCCGCGGCCGTGGTCGTCGTCCTCGCGGCCGGGGTCGTCTTCGCGGGCGGCGTGGCCTTGGCGGCCGTGGTGGTCTTCGTCGTGCTGCCGCACGCGGCGAGTCCGATCGCGGCGCTCGCGATCGCGACTAATCCTTGGGTAAGAGGACTGTTGGGTCCGCGTTAGCTCGGTCGTGGCTCCAGCGGGTCCGGTCCGATCCTCATCGACCGGCCTGGTCCGGGAAGCGGTAGCTAGCATGCGGCGGCACGTATGGGCCGACCTCCAGGACGATGACGGCATGAGGCCGGAGCGGGATGGTGCGGGGGCTCGCGGTCCAGCGGACCCCGTCGACGTAGGCGCGGACGGCGCGCGCGGGCGTCGCGGCGAAGCCCGCCATGCGCACGCGCGAGAGCCGTTGGCCCCATACGTCGAACAGCTGGCCGAGCGTGAGCCGTGCGCTCCGGCGCACCTCCAGCAGGCCGGTCGGCTCGGTCGTGCGGACCGGGTAGGTGCAGCGGCCGTGGTCGACGTAGGCGCCGCTGCGGCGCAGCGGCGGCGCGACGCCGATGCCCGGCGGGATCGGCACGACGCGGCCTGCCGCGAACAGCTCCAAGTGCGCCTGGACGCGCGCGCCGTCGCGACGGGCGCAGCGCAGGCCGCCGATCGGAGCGGCGCGGGTCGCGCGTGGGCCACGCGGCGCGAGCCTGAACGCGGGGCCGGTGCCGGCGGGGACCGGGCGCAGGGCGGACACGGCGCGCGTCGTCGTCGGAGCCTCGTCGCGGGCGGCGGCGCAGCCGGCGAGCAGCAGCGCGCCGAGCGCGGCGATCAGGGCGCTGCTGCGCGGACGCTGCATCGGCGGATCATCGCGAGCCGCGGGGCGCCGTGCTGAGCTGCCGCCGGCTGCTCGCCGGCCTCGCCGTCGCGGCCGTCGCGGCCGGGTCGCTCGCGCCCGTCGCGCGCGGCGACGCGGACCCGGCGAGCGACGTGCTGCCCTACCAGCCGGTCTTCTATCCGTACCGCCCGGCCGTCAGCGCCACGCTGAAGGCGCGGCTCGACGCGCTGACCGCGCGCGCCGCGAAGCGCCGCTTCCCGGTCAAGGTCGCGATCATCGCCTCCCAGTACGACCTCGGCGCCGTGTCGAGCTACTTCTTCGATCCGCGGGGCTACGCCCGCTTCCTGGAGCACGAGATCGCCATGAACGGACCGCTGCCGCTGATCGTCGTGATGCCGAAGGGGCTGGCGACGGCCGCCATGCCCACGCGCGTCGCGCAGCGCGTCGAGGACCAGGCGCCGGACCTGACCGGCGCGCAGACGGACGAGCTGACGCGCACGGCGATCAGATCGGTCCGCGCGATCCTCGCCATGCCAGCGCTGCCGAGCGTCGAGGCCGCCCCACCCCCGAGCGGGCATGCGGCGCCGCCCGCGAGCAGCGGCAGACGCGCCTCGGGCGGCAGCAGCTCGCTGCTGCTCGTGTTCGCGCCGCTGGGCCTGCTCGCGCTCGCCGCGCTCGCCCGGACGCTGCACCGGCGCGCGCGCAGGGCCCGGTAGCAACGGGGGCAGCGCTTGCGCGCCGAGCCGTCTTGACCCGGACGGGGCAACGGCGCACGATGATGAACCATGAACCAGTCCATCGTCGAGCGGATCGATCAGCTGCGCTGGTCGCTCGGTGAAGCCGACGACGTAACCCTCCGTCGCAAGCTGAGCGAGGAGCTGTACTTCGCCAACCGCGAGAGGGTGTTCGCGCCGCGCTCCGACTGGGACCGCTCGCAGTGGCGCGCGATCCCGAGCATCGCATGGGTCGTCGAGCGGCAGTCGAGCCCGGAGGCCTTCCGTGCGGACATCAGAACGTTCATCAGCGGGTTCGGCGCGGCGGTTCTCGCGGCGCTCGGCGTAGCCGACGAGCTCGGGTTCGTGAACCTGGTGCGCGCCGAGGCGGCGGGCGGCTCCACGCGGTTGGACGTCATCTGTCCGCATGCTGCCCCGCTGGAGCTGATGAGAGCGTCGCGGCAAGGCGACCCGGTCGCGCGCGAGCGCTTCGTCGCCGGCTTGTCCGGCGCCGACGTCCTGCACCGCTACGGCGTCGTCCCCGACCGCTGGGTGCCCGTCGTCGTCGGGTGGGAGCCGGCTCGCCGGCGGCTCGTCCTGACGAACGCGAATCAGCTCGACGCGCCGGACCAGTTCATCGACCCCGCGCTGTGCCACACGACGTCGGGCCTGCTCAACCTCGTGGGGACCCTCGCCCTGCATACGCGCGGCGTCGCGTTCGACGACCTGCAGCGCCACATGAACTGCGGGCTGGACGAGTGGTTCCGCTGGCTGTACTGCGCCACCGACACCGGCCTGTACTTCGATCCCGACCTGCTGCTCGTCTCGCGTGCGGACCCGGAGCACTACGTGTACGACTACGACGGCGCGCCTGCGCACGGGGCCGCATGAGCGCGCGCGAGCCGATCGCGATCGAGCTGCCGGGCCTCACGAAGGCCGACGCGCTCGAACTGCGCGACGACGTGGGTCAGCGCGACGCGCGGCTCGAGGAGCGTGCGATCCCCAGCGGCGCGTACGGCGAGCTGGCGACGATCACGCTCGTCGTCGTCGCGACGGCCAAGGCGGTCGAGGCGGTCGCCCGGTATCTCGCCGCGCGGCGCGGCGCACGCGGTTCGGTGGTCTCCCACACGATCACGCTGAGGTACCCGGACGGCAGCGAGCGCACGGAGACGCTGAGCTGGAAGGTCGACGCCGACGAGTCGCCGCTCGACGCGGTCACCGCGGCGCTCGAGGGGCTGCCCGGACTCGCCGAGGTGCTTGCGGGCGGGCATGAGTCGTGACGGGCGCGGACCCGGGCGGGAAGCTCGCGCAGGAGCCCCCGGGTCGCAGCTTCGTCGACCCGGTGACCAACGCCACGCTGCTGTCGTCGGTGCAGCTCGACTTCCATCTCGGCAACCTGCTCGCCGGGCGCTTCCCGCTTGACGCGCTGCCGTCGTTCCTGCACGAGGCGACGCACCACTGGTGCCTGTTCAACCCGGTCGGTCTCGCGCTCACGCTGCTCAACCTGCGCGCGCGGCGCCGGGCGCTCGCCTCCGGCGATGCCGACTTCCCCGCTGACGCGCTGGACGTGCTCGACGACTACGCGCGCTACGACGCGATCGTGCGCGTCCACGCGCCGCTCGCGGAGGGATTGGCCTGCTTCGCCGAGTTCGACGCGCTGCCTGGGGACTCGTCGGTCGCGACGCAGCTGCTCCACACGCTCGTGGGCGGCCTCGTGCGGTCGGACCCGAACGCGGACGCATGGGGCTCGCTCACCCGCGCGCTGCTGGCGGCGCGCTCCGGACGCGCCTTCGTCGAGCGCAAGACGGACGTGCTGCTGCAGGGCATGGGCCGGGGTACCGCCGGCTATCTGTCCGGCTATCTCACCGTGAAGAACCTCTGGGGTGTGGCACGGGCGCGTGCGGATCGCTTCGCGGACACCGATCTGTTCCTCAACTTCGCCACCAACTACTTCTACGCCGATCTCGGGCTCGTCGCCCATCTGCTCGACCCCGACACGAGCGACTTCGGAGCGGTCGAGCGGATCGTCGAATACCACGGCCAACGCCTTGTGGACTTCGCGCGTGCGCTCGACTCCGACGCGGTCGACCTGCTCGAGTCCCGGCAGGCGCGCCCGCTGGCCGACCGCACGCTGGCGACGAGCTTGGACGACGCGCTCGACGACCTCGTCAACCTCGGGACCGACCCGGAGCTGTGGGAGCTGGGCCGCGAACGACTCGTGCGCATGCTCGGGCACCTCGAGCAGGAGGCCTCCGCTCACGTCGCGCGGCACTGGCTCGCCGCGATCGCGGAGAATCATCTGTGGCTCGTGGCGAAGCGCGAGCTGCTGTGCGTGGGGAACCTGGACGTCGACGTCGACGTGTCCGCCAGCGGGATGGTGCGCGTCACGCGGCTCGGCCGTCGCGGTGGCGAGCCGGTCCTCACCGGGCCCGTGCCGGACCCCGAGGCCTGGGGCTCGCACGGGACCGGCACGCTGAGCCTGTTCCTCAACCCGTGGCCGTGGGGCGCCTACACGGCGCTGGTCGTGAGCCTCGGCGGTCGCCCCATCGTCACGTCGATGACGCGGGAGGTCGAGCCCGTCGTGCGGGAGCAGTTCGACCATTACGTCGAGAGCGCCGCCGAGCTGGCCCTGCTCGACCGTCTGCTGTCGACGCAGCTGGAGGACGCGCTGCGCGCAGATGCGACGTCAGAGGTCGTCCTGCCGGCGCTGCGCGAGAGCATGGACGAGTGGAGCTGGCTCACGTACGGGCGTCGCGCGCTGCTGTGGCTCGACGACGAGGCGCTGACGGCGACGCTCGACCTGATGCACGCCCACGGGCTCTACGCGGTCCTCGGCGAGAACGTCAGGCTTGTGCGCGCGCTCGCGTGGATCAGCCTCAACTGGCGGATCCACGCGCCCGAGGAGCTGCCAGGCGCCTTCCGCGACGCCGCCGACGTCCATCGCGCCGGCGACGACCTCTGGGCGGTGGTCGCCACCCTCGCCTCGCTCACGCGCGAACGGCTCGGCGAGGAGTGGGTGTCGGTCGTCGACGGCCGCGTGCACTGCATGGTCTAGAGCGAGCCTCAGGAGACGCCGCGCATGGGGAGGACGTCGGCGCGCGGCGGCACCGTCGTCCCGCGCACGACGCCGTGGGCGATCGAGAGCCGCCGGTCGACGCACCCGAGCTGCGTGACCTCCGCGGCGCTCAGCAGCACGGCGATGCGGTCGGCGCGGGCGATGCCGGCGATCAGCTCCACCAGCCGCTCGGCGTCGAGCACGTCGAGGCCGCTCAGCGGCTCGTCGAGCACGAGCAGCCGCGGCCGCATCATCAGCGCCCGCGCGAGCGCCGCGCGCGCGAGCTCGGCATGGTCCAGCTCGTGCGGCGCTCGCAACGCGCAGTCGCCCAGGCCGACGCGCGCCAGCGCGGTGAGCGTGTCCTCGCGCACCGCCCGCATCGGCCGTCGACCGCGCCGGGCGGGGACGGAGACCTGGCACGCGAGCGAGCGTCCGTGATCGGGCGGGAACGCGGTGTGCCAGACGGCGATGCGCTCGCGGGCCGCTGCTCGGCTGCGCAGGTCGACGCCCTCGAAGCGGACGACGCCCGCGTCCGGCTGCTCGACGCCCGCGGCGAGCCGCAGCAGCGTCGAGCGCCCCGAGCGGCGCCGGCCCCAGACGCCGACGACCTCGCCGGCGTCGACGTCGAGCGAGACGTCGGCCGCTCCGACGCCGCGCGCGAAGCGCCTGCTGACGGCCTCCATCGTGAGCGTGCTTGGCCGTGGGGACGGCACAGCGATCATGCTAGCCGCGCGAACGCGATGCGCCGAGGAAATGACCGTCACATCGCGTACTCAAGGCCTTGAGTCCTCTGGCGCAGACTAGGCGCTGCCGGGGCTGTTCGCTCAAGATCACGGTGCGACGTCAAGATCGCGATCGCACCGCCCGGCGCCTCCTTTGCGGAGCCGTCTTCGCCGAATCCCCCATCGGCGGGCAGTTGCGTTCGTGCTCGGGCCGCACGGTGCCACGTGCACCATCCGCGCGCGTGGCGTGCGGCCCTTCGCCAGCGCGCCCGCCGTCTCCGTCTCGGTTCCCCCCTACCGCGGAGGCGGCGGGTGTCGCGTCGCTCGTCCGCCCAGCTCGCCGCGCTTGCGCAGCCGCGCGCGCTCTGAGCGTCCAGCGGATCGGGGCGGTGTCGACGCCGACGGCGG
>JBQCIQ010000055.1:0-4665 GCA_051953595.1 Conexibacter sp. | reverse complement strand
ACGCCGCCTACGACCCGCACGCGGTCACGCAGTACTTCCGCGCGGCGGCGCACGCGGCGCTCGCGCTGGCCGCCATCCGCGCCGAGCATGCCGGCCGGGCGACGCCGGTGAACGCCTGGTGGGGCTCGTTCGACCTCGCCGTCAGCCTGTTCGCGCCGATCGCCGGCGAGCGCGACGCGCCCGAGCGCGAGCTCGCCGTCGGCTGGTGGCCCGGCGACCCGCGCTCCGCGCACGCCGCCTTCTACGCCTATGCCAAGCCCGCACCCGACGGCTTCGCGCAGGCCCGCGTCGACCCGCCGCAGGCGCGCTGGGAGCCGGCGCTCGGCGAGCTGCTGCTCGACCACGACGCGGTCGCCGCCGCGCCCGATCCGCAGGCAGCCGCACAGGCCTTCGCACGCTCCGCGCTGATGAACGCCGGCGTCTCACCGGTCCGTTAGGCTCGCCCCGCTCACGCGGGAGCGACGCACGCGCGCGCCTCCGACCGTCATCACGTGAAGCACAACCCGTCATAGCAGTCCAGAAAGGGAGCTCACAGTGAAGCTCGTGATCGGCATCGTCCGGCCCGAGAAGGCCAACGACGTGCTGGAGGCCCTCTATCGCGCCGAGGTGCGCGGCGTCTCGATGAGCCGCGTCCAAGGCCACGGCGGAGAGCTCGACCGCGTCGAGACCTATCGCGGAACGACGGTCAAGGTCGGCCTCGCCGACAAGGTGCGCTTCGAGATCGCCGTCTCCGACGACTTCGTCGACCCGACGATCGACGCGCTCTGCGAAGGCGCTCGCACCGGCGAGGTCGGCGACGGCAAGATCTTCGTCGTCCCGCTGGAGCGCGCCGTCCGCATCCGCACCGGCGAGACGGACAGACTCGCCGTCACCCCGGTGGGGAGCTGACGATGCCCGCCCACGTCAACGCCGGCGACACCGCCTGGATGCTCGTCGCGACCGCGCTCGTGCTGATGATGACGCCGGCGCTCGGGCTCTTCTACGCCGGGCTCGTGCGCGAGAAGTCGACGCTCAACACGTTCATGATGTCGGTCGCCGCGATCGCGGTCGCGACCGTCACCTGGGCCGCGATCGGCTACTCGCTCGCGTTCGACGGCAGCGGCCACCTGATCGGCGGCCTCGACTACGCCTTCCTGCACGACGTGACGTTCGCGCCGCGCGACGGCTCGACGATCCCGCATCTCGTCTTCTTCGCCTTCCAGACGACCTTCTGCGTGATCACCGTCGCGCTCGTCTCCGGCGCGGTCGTCGAGCGGATGCGCTTCAGCTCGTTCCTCGTGTTCGCGGCGCTGTGGTCGCTGCTCGTCTACTCCGTGCTCGCGCACTGGGGCTTCGGCGGCGGCTGGCTGATGCACGGCGGGACGCTCGACTTCGCCGGCGGCGTCGCGGTCGAGATGGCGTCCGGCTTCTCGGCGCTCGCGGCGGCGCTGGTCGTCGGCGCGCGCAAGGACTACGGGCGCCAGGCGCTCCTCCCCCACAACGCCGTCTACGTGCTGCTCGGCGCCGGCCTGCTGTGGTTCGGCTGGTTCGGCTTCAACGGCGGCAGCGGCTTCAACGTCGGGCAGAACAGCGTGCTGGCGTTCACGAACACGCTGCTGACGCCGGCCTGCACGCTCGTCGTGTGGTTCGCGCTCGACCTGATCCGCGGCCGCAAGGTGACGGCGATCGGCGCCGCGACGGCGATCATCGTCGGCTGCGTCGCGATCACGCCGGCCGGCGGCTTCATCAGCCCCGGCTGGGCGATGGGCCTGGGCGCGCTCGCCGCCTTCCCCAGCTACGCGATCATCGTGTGGCGCCCGCGCACGCGCGTGGACGAGACGCTGGACGTGCTCGCCGCGCACGGCACGGCCGGCTTCGTCGGGATCCTCTTCATCGGCTTCGTCGCGCAGGCGAGCTGGAACGGGATCTCCGACGGGCTCGTCTACGGCAACGCGAAGCAGCTGCTGTGGCAGTTCCTCGCGGCGGTCGCGACGCCCGCGTACGCGTTCGGCGCGACGTTCGTGCTGCTGAAGCTGATGGGCGCGGTGATGCCGCTGCGCACGACCGAGCTGGAGGAGGCGCTCGGGATGGACACGACGCAGCACGGCGAGGAGGCGTACGCCTCGGGCGAGGGCGCGATCCTCGTCACGCCGGAGTCGGGCCTGGAGGGCCCGCGTCCGGTCGCGCAGCCGAACCTGGCCTGAGCGGCGGCGGGGGCGGCGCGACGGCCGCCCCCGCTTGCCGCCGGATGGCTCAGCGCCGCCGGCCAACCGTCACCGTCAGCGGCCGGGAGCCCGCGCCGGCGGACGCGACGTCGCCGGTCCACTGCGCGACGAACGACGCTCCCCCGCGCGGCACGCGCCACGCGGTCACGAACGTGCCGTTGGCGGCGACGGCGACCGTCTGATGCGACCACGCGCCGGTGCCGGACGCCAGCATCGAGACGACCACCTGCGCGCTCGTCCCGGCCGGCTGCAGGCGCCCGGTCACGGTGATGCGGCCGGCTCTCGTCAGCCGCCGCCGCTTCGTCGTCAGGCGCAGCGCGGACGGCTCGCCGGCGACGCCGCCGGTCGTGCTGAACAGCAGGTCGGCCTGGCCCGCCAGCAGATAGTCGACGCCGTCCCCGGCCGCGAGGCCGCGTGCGCCGATCCCCTCGTTGACGACGAACTGCGGCTGCCACGTCGCGCCGCCGTCGTCGCTGCGCAGCAGGTAGCCGCCGGCGGCGGTGCCGAAGCTGCCGATCACGAGCGTCGCGGTGCGCGGCGAGCTGACGGACACGCCTTGCACGGCCTGCGTGCCGACGGCGGTCAGCAGCGTCCATCTGCTGCCGGCGCTCGTCGTGCGCCAGACGCGCCCGTCGGCGGTCACGACCATCCCGACCTTCGCGGTCGCGAACGCGACGTGCGCTATGCGCGCGCCGTGTGCTGGACGCGGCAGCGTCGTCCAGCTGCGACCGCGGTCGCTGCTGCGGACGAGGTCCGCCACGCCCCAGGCGAAGATCGCGCGACCGGCGTGCGCCGCGGCGATGCTGTCGAGGCGCTTGCGCAGCACCGCCCTCGACGTCACCTGCGTGAACGTCCCGCCCGCGTCGGTCGAGCGCCGGATGCCCTGCGGGCCGACGACGAGCACGGTGACCGAATCGGGCGCGAGCACGGCGCGCGGACGGCGCGTGCTGCCGGCGCCGAGCGTCTCCCACGATCTGCCGCCGTTGGCGGTGTGGAACAGCCCGCCATCGGCGTCGAGCGCGTAGCCGTCGACCGCGGTCGGGAACGAGACGTCGAGCAGGTCGGCGGACGTCGGCACGTTCCCCTCCGCGCTCCACGTGCGGCCGCCGTCGGCCGTCGTCGCGATGCGGCCGTCGGCGCCGGGCGCGTACGCCGTGTGGGGCGCGCCGCCCGTGCGCAGCGCCGTGAACGTGCCGGCGATGCGGCCGCCGACCGGCGCGAATCTCAGGCCGGCGTCGTCGGAGACGACCGTCGCGCCCTGCTGCCCGGCCGCCACGACGCGCGTCGGGGACGCGAACGCCGCCGCGTAGATCGGGTTCGTCGATGCGGTGACGACGGTGCCGGGCGTGTCACCGCCGTCGGTGGTCCGCACGAGCTGGGCGCCGGACGCGGTCGTCAGCAGGCACAGCCGCGCGTCCGCGCACCGAATTGAGGTGAAGTCGAGCCCGACGGCGGGCACGTCGTACACCGGCTTGCGCACCCACGTCGCGCCGCCGTCGTCGGTTCGCAGCATCGTGCTGAAGCGGCCGACAGCGTAGCCGTGCGTCGCGTCGGCGAACCAGATCGCGTGAATTGGGCCGCCATCGGCGACGACGCTCCATGACACCCCTCCGTCGTGCGTCGCGAACAGCTTGCCGCCGCTGGCGGCGAAGCCCTTCGACGCGTCGAGGAAGGCGATGCCGCCAGGCTCCGCCGTGCCGCCGGCCGCCTGCGTCTCCGGCACCGCGGTGCGCGGGGCGAACTGCGTGCCGCCGTCGGTCGTGGCGAACACGGAGCCGTCCTGCAGCAGCAGGTAGCCCGTGTCGGCCGACACGAACGAGAGGTCGCGCAGGCCGTTGCGGCAGAACGACTCGACGGCGCTGAAGCGCACGGCGGTGAACGTTCTGCCGCCGTCGATCGAGCGGCGCGCGACGCAGCCGCCGCCGGCGAAGACCGTGTCGGCGTCGAGCGCCTGCACGACGGTCAGGCCCTGGAAGGTGCCGACCGGCAGGCCGCTCCAGCTCGCGCCGCCGTCGCTCGTCTTCAGCAGCGTGCCGAAGTTCCCGGCGGCGTAGCCGGTGCTGCCGGCGAACGACATCGCCAGCACGGTGTTGCCCTGCGGCAGCGGGTTGCCCCACTGCCAGCCGGACGCGCCGACCTGCACGTTGGCGATCGCCGGCGCGGCCGCCAGCGCCGCGAGCAGCGCAGCGGCAAGCACCGCGCGGAACGCGCGTTTCATCGACATCTGAATTGCCTCCCGGTCGTTAAGGGGGTCGTCGGCGAGGCCGACGCTGATTCAACGAACGCGGCCTGAGAAGTTGCGCAGTTGCTCGGTGGGGCCTGCCCCACCCCCGTTCACGGGTGGGCGCCAATGGCAACCGCGCAGCGCGGACGTACGATCCCCGCCATGACCGCCGTGCTGAAGCGCTGGGGCCGCGACGTCCTCTTCCACGCCGCCGGGCTGGCGACGTCGATCGTCGGC
>JBQCIQ010000054.1:0-26414 GCA_051953595.1 Conexibacter sp. | reverse complement strand
CACGCTGATCGCCATCGCCGGCAGCAGCAGCGGGCGCGTGACGTCCCAGAAGCGGCGCCACGCGCCGGCGCCGTCGATCGAGGCGGCCTCGTACAGCTCGGGCTGGATCGACTGCAGCCCGGCCATCAGGATGATCATGTGGTAGCCGCACAGCTGCCACACCATCGTCACGACGAGCGCGCCGAACGCGAGCGTCGGCTTGCCGAGCCACGGCTGCGCGAGCCCGTCGAGCCCGACCGCGCGCAGCCCCTGGTTGAGCGGGCCGTCGGGGTCGAGGATGAACTTCCAGATGTAGGCGACCGCGAGCGGGCTCACGACGACCGGCGCGAAGAACAGCGCGCGCAGCAGGTTGCGCGTCTTGATCGCGTTCGTCAGGCCGATCGCGAGCAGCAGGCCGCAGGCGTTGACGACGACGACGTAGATCGCGCACAGCAGCACCGTGTGGACGACCGCGGCGCGCCCCTTCGGGTCGCTGAAGATCTCCGAGAAGTTGCCGAGCCCGACCCATCTCGGGGCGCTGAGCCCGTTCCAGTCGGTGAAGGCGTAGCCGGCGCCGACGAGCGTCGGGCCGAGGAAGAACGCGAGGTACAGCAGCAGGGCCGGGAGGACGAACAGCCACGGCACCCGCGTCGCCGGATGCGGGGGACCGCCGCCGCCGACGGGTCGCGTGGTGCGCATGGCCGTTCGCCCCTCCCCTGCCCGTCCCGCTACTTCGCGGTCCAGACGGAGTCCATCGCGGCGACGACGTCGTCGGGCGAGGACTGGCCGGTCGAGATCCCCTGGATGCCGCTGCGGAACTCCTTCGAGACCTCCGGGTTCGGCCACAGCACGTCGACGAAGCGCACGGTCTTGCCGGCGTCGACGAGCGGCTGCATCGGCGCGAGCGCGGGGATCAGCCGCGGCGGTCCGCCGCCGGCCGTCACGGCCGGCATCGAGCCGATCCCTCTCGCCAGCTCGTCGGCGACGCTCGACTGCGCGGCGAACGCGACGAACTGCTTCGCCAGCGCCTGGTTGCCGGCCTTCGCCGGCACCGAGAAGCCGAACACCGCGCCGGCCGGCAGGCGCGTCTGGTCGGCGCTGCCGCCGGGCACCGCGAACATCCCGTAGTGGCCTCTGGGGTTGAGCGCCTGGACCGCCGGGATGCTCTCCGGCGTCGCGATCCGCATCAGCGCCTTGCCGGTCGCGAGCCGCTGGTTGGCGGCGTCGGTCGAGACGGCGGCGGGCGCGTCGCCGAAGCAGCCGGCGTCCATCATCTGCTTCGCCTGCTCGAGGCCCTGCTTCCAGCCGGGCGTGTCCTTGAACGTCACTCTGCCGGCGAGCCGCTGCAGGTCGAAGTCGGGATTCGCGGCGAACACCGTCGAGGCGACCATCACCGAGCCGAGCTGCTGGAAGTCGTAGGACTCCTGCCCGCCGAGCGCGAACGCCGTGCGGCCCTCGCCCTGCTCGCGTCTGCACAGGTCGAGCACCTGCTGGAACGTTCTCGGGATCGCGACACCGTCGCGCTTGAAGGCGTCGACGTCGTAGATCGCGCCGACGACCGTGTAGGCGGACGGCAGCGTGTAGACCTTGCCGTCGGTGCCGACGGCGGCTCTGAGGTCGGACGAGAGCGATCTCGCCCACGGCTGATCGCTGAGGTCGGTCAGCGCGTTCGCTCTCACGAGCGGCAGCGTCGCGGTCGCCTGGCCGTAGCCGACCGCGTTGAAGATCACGTCCGGCGCCGCCGAGCCGTTGAGCTGCACGCGCACCGTCTGGTCGAACTGGTCGTACGCGGTCGTGGCGACCTTCACGTGCACGCCCGGGTTCGCCTGCTCGAACGCTCTCGCGATCACGTTGAGCGGGTTCTTCGGACCCTCCTGGCCGAGCGTCGGGCCGGCGAGCGTGAGCGTCTTGTCGCCGCCGCCGCCCGAGCTTCCGCCCGAGCCGCAGCCGACCGCCGCCGACGCGAGCAGGGCCGCGAGGCCCAGCGCGGCGGCGCGATACCGACGTCCTCTCATCTTCTCTCTCCTCCTGCTTACGGCCGCGCGTCGCCGCGCGGCAGGGCGACCCCGGTCACGGGGTCGAAGAACCACAGCGCCTCGGGCGCGAGCGCCAGCCGCGCCGTGCCGCCGGCCGGCGCCTCGAAGCCGGCCGCGACGCGCGCGCAGAAGAGCGTCCGCCCCTCCTCGCCGATCAGCTGCTCGCCCTGCTCGGGCTCGAACGTCGCGCGCCGGATCGCGGCGCGCTCCTGCGGCGGCTCGGCGACCGGGAAGAACAGCAGCGACTCGTGGCCGAGGTCTTCCCGCACCGCGACCTGCACCTCGACGGACGCCGCGTCCGGCGGCGCCGAGCGCGCGTCGCGCAGCGCGTCGGGACGGATCCCCAGCAGCACCGGCTCGCCGTCGCGCACCGGCGGGCGCAGCCCGTCCGGCAGGCGCACGTCGAAGCCGGCGAAGCGCACGCGCTCGCCGTCGAGCGCCGCCATCGCGAAGTTGATCGACGGCGAGCCGATGAAGGCCGCGACGAACGCGTTGGCGGGGTGGTGGTAGAGCCGCCGCGGCGTGTCGACCTGCTGCAGGACCCCGTCGCGCAGCACCGCGACGCGCTGCCCGAGCGTCATCGCCTCGACCTGGTCGTGCGTGACGTAGACGGTCGTCACGCCGAGCCGCTGGTGGAGGCGGTCGAGCTGCGCGCGCATCGACACGCGCAGCTTCGCGTCGAGGTTCGACAGCGGCTCGTCCATCAGGTACGCCTGCGGCCGGCGCGCGATCGCGCGCCCCATCGCGACGCGCTGGCGCTGGCCGCCGGAGAGCGTCGCGGGGCGGCGGTCGAGCAGCGCCTCCAGTCCGAGCAGGCCGGCGACCTCCTCGACGCGCGCGGCGATCTCGCGCTTCGGCAGCTTGCGCACCTTGAGGCCGTAGCCGATGTTCGCCCGCACCGTCATGTGCGGGTAGAGCGCGTAGTTCTGGAACACCATCGAGATGTCCCGGTCGCGCTCGGAGACGTGCGTCACGTCGCGCCCGCCCATCGCGATCGTGCCGCTCGTCGGCAGCTCCAGCCCGGCGATCAGCCGCAGCAGCGTCGACTTGCCGCAGCCGCTCGGGCCGACCAGGACGAAGAACTCGCCGCCGGCGATCTCCAGGTCGACGCCGTCGACGGCGCGCATGCCGCTGACGTACTCCTTGACGATGCCGCGCAGGACGATCGATGACATCGGGGCGCTGGCCGAAGCGGGGGGCTCGGCGTGGGCGGGGGCGGAGGTGGTCACGTTACCGGATTCGTTTCCAACGGTCTGGACGCGAAGCTTCGCCCAGCCCGCGGCGCGCGCATAGTGGGGGTCCCCCTCGACCTATCCGCCGCGCGCCAGCTCGTGCTCGCGCAGCGCCTGGCGGCGCAGCTTGCCGGCGTCGTCGCGCAGCGGCTCGTCGACGAAGCGGATCGAGCGCGGCACCTTGTAGCGCACGAGCCGCGCGGCGACGAACGCGCGCAACGCCGCCTCGTCGCACGCGCCCGCCGCCTGCACGAGCGCGTGGACGCGCTCGCCGAGCTCCTCGTCCGGGAGCCCGACGACCGCGCACGAGCGCACCTGCGGGTGCTCCATCAGCGCGGCCTCGACCTCGGCCGGGTAGACGTTCTCGCCGCCGACGATCAGAAGGTCCTGGCGGCGGTCGGCCAGGTACAGGTACCCGTCCGCGTCGAGCGAGCCCATGTCGCCCAGCGACTCCCAGCCGCCGTCGAACGTGCGCGCCGTCGCGCCGAGGTAGCGATAGGTCGGCGGCCAGTCGGCGGGGCGCCGCAGCAGCACCTCGCCGACCTCGCCCGGCGGGAGATCGCGGCCGTCGGCGTCGATCACCTTCACCTCTCCGAACGCCGGCCGCCCGACCGACCCGCGCCGCGCCAGCCACTCGTCGCCGCGGATGACGCAGAACGTCTGCCCCTCGGTCCCCCCGTACAGCTCGTGCAGCCGCTCGGCGCCGACCAGCTCGATCCAGCGCTGCTTCAGCCACGGCGGGCACGGCGCCGCCATGTGCCAGACGACCTCCAGCGAGGAGAGGTCGTGCGCGCCCGGCGCCGCCTCGATCAGGCGCAGCATCCGCAGCATCATCGTCGGGACGAGGTTGACGACCTGCACGCGGTGGTGCGCGATCGCCGCCAGCGCCGCGCTCGCCTCGAAGCGCGGCATCAGCACGACGTGCTGTCCGAGGCAGCAGCCGACCGTCGCGAGCATCAGCGGCGCGTTGTGGAACAGCGGTCCCGGCACGAGCTGCGTCTGGGCGCCGTGCAGCCGCAGCAGGCCGGCGTAGAAGCCGAGGTCGAGCGCGCTCGTGCGGCCCGCGACGATCAGCTTCGGGCGGCCGGTGCTGCCGCCCGACGTCGGCGCCTTCCAGGCGGGCGAGACGCGCGACGGCAGCGGCGCGTCGCTGAGCGCGCGGTCGGGCTCGAAGCCCGGCGGGACGCTCGCGCGCTCGGGCACGAGCGCCGCCGTGACGCCGACGACGAGCGACGGGTCGGCGAGCGCGACGATCTCTTCCAGCTCGCGCGCGGGCAGCCGCGCGGAGACCGGCTGCGGGATCGCGCCGAGCTTCCAGATCGCGAGCAGCGCCTCGACCATCTCGATCGAGTTCGGCAGCGCGACCGTGACGAAGTCGCCCTGCCGCACGCCGAGGTCCGCGTACGCGCGCGCGAGGCGGTTGGCCCGCGCCTCCAGCCGCGCGCGCGTGATCGTGCGCTCCGCGCACGTGACGGCCGGCCGCGACGGCTCGGCGTTCGCGAGCCGGGTGAGCAGGTCGCCGATCGGGACGTGCGACACCGGGCGAGCATCGACCGCCGCGGGCAGCGGCGACAAGCGGGAAGACCCTCGACCTAAGCGTCCGCGCACCCCGCTCCTGAAATCGTTTCCCGCAACGGTCCCTGACGGCGTAGTGTTGTCCGCGACGGACGAGGAGAGGCTGCGCTGTGCGAACGGACGACGCCGGGCGCGGCGCGCCGACGAGGTCGCTCGTCGGGCGCGTGCGCGAGCTCGAACGGCTGCTGCGATGGATCCACGAGGCGCTGGACGGCGCCGGCGGCGCCGTGCTCGTCACGGGCGAGCCCGGCGTCGGCAAGTCGCGGCTGCTGAGGAGCGCCGTCGGCGAGCTGGCCGCCACGCGCGCGACCGTGCTCGCGCTGCGCGCCGACCCGCTCGATCGCGAGCTGCCGTTCGCCGGACTGCGCGACGCGCTCGCCGCGCACGCGAACGACCCGCGGCTGCGGCCGCTCGCCGCGCGCCTGCTCGCGGCGGAGGGCGCGGCGGCCGCGCACGCCGCCGCCGCGCACGGGTTCGCCGCGCTCATCCGCGAACGGCCGCTCGTGCTCGCTTGCGACGACCTGGAGCTGGTCGACGAGCGCACGCTGCTGCTCGCCGCCGA
This sequence comes from Conexibacter sp., assembly GCA_051953595.1. Classification (GTDB taxonomy): domain Bacteria; phylum Actinomycetota; class Thermoleophilia; order Solirubrobacterales; family Solirubrobacteraceae; genus Conexibacter. The sequence continues at coordinate 21,030 of JBQCIQ010000054.1, read as the reverse complement.
CCTGCTCGATCGCCCCGCTCCCCACCCGCTCGTGCTCGCCGGCAACCTGCGGACCGCGCCGCTCGATCCCGGGACGACGTGCGGGCGGCTGCTGGAGCGGGCGCGCGCGGCCGGCACGCTGCGGACGCTCGCGCTCGGCCCGCTCGCGGACGACGCGCTCGCCGAGCTGCTGCGCCGCGCGAGCCCGCAGGCATCCGCGCCGCACGTCGCGGCCGCCGTCGGTCGCGGCGACGGCAACGCGCTGCTCGCGCTCGCCGCGCTGCGCGACGCGATCGACGAGGCCGAGTCGCCCGACGCGGCATCGGAGCGCCGCCGGCGCCTGCTCGACCGCGTCCTGCCCGCGCCGCCGGCGGCGCGCCGCATCGCGCAGGCGGTCGCGCTGCTCGGGCGCGTCGGGCCCGCGCGCATGGAGCTGGCCGCCGAGCTGGCCGGCGTGCCGGACGCCGACGCCGCCGCGGCGTTCGACGCGCTCGTCGCGCGCGGGCTGCTGCGCCGCGACGGCGACGGCTACCGCGTCGCACGGCAGCTCGTCCACGACACGCTGCGCGATCAGATCGGGCCCGCGGAGCGCTGGCGCTGGCACCGCGTGGCGGCCGACCGGCTCGCGCACCTGCCTCCTTCGCCCGACGTGGACCTGGAGCTGGCGGAGCACCTGCGCGCGATCGCCGAGCCGGGCGACGAGCGCGCGCTCGCCCTGTTCGCGCGCATCGCCGAGCATGCCTGCGCCGAGCAGCCGTGCGCGGCGATCCCGTGGTTCGAGCGCGCGGTCGCGCTCGTGCCCGCCGCGGACGTGCGGCGGGCGTCGCTCGCGGCGCGGCTGGCGCACACGCTGCTGCTCGCCGGCCGGCCGCGCGAGGCGGTCGCGGTGGGGCGCGAGGCGCTGGCGGGGCTGGCGCCGGGCGAGCTGCGCAGCGGCCTCGTGAGCGTGGTCGTCGGCGGCTTGATGCAGGCCTCGGAGCTGCACGATGCGGCGGCGCTGCTCGACGCGGAGCTGGCGGGGGCGAGCGCCGCGCCGCTCGCGGCGCAGGCGGCGCACGTGCAGATGGGCGTCAGACGGCGGGCGGAGGCGGCGGCCAACGCCGACGCGGCGCTGCGCCAGCTGCGCGAGGCGACGCCGGCGGATCGCGTGCTCGGGCTCGTGCACCTCACGCACGCGCGCTACATGGGGTCGCGCTTCGACGAGCTGCCGGGGCTGTGGGACGAGCTGGCCGCGGCGGCGCGGCAGGCGCCGGCCGTCTCGCAGCTCGACGCGTACGCGGCGATGGCGTACACGCAGGGGCTGCACGCCTACACGCGCGAGGCGTCGGCCTCGATCGCGCGCGCGCAGGCGCTGATGGCGCAGACCGGCTCGACGCTCCACCGCCCGGAGGTCGCGACCGCGCAGGTGCAGAACGCGGCCTACCTCGGCGAGTGGTCCTCGGCGCTCGCGATGACCGCCGGGATCGCGGAGGAGCTGACGGCCGCCGGGTCGCTCTCGCACCGCACGATGCTGCGCGACATCGAGGTCGAGGTGCGCGCGCATCGCGGCGAATGGGCGGCGGCGCGGCGCGAGGTCGACCGGCCGCTCGCCAGCGGCGCCCACTTCGAGGCGGTGCAGGCGTGGGGACGGGCCGGCATCGAGCTGCTGACCGGCCACCCGGAGGCCGCACGGGCACGGCTGGTCGAGGAGCTGGACCGCTCGCCGGTCTCCTCCGTCTCGGTCTGCGTGCGCGCGCTGCTGCTCGCCCGCATCGCCGAGGCGGAGATCGACGCCGGCCGCCCGCACGCGGCGGCGGAGCTGCTGAGCGAGCCGATGCGCCAGGGGCTCGACGTCCTGAACCGCCCGACCTACGTCGCCGTGCGGCTCGCCTACGGGCGTGCGACCGGCGACGTCGACGCGCTGCGCGACGGGCTCGCGGTCGCCGACGACTGCGGCCTCGCGCTGCAGCGCGGGCAGGGCCGGCTGCTGCTGGGCAGCGCGGACGTCGCACCGCAGCGCAACCTCACCGAGGCGGCGCGCATCTTCGGCGCGCTCGGCGCCGCGCCGTGGCGGCGGCGCGCGGTCGCGGAGCTGCGGCGGCGCGGGCTCAAGGTGCCGCGGCGACGCTCGCACGCGAGCGCGCTGCTGAGCGAGACGGAGGCGCAGATCGCGCGGCTCGTGCAGCAGGGCGCCCGCAACCGCGAGATCGCGCAGACCGTGTACCTCAGCGTCAAGACGGTCGAGGCCTACCTCAGCCGCATCTACGGCAAGACCGGCTGCGCCAACCGCCTGGAGCTGGCGCGGGCGGTCGACGCCGGCCTGCTCGACGACGAATCATCCGCTAACGTGACAATGTGACGTTCCCCGAGACAGGTGGCGGGATCGAGCCCGTCTCGACCGTCGAGGCGATCCGTCGCGCGCTGGAGCAGCTCGCGTACTCGGGCCCGCTCGCCGCCGGCACGCCGCTGCGCGAGCACGACCTCGCCGAGCGCTTCGCGGTCGGGCGCCACTCGGTCCGGGCGGCGCTGAGCGAGCTGGTGCGCGACGGGATCGCGATCCACGAGCCGAACCGCGGCGTCTTCGCACGGCACTTCTCGCTCGAGCAGATCGCCGACATCTACCACCTGCGCGGCGCGGTCGAGACCGAGGCGGTGCGCGCGATCCACGACCGCCGGCTTCCCCGCCACCACGTCGACGCGGCGCTTGCCCAGCTCGCCCGGCTGGAGCGCGGCGCCGAGGTCGAGGACATGGTGGTCGCCGGCGTCGGCGTGCACCGCGCGATCGTCGCCGAGCCCGAGAGCCCGCGCCTGCTGCGCGCGTTCGACAGCATGCTGCGCGCGCTGCGCGTCGCGCTCGCGCAGGCGCAGGTCGCCGTCGAGCCGGAGACGCCGGCGGCCGTGCTGCGCGAGCACCGGCAGCTCGTCGACGACATCTGGACGCTGCCGCGCGCGGCCGCCGTCGAGCGCATCCGCGCGCACACGGCCGAGTCGATGGACGGCGTGATCGCGGCGATCGGCCTGTAGCCGCCGCCTACTTCACGCCGCCCGTCGTCAGGCCGCCCTGCCAGTAGCGCTGGGTCCCGGCGAACACCGCGATCACCGGCACGATCGCCGCGAGCGCGCCGGTCACGACGACCGAGTACGGCACCTTCAGGCCCGCGTTCGCGACCTGGTTCCAGTTCGCGAGACCGACCGTCACCGGGTACGCGTGGTCGTCGCTCAGCATCACGAGCGGCAGGAAGTAGTTGTTCCAGTTGGCCACGAACGCGAGCAGGAACACCGTCACGACCGCCGGCATCAGCAGCCGCAGCGCGATCGTCCAGAAGACCTTCGTGTCGGAGGCGCCGTCGATCCGCGCCGCGTCGAGCAGCGCGTCCGGCACCGCCGCGTCGGCGTAGGTCTTCACGAGGAAGACGCCGATCGGGCTGACCGCCATCGGCAGGATCACCGACAGCGCCGTCCCCGTCATGTGCGCCTTGCTGAGCATCAGGAAGGTCGGCAGCACGAGCGTCTGCGGCGGCACCATGATCGCGCCGATCGTGATCGCGAGCAGCAGCCCGCGGCCGCGGAAGCGGTGCTTCGAGAGCACGTAGCCGGCCATCGCCGACAGCAGCGCCGCGAGCGCCGCGCTCGTGACCGTGTAGAAGGCCGAGTTCAGCATCCAGCGGCCGAAGATGCCGCCGCTCGTCGCGAACAGCTCGCGCACGTTGCGCAGCAGCGCGAAGTGCGGTCCCGGCCACAGGCCGAACGTGTTGATCAGGTCGGTGTCGGTCTTCGTCGCCGACAGCGCGACCCACACGAGCGGCACCATGAAGTAGCCGAGCGCCGCCAGCATCAGGATCGTGACGAGCATGCGCCCGCCCGCCGACGGCGCGTCGGGCTCCGCGAGCGGACGCGAACGGATCGGTCGCTTCACGATCGGCTCCTCAGTCGCGCGATCCCGATGCCGCCGTAGGAGACGAGCAGCACGAGCGCGGCGAGCACGAACGCGAGCGCGGCCGCGTAGTCGAGCTGCGCGCCCTGGAAGGCGACGTTGTAGGCGTAGAGGTTCGGCGTGTACGCGCTGCCGATCACCTGCGGCGCGAGCGTCCACAGGATCGCCGGCTCGTTGAACAGCTGGAGCGTCGCGATCACCGAGATCAGCAGCACGAGCCCGATCGACGGCAGCAGCAGCGGCACCTTGATCGTGCGGACGATGTCCCAGCGGCTGGCGCCGTCGACGGCGGCGGCCTGCTCGAGGTCGAGCGGGATCGCCTTCAGCGCGGTGTAGAGGATGATCATCGCGATCCCCGTCCCGCTCCACGTGAGGATGTTGCCGAGCGAGACGAGCATCCACTGCGACGAGAGCAGGTCGGCGCGGCCGAGCCCGAGCGCCCCGGTCATCTGCCCGAGCGGTCCGAGCCGCGGGTCGTACATGAAGCCCCACATGAGGCCGCCGATCACGCTCGGCACCGCGTAGGGCAGGAAGATCAGCAGGCGGAAGGCGCCGCGCGCGCGCAGCGCGCGGCCGTCAAGCACGAGCGCGAGCACGAGCGCGAAGCCGAGCGACAGCGGCACCTGCACCGCGCTGAGGATTCCGACGTTGCGGAAGCCGGCGAGGAAGTCGCCGTCGTGCAGCGCGCGGCGATACGCGTCGAGGCCCTGGAACGACGCGCCGCCGACGAGCTTGTTCGCGAACAGGCTCGTGCGCAGCGCCCACAGGATCGGGACGACGTAGAAGATCGCGAACATCGCGACGAACGGCAGCAGCAGCGTGACCGTGACCGGCAGACGCGACAGCGGCCGGCGTCGCCAGGACGCCGACCGCTCCGTCGCGCTCGGTCGGAGGACCGATGCGGTCATGACTTGACGGTGAACCCCTGCTGCTTCGCGTACTTGACGACGCGGTCCTGCAGCTCGTTCAGCGCGTTGACGAGCGATCCGTGGCTCTTGATCGCGTCGCCGACGAGCTGGTTGCCCTGCGTGACGACATAGTCCTCGAACGGCGTCGACTCGTAGCTGCCGTCGACGTGCTCGGCGGCCTGCGCGAACACGCGGTTCGCCTTCTGCGGCCCGTAGAAGGGCAGCTTCTGGTCGAGCCACGCCTTGCTCTGGTAGAGCGACTTGAGTGGATAGAACGCGTACGGCGTCTGCGCGCTCAGGCTGTGGACGATCTGCTTGTCGTGGGTGATGAACTTGATGAAGTCGGCCGCCGCGCCGGGCGCCTTCGACTGCGCCGTCGCGACGTACGCGCTGCTCGACCACAGCGGCTCGCTCTGCGCGCTCGTGCTCCACTGCGGCAGCCGCGCCGCACGCCACTTGCCCCACGTCGGGCTCGTGTCTCTGATCAGCACCGGACCCCACTGCGGGGCGACCCAGCCGGCGTAGTCGCCGCGGTCGATCGCCGCGTAGTACGGCGTCGTGAAGGCCGGCGCCGGATCGACCACGCCCTTGCGCAGGAGGTCGTCCCAGTAGGCGGCGACTCTCAGCGCGGGCGCGTCGTTCATCTTGAGCGTGAGCGTCGTGCCGTCGACCTGCACCGGCTTGGAGCCGGCCTGCCACATCATCGCCTGCAGCCACGGGAACTGGCCGAGCGGGAAGTTCGTCAGGTAGGAGCTCGGGAGCGCCTTGTGCAGCTTCACCGCGGCGGTCGCGAACTCGGCCCACGTCTTCGGCGGCGTCACGCCCGCCTTGCGCAGCAGGTCCTCGCGGTAGAGGAAGCCCATCACGCCGGCGTCCGTCGGCAGGCCGTAGAGGCCGCCGTCCTGCGAGGAGAGCAGGTCGATGCACCACGGCGCGATGTCGTTCGTCATCTGCGCCGCCCCGTATCTGGAGAGGTCGAGCAGGTCGTGCGTGATCGCGAACTCCTGCACGTTGGGGAACGACATCAGCGCGACGTCGGGCGCGCCGCGGCCGGCCTCGATCCCGGCGCGGATCTTCGCGTACTCGGCCGTCTCGATGCCGGCGTTGACGACCTTGATCTTGATCGCCGGGTGCAGCTTCATGTACGCCTTCGCGGCCGGCTCCGTCTGCGGCGCCCACGACCAGACGGTGAGGCTGGCCGGCTTGCTCGGGTCGAACGCGGCGGCAGCGGGCTTCGTCGACGACGAGCTGTTGTCGTTGCCGCCGCCGCAGCCGGCGAGCAGCAGCGCGAGCAGGGACAGGCAGGCGGCGAGCAGTGCGCCCGCGCGACGTTTGGTGTTGGGCATGTGGCTCCTCTTCTCCCGGGGGGTGGCTTGTCCGGTCCGCGGGGGCGGATCAGCTTTCGGCGAGGGTGCGGCCGGACGCCGCGTCGAAGAAGCGCAGCCGCTCGACGGCGACCTCCAGCGACACCGGGTCGCCGACCGCGACGTCGGCGACGCGGCCGGCCTCCGCGCGCACGAGCAGCGGCGCCTCGCCCGCATGCAGCTCCTCCCGCTCGGGCAGCCCGCTGCCGCCGTCCGGCAGGGCGGCGCCTTCGAGCGCGAAGTGCAGGTCGACGCCGCGCCCCAGCACCTCGTGCAGGCGCAGCGGCAGCGTCAGGACGCGGCCGGGCGGCGCGGCGCCCTCGCGCACCGCGACGTCCTCGGGGCGGATCCCGACGGCGACCCGCCGGTCGACCAGCGCGGCGAGCCCCGGATGGCGGGCGACCGCCGCGTCCGGCACGTCCAGCGTCTCGCCGCCGAACGCGATGCGCAGTCCGCGCTCGCCGCGCTGCAGCGTCGCGGCGAAGACGTTCATCGGCGGGGAGCCCATGAAGCCGGCGACGAAGACGGAGCTGGGCCGCTCGTACAGCTCCTGCGGCTCGGCGCACTGCAGCAGCACGCCGTCGCGCATGACCGCGACGCGGTCGCCGAGCGTCATCGCCTCGACCTGGTCGTGCGTGACGTAGACGGTCGTCGTGCCGAGCCGCTGCTGCAGCTGCGCGATCTCCGCGCGCATCTGCGTGCGCAGCTTCGCGTCGAGGTTCGACAGCGGCTCGTCCATCAGGAAGGCCTGCGGCTCACGCACGATCGCGCGGCCCATCGCGACACGCTGGCGCTGCCCGCCGGACAGCGCCGCGGGCTTGCGGTGAAGCAGCGGCTCGAGGTCGAGCGTGCGCGCGGCACGCCGCACGCACGCCTCGATCTCGGCCTTCGGCACGCGCCGCTGGCGTAGGCCGTACGCCATGTTGCGCGCCACCGTCATGTGCGGGTACAGGGCGTAGCTCTGGAACACCATCGCCACGTCCCGGTCCTGCGGGGGCACGGTGTTGACCACGTCGCCGCCGATGCGCAGGGTGCCGCCGCTGATCGGCTCCAGCCCCGCGATCATCCGCAGCAGCGTGGTCTTGCCGCATCCGGACGGTCCGACCAGCACCGTGAACGAGCCGTCGGCGATCTCGAGGTCCACGCCCGCGACGGCCGTCGTGCCGTCGGGGTAGGTCTTCGAGACGCCCTCGATCGCGATGCCGGCCATCCGTCCCGCTACCCGAGTCTCGCGATCAGCTGGCCATACGTTCTGAACGCCGGCTTGGGCGTGTAGTCGTCGTGCAGCAGCCCGAGGTGGTCGAACAGGTTGTCGCTGAACGACGTGTCGTCGCGCAGCGCGAACTCCTCGTAGCTGAGGATCTTCAGCGGTCCGCGCAGGCTGTTGACCGTTCTGATGACGGTGTCGAACGCGTCGGCCTGCTGCTGCTCGGTGCGCGTGTCGAACACCGGCCAGCCGTTCTCGGTGATGCGCAGCGGGACCGAGTCGTCGATGCCGGCGAGCGGCAGCGAGCAGTTGCGCGTCATTCTCAGCGCCTGCGTAATGACGTCCGCGCGGTCGCCCGGCTGGCCGTCGGGAGCGACGTCCCAGAACGCGCCGGCGTAGAGGTCGACGCCGACGTAGTCGAGCGAGGAGGCGAAGTCCTGGCCGGCCTCGTTGCCGATCTGCGTCCAGAAGGCGAGGTCGAACGGGACGCCGAAGTTGACGGCGCTGAAGCCGACCTGGGCTCTGAGGCCGGCCTGCTGGACGACCTGCTTCGCGTACGGCACGCCCTCGATCAGCGCACGGCGCCCGATCGCCGTGTTGTCGAGGTTCGGCTCGAGCGTCACCGAGATCGTCGCGGCGAGCGGCCCGTATCTGAGGATCTGGTCGTGGACGAACTGCTTCCAGCCAGCGATGCTGCCGGATTCGGACGCGTACTCGATCACGAGGTCGAGGCTGCGGCCGTCGTGGATGTACTGGTCGAAGTACTCCGGGTCCGTGCCGGCGGGGTCCCCGTCGGTGGGAGCGTTGTGGTACTCGGTGTAGCCGCGCACGATGAAGTGCGACTTGTTGCCCTGCAGCTGTCTGAGCGCCTGCTCGATCTGCACGGCGTTGTTCGGCACGGCGGGGTCGGTCCCGGCGCCGGCGAAGCCGCCGGGGTAGATGCCGAACGTCAGCGGCGCGCCCGCCGGCGCGGACGGCAGCGTGCCGTAGGGGGCGGTGCACTGCGGCGTCCCGACGGTTGCGCCGGCGACCGGCGCAGCCACGGCGGCGACGGCGCACGCGGCCACCGTGGCGAGCAGGCCGCGCCGGCCGAGGCGGCGCGTCGCGGCGAGGGTGGGCACGTCTCTCCATTTGGTCATATCGCCACATTATTCGACAATCTGACAAAAGTCCAGCGAGCAGCCGGAAGCGCCGCCGTCTCGCCGGCTTCGCCGTCGCGACGCGGGGTCAGGCGAACGCCGCACGCAGGCGCGTCAGCGTGCGCACGCTCTGGGCGCGCACCGCCTCCTCCGCCTGCTCCGGCGCGCGCTCCCACAGCGCCGCGACGAGCGCCGCGTGCTCGGCGTAGAGCGCCGCCGTGTCGACGCACGGCAGCACGGCCTGCGCGATCGCGAGCCGCAGCTCGCGCGCGGCGGCGTCGAACGCCTGCTCCATGCTGGCGCTGCGCGCCCCCGCGACGATCGCGCGATGCACGCGCAGCGTCGCGACGATGTGCGCGTCGAGCGGATCCGCCTCCGTCAGCCGGCCGAGCGCCGCGAGCGCGGCGTCGGCGGCCTCGCGCGAGCGCTCCTGCGGCGCCACCGCGCGCACCGCCTCGCATTCGAGCGCCCGCAAGACGAGCACGACGTCCTCGGCGTCGGCGAGCGTCAGCTCGCGCACGAACCAGCCGCGGTGCGGCTTGTGCTCGACGAGCCCGTCGCGCGCGAGCTGCTGCATCGCCGAGCGCACCGTCTGACGGCCGGCGTCGAAGCGCTCGACCAGCTCCTGGTCGCGCACCGGCGTGCCCGGCGCCAACGTGCCGGCGTAGATCAGGCGCGAGACGCGCTCGACCAGCGCCTCGACCTTCGAGACGCGGCCGAGCGGAAGCGCGGGCGGACGCGGCTCGGGCTCAGGACGGGACGCCGTCGGCCCCATCGTCGGGCAGCACTCGGCCGGGCGAGAGCACGCCGGCGGGATCGAGCGCGCGCTTGACCGCCCGCATCGCGGCGATGTCGGCGTCCGAGCGGCACAGCGACAGCCACTGGCGCTTCGCGCGGCCGACGCCGTGCTCGGCGCTGATCGTGCCGCCGAAGCCGGCCGCGCAGCGCAGCACCAGCTCGTCGACGCGCTCGTCCTCGGGGTCGGGGCCGAGCACGTTCACATGCAGGTTGCCGTCGCCGAGATGCCCGTAGACGTAGAGCCGCCAGTCCGGCGCGGCGTCCGCGACCAGCTGGCGCAGCGCGCGGTCGAACGCCGGCAGCGCCGCGATCGGCAGCGCGACGTCGAGCTTGTGCGGGATGCCGGCGGCGCGGATCGACTCGTTCAGCGCCTCGCGATACGTCCACAGCCCCTCGCGTCCGCTCGCGTCGGTCGCGGCGACGACGTCGGGCGGGTCCTCCATCGCGTCGACCGCCGCGGCCAGCTCCTCGGTCACGTCGCTCGCCGCGGCGCACTGCACGATCACGTACGTCGCATGCTCCCGGGCGAAGGGACGAGCGATGCGCCGATGCGCGCAGACCAGCTCGATGCCGGCGGCGTCGAACACGTCGACGGCCTCGAGCCCCGGCACCGCGCGCAGCGCGCGCAGCAGCCGCAGCCCCTCGGCGACGCCGCCGACGCCGAACAGCGCCGCGACGCGGAACGGCATCCGCGGGACGAGGCTCAGCCGCGCCGCCGTCACGACGCCGAGCGTGCCCTCCGAGCCGACCAGCAGCTCGCTCAGGTCGTAGCCGGCGTTGTCCTTCAGCAGCCCGCCCATGCGGCTGACGAGGCCGACCCCCGGGATCGCCGCCTCCAGCCCCGCGACGCGCGCGCGCATCGAGCCATAGCGGACGGCGAGCGGGCCGCCGGCGTTCGTCGCGACCATCCCGCCGATCGTGGCGGCGGAGCGGGCGGCATGGTCGATCGGCAGCTCCAGGCCGGCGCGCGCGGCCGCGGCCTGCACCTGCTCCAGCGTCGCCCCCGCGCCGACCTCGACCTGCAGGGCGTCGAGGTCGACGTCGCCGACCGCGTCGAGCGCGCGCAGGCTCAGCAGCAGCTCGCCGTCGCGCGGGACGCCCGCGCCGACGAGCCCGGTGTTGCCGCCCTGAGGCACGAGCGGCACGCGGTGACGCACGCACGCGTCGAGCACCTGCGCCACCTGCGCGGCGTCGCGCGGCCGGGCGACCGCGAGCGCCGTGCCGCGGAAGCGCCCGGTCGCGTCGAGCTCGTAGCCGGCGACGACGTCGGGGTCGGTCAGCAGGCCCCCGTCCGGCAGGCCGGCGGCAAGCTCGTCGAGCAGCGGCCGCGCGCTCATCGGGCCGGGAGCGGGAGACGGGACATGGCGCGATTGTAGGACAATCAGGTCATGTTGGTTCCATCCCCCGCCGCGGCGGGCGCGCGCGCCGCCTCAGCGCATGTCGCTGCGCGCGACGCGCCAGTAGCCCAGCGCGACTGGCAGCGCCGTCCACAGCAGCACGGACGTCGCGACGTGCGCCCACTGCGTCCCGCTGAGCGCGTGGTCGAGCAGCGGATCCAGCGCGCGGTTCTGGTCGAGCCAGCGCGCGGGCCCGTCGAAGGCCGCGAGCGAGCCGAGCGCGCTCCACACCATCGGCAGCGCGAACGACAGGACGATCGCCGGCGCGGGCGCGAGCAGCACGGCGCCGAAGCCGATGCCGGCGACCATCGGCACCGCGACGGCGACCGCCGCCTGTCCGAGGAGCGCGGCCGACAGCGACCACGCGTGCTCGCCGCTGCCGGCGACCGCCGTCGCGAGCAGCGAGACGGCGAGGCACAGCCCGAGCGCAAGCGGGCACAGCGCGAGCCCGGCGAGCAGCTTGGCGCTCAGCACCCGCCAGCGCTCCGGCGTCAGCGTGAAGGTGATGATCGCGGTCCGCTGCGACCACTCCGAGCTGACGAGCAGGATGCCCACGACCGGCATCAGGACCGTCGCGGGGGCGCTCGCGATCGCGAGGAAGTCGAGCAGCGTCCTGTCGTGCTCGCCGAACGCGAAGCAGGCCACGACGCCGACGCCGACGACGAGCAGCGCGGTGCTCAGCAGCAGCCAGAAGCCGGCGCGCGTGTCGGCCATCTTGCGCAGCTCCACGAGCATGAGGCGCCCGAGGCCGGGGCGGGCGAAGGCGCGCGCCGGCGCCGGCGCGTCGAGTGCGAGCTCGGTCATCGGGTGGCCTCCACGGGGTCGTCGGCGTGAGCGGTGCCGGTCAGGTCCAGGAACAGCTGCTCGAGCCCCGCGCCGGCCGACGGCGAGAGGTGGGTCAAGGCGATGCGGGCGGCCAGCGCCGCCTCGCCGACCTGGGCGGGCTCGGCGTCGACGACGAAGCCGCCGTCGGGCGCGACCGAGCTGGTCAGGCCGGCGTCCTCCAGCGCCGTGCGCAGCGCGGCGTCGTCGGCCGCCTGCACGAGCGTGCCGGCGCCGGCCAGCAGCTCGTCGCGCGTGCCCTGCGCGACGATGCGCCCGCTGCCGATGATCACGAGCCGGTCGGCGACCGCCTCGACCTCGTGCAGCAGGTGGGAGGACAGCAGCACCGTCCCGCCGCGGTCGGCGAAGTCGCGCAGCAGCGAGCGCATCCAGCGCATGCCCTCGGGGTCGAGCCCGTTCGACGGCTCGTCGAGGATCAGCACCTCCGGCTCGCCGAGCAGCGCGTGCGCGAGGCCGAGCCGCTGGCGCATGCCGAGCGAGTACTGGCGCACCCGCCGGCGCGCGGCGGCGCGGTCGAGGCCGACCAGCTCCAGCAGCTCGTCGGCGCGCCGCTCCGGCACGCCCATCGTGAGCGCGGAGACGGCAAGCGCCTCGCGCCCGCGCCGGCCCCCGTGCTGCGCGGAGGCGTCGAGCAGGATGCCGACGCGGCGGCCGGGGTTGGGGAGCGCGTGGTAGGGGCCGCCGAGCACCTGCGCGACGCCGGCGTCGGGCTCCAGCAGGCCGCACATCGCACGCATCGTGGTCGTCTTGCCGGCGCCGTTCGGCCCGAGGAAGCCGGTCACCGTGCCGGGCTCGCAGCGGAACGTGACGTCCTGCAGGACGGTGCGCCCCGCGAGGCGCTTCGTGAGTCCTTCGACATCGATCATGCGGCGATCTTCGGCGTCGCGCAGCGCGTCGACCACGGCCCGCGGGATGGCTCGCCCCCTCCCGCGGTCGAGGCGTGCATCGACTTTCGTAGGGGGCGCCGCGGCGCGCCGGGCGTACCCTTGACCGCCATGTCGAGCACGCCGCGCTGGCACCGTCAGCTGCTCCCCGGCGCGCTCGGCGACGCGTTCGACGGCCGCCGCTCGGCGCGCGACTGGCTCGTGGACGCGACGATGTCCGCGCTCGCGCTGGCGCTCGGGGTGATCGTCCTGCTCGACTCGCTCGCCGAGCACAGCGCCGCGCTGAAGCTGCTCGACGTGCTGCTCGGCGCCGTCGCGCTCGCGCTGCTGTGGCGGCGGCGGCCGCACCCCGATGCCTTTGGCGTGTTCGCCGGGGCGGCGTCGATCTGCTCGGCGCTCGCGGCCGGCCCGCTGCTGGTCGCCTGCTTCAACGTCGCGCTGCGCGGCTCGCGGCGCGGGCTGCTGGCGACCGTCGCGTTGAGCGCGGCGTCGGCGGCGCTGTTCCCGCTGCTCTACCCGCCGAACGACTCGTACGCGTCGAACGTGCTGGTGGCCGCGCTCGTGACCGCGATCGCGTTCGGCTGCGGCCTGTTCGCGCGCGTGCGCCGCGAGCAGCTGCTCGCGCTGCGCGAGCGCGCCGTGCGGCTGGAGGTCGAGCAGCGCGGGCGCATCGAGCAGGCGCGCGAGGCGGAGCGGCTGCGGATCGCGCGCGAGATGCACGACGCGCTCGGGCACCGCCTCTCGCTCGTCGCGCTGCACGCCGGCGCGCTCGAGTTCCGCCGCGACGCGCCGGCGGACGAGGTCGCCGACGCGGCCGCCGTGATCCGCGACACGGCGCATGTCGCGCTCGAGGAGCTGCGCGAGGTGATCGGCGTGCTGCGCAGCGCCGAGGAGGGCGCGCCGAAGGCCCCGCAGCCGACGCTCGCGTCGATCCCAACCCTGATCGAGGAGTCGCGCGCGGCGGGGATGCGCGTTACGAGCCGCTTCGACGTGCCGCGCGCGGAGGATGCGCCGGCCGCGCTCGGGCGCACCGCCTACCGCATCGTCCAGGAGGGCCTGACGAACGCGCGCAAGCACGCGCCGGCGGCGGCCGTCGAGGTGGCGGTGACCGTCGGCGAGCGGCTGGTCGTGCGGATCGCCAGCCGCCGGCCCGCGGGCGGCCTGCGCCGGCCGGCGGCGCCCCCCGGCTCCGGCAGCGGCCTTATCGGGCTCGGCGAGCGCGTCGCGCTCGCCGGCGGAACGCTCGAGCACGGCTGGGACCCGAGCGGCGACTTCGTCCTGCTCGCACGACTTCCGTGGCGCGCATGAGCATCCGCGTGCTGCTCGTCGACGACGATCCGCTCGTCCGCTCGGGGCTGCGCATGATGCTCGCGGGCGCCGAGCAGGTGGAGGTCGTCGGCGAGGCGGACGACGGCCGCGGCGTGCTGGCGGCGGTCGACCGCCACCGGCCGGACGTCGTGCTGATGGACATCCGCATGCCGCAGCTCGACGGGATCGCCGCGACGCGCCTGCTGCGCGCGCAGCCGAGCCCGCCGGACGTGGTCGTGCTGACGACGTTCGACGCCGACGAGCACGTGCTGCGGGCGCTGCGCGCCGGCGCGGCCGGCTTCCTGCTGAAGGACAGCCCGCCGGCGGAGATCGTGCGCGCGATCGAGCGCGTCCATGCCGGCGAGGGGATGCTGTCGCCGCGCGTGACGCGCCGCCTGATCGAGCTGACGGCCGGCGGCGACGAGGAGACGGCCCGCGGCGAGCGGGCGCGCGAACGGCTCCAGGCGCTGACCCCGCGCGAGCGCGAGGTCGCGCTCGCGGTCGGCGAGGGCCGCTCGAACGCCGAGATCGCCGCGCGCCTGCACATGAGCGTGCCGACCGTGAAGGCGCACGTCTCGCGTCTGCTGGCGAAGCTCGACGCCGACAACCGCGTGCAGATCGCGCTGCTCGTGCAGGCGGCGCGCACGGCGCCGCCGCACGAGCGCTGACCGCTACCCGAGCAGCGGCGGCAGCGAGCCGCCGCTCGCCGCCGCCGGGTCGAGCGGCGAGCCGGAGCCGCAGGCGCCGTCGACCCCGGCCGTCGCCGTCGGCGGCGACGGCGCCGCCGTGACGAACGTGTAGGCGCCGGCGCCGACCGCGTACGCGGCGCTGCCATTCTGCAGGCCGAGGAACGTCGCGTCGGCCGGCGCGGTGACGGCGGCGGCGCTCGTCGCCGGCACGCACACGACGCCGCTGGCGTCCGGCGGGACCGTCACGTCGATCCGCACCCCGCCCGCCGTCCGCTGCCAGCTGGAGGCGATCGTGCCACGCACGGAGTCGTACGTCGCGTGCGCCGCGTCGAGCCCGCTCGTCGGCACGGCCGGCCGGAAGCGGATCTTCGCGAAGCCCGGCTCGAGCGGCTGGATGCCCGCAAGGTCCTCGAACAGCCAATTCACGATGCTGCCCTTGAACATCTCGGGCCGGCCGCCCTCCCAGTCCTCGCGCAGGACGGTCGAGCCCTGCTCGACGAGCCAGTGCCCGTAGGAGGGGAAGGTCGTCTGCGTCGCCACCCGCACGGCCTCGTCGACGTGGCCGCTGTCGCTCAGCGCCGGCCACAGGAAGATCGTCCCCGTCGCGCCGGTGTTGAGGTGGTCGCCCGCGTCGGCGACGGCGCCTGCGAGGCTCGCCGCCACGGTGGCGCGCATGTCGTCCGGCACGAGCCCGAACTGCAGCGCGACGGCGTTGACGTACTGGCTGTAGTCGCCGATCGCCTCGCTCGGGTCGCGGTACATCCCGGCGGTGCGGTCGAGGAAGGCGGCGTTGAACTGCGTGCGCGTGTCGGCCGCCGCCTGGCGGTAGAGGAGCGCGTCGCCCGCGTGGCCGAGCAGGTCGGCGGTGCGCGCCGCGATCGTCTCCATGCGGTAGAGCCACACGTTGTTGTCGGGCCACGCGTTGCGGCTCGACGGGCCGGGCGTGCGCTGGTCGCCGATGCCGCCGGGGCCGGCGCAGTCGCCCGTGCCGTTGCAGCCGAACGGGAAGAAGTGCGTCGGCATCAGCAGCCCGACCCAGGCGAGGTAGCGCTGCATCGCGTCGTAGCTGCGCGTCAGCGGACGCAGGTCGCCGTAGCGGACGTACTGATCCCACGCGACCTCGAACAGCGCCGCGTCGTAGCTCGGCGTCGGGCCGAGGAACAGCAGGCTGGCGCCGGCGCCGGGGATGTCGGTGTTCGGCAGCTGCTGCCCCGGCGCGATCTCCGACAGCTCGCCGCTGGGGGCCTGGCTGTCGCGCATGTCGCGCACCCACTTGGCGTGCAGCCGGCGCGTGTCGAACAGCCACATCCACGACGGCGTCACGAACATGCCGTCGCCGGTCCAGCCGGCCTTCTCGCTGTTGGGGTCGCCGACGGGGATGTCGTGCGCGCTCTCCAGGAACGTGTCGCGCGCGACGCCGTAGATGCGGTCGAGCAGCGTGCTCGAGGAGCCGAAGTCGCCCGTCGATCTGACGGCCGCGCGAATCGCGAGCGCGTCGAAGTCGTCGAGCGTCGGCGGGGTCGCTCCCGGCCAGCCGGTCACCTGCACGTACTGGAAGCCGCGGTAGGTGAACTGCGGGGCGTAGGTCTCGACCGCGCCCGTGCCGGCGAGCCGGTACACGTCCAGGTTCTCCGGGTTGCCCGTGATCGGGTAGAGGTCCGTCGCCGGCGCGACGGTGCCGTCGGCGTTGAGGTCCGAGCCGGACAGCAGCTGCACCTCGGCGCCGGCCTGCCCCTGCACGCGCAGCCGCGTGACGCCGCTGATGTTGCGTCCGAGGTCGAGCACGTAGACGCCCGGCTGCGGCTCGCTCAGCGATCTGAAGCGCAGCGTCTCGACCGTCTCGTCGGGGTCGATGTCGATCGCCTGCGCCGTGCCCTGCGGCGCCGCGGCGAGCGTCGCCTGCTGCCAGCCGCTGTCGTCGTAGCCGGGGCTCGTCCAACCGGCGAGCGCGGCGGCGCGGGCGCCGTCGTAGGTCTCGCCGCGGTAGAGGTTGTCGTAGAGCGTCGGCCCGGTCGTCGCGCGCCACGACGGGTCGCTCGCGATCGTGCGCGTGGTGCCGTCGGTGAACGTGACGCGCAGCTCGAGCCGCAGCTTCGGCTCGTCGTGCCAGGAGGCGTGCGAGAAGTCGCCGGTGAAGAGGCCGTCTTCGAGCGTGCCGTAGTAGCCGCGTCCCAGCTCGACGCCGAGCGCGTTGGCGCCCTGACGCAACAGGCTCGTGACGTCGGACGTCGTGTAGAAGAGGCGCTTGTCGTAGCGCGTGGATCCGGGCGAGAGCTGGAGCGCGCCGACGCGCTGCCCGTTCAGGTGGTAGACGGCCCAGCCGAGCCCGCTCGCGTACAGCCGCGCGCTCGCGACCGGCCGGTCGAGCGTGAACTCGTCGCGCAGGATCGGGCTGGGCGGGCACTGCCCGTCGCGCGAGGCGCCGATGCTGCGGACGGCCTCGCAGGCCGCGGTCGCGTCGGCGCTCACCGGCCGCGTGATCCAGCTGGCGCTCCACTGCGCCGGGCTCGTGAACGCGGTCTCGAACCACGTCGCCGGCGCCCAGGCGGACGCCTCCCCCTGCTCGTTCCACACCCGCACCGTCCACCAGTAGCGCGTGAACGGGCTGAGCGTCGGTCCGCCGTAGTCGGCCCACGGCACGCTGCCGGTGCGGCGGCCGGAGTCCCACACGTCGGCACTGCCGGGATTCGCGCGCGTGGCGCTCGTGGCGACGAGGATCCGGTAGGAGGTCTGCGCGGCGCCGTGGCGGGTCGAGCTGAGCTGCCAGCCGAGCCGAGGGGCGGGCGTGTCGATGCCGAGCGGCGTCGCCGTCGCGTTCGTCTCCAGCCCGACGGCGGCGTCCGCGCGGGCGAGCCCGGCGAGCAGCGCCGTGACAAGGACCGCCAGCGCGAGCGCGGCGGCGACGCCTCCTGCGAGGGAGAACG
This sequence comes from Conexibacter sp., assembly GCA_051953595.1. Lineage (GTDB taxonomy): Bacteria > Actinomycetota > Thermoleophilia > Solirubrobacterales > Solirubrobacteraceae > Conexibacter. The sequence goes on along the minus strand of JBQCIQ010000054.1, from coordinate 3,677 downwards.
ACCAGCGGTGCGGCGAGCGGTGCGTCACGACGACCTCCGGAAACGTTTCGAGCGAGCCTTCGCACGACCGTAACCGTTCCAGCGCAGGTGGCGACGGCTTTTTTCCTCACATCGTGAAATCGGCTCAGAGACCGCGATTCTCGGCAATACAGCCATGTGTGAGCGATTTCACATAGCGACCAACTTTCGGTTGACGTTCCACCACGGTGAGCGTTACGTTTGGACGTCACTGGAAAAGTTTCCAGAAACGTTTGCGACTCATCCAGGAGGAGGAGAGAGCACGGTGGAGAGCAGCGCTGCACCCCACGAACCGGTCTTTCACGAGCCGGAGGTCATCACGCCGGAGCACGGCGGCGGCGGCCTGAGAAAGAACGCCGTCTCGTTCAAGGTCGTCGCGATCACGTCGATGGCGGCTGCCGGTCCGGCCGCGAGCATTGCGCTGGCACTGCCGGTAATGGTCAGCTTCGCGGGTCGCGCGGCGATCTTCGCGCTGCTGGTGACGCTCGTCGCGATGGCCGCGCTGACGAACACGTTCGCCGAGTTCGCCAAGCGCATCCCCTCGGCGGGCTCGCTGTTCGCATGGAACAGCGCGGGCCTCGGACCGAACTTCGGCTTCGTCTTCGGCTGGTTCTTCGTCGGCTGTTACCTGCTGATCGTCGCGCAGGGCTTCTCGGTCTTCGGCGGCTTCCTCGCCGACTACCTGAGCACAAGCCTCTCGATCGACATACCGTGGTGGCTGCTGAGCGTGATCTGCATCGTCTACACGCTCGCCTTCGCCTACCGCGGGATCCACGTCAGCGCCGAGGCGTCGCTCGCGCTGCTCGGGATCGAGGTCGGCGTGCTCGTCGTGCTCGCGGTGTGGCTCGTCGTCACCGGCCACGCGCACCCGAGCCTCGACGTCTTCAACCCCAGCTCGTCGCCCGGCGGCTGGGCGGCGATCGGATTGGCGATCAGCTTCGGCATCGTCGGCTTGGCGGGCTTCGAGGAGGCCGCGACGCTCGGCGAGGAGGCGCAGGACCCCCGCCGCTCGGTCGGCCGCGGACTGTTCACGGCGGTCATCCTGCTGCAGGCGTTCTTCATCTTCGTCGGCTGGATGCTGATCGACTCCTACCCCGGCGGACCCGGCGCGTTCGCCAGAGACCCCAACGGCGTGCAGACGCTCGCGACCGGCGTGTGGCACAGCTTCGGCGGGATCATCACGGTGATCATCATCTCCAGCATCCTCGCGTTCACGCTGACCGCGTTCAACGCCGGGATCCGCGTGATCTACTCGCTCAGCCGCGTCGGCGTGATGCCGGCGGCGTTCGGCAAGACGACGAGATTCGGCACCCCGGGGCCGGCGATGATGCTGCTGGCCGGGGTCTGCATCCCGATCTGCTACATCCTCGGCGCCGCCAAGGGCCCGATCGGCGCGTTCGCCTACTACGGCTTCATGGTCTCGGTGGCGTTCGCGGTCATCTACGTGCTGACGAACTTCTCGCTCGTCAACTACATCCGCAAGCACACGCCGCACGAGTTCAACGTCGTGCGGCACGCGCTCATCCCGCTCGTGGCGGTCCTCGGCGTCGGCTACGCGCTCTACCGCACGGTGCACCCGCTGCCGCCCGCGCCGCTCAACAACCTGCCGTGGGTGATCCTCGGCTGGGCGCTGGTCGGCGTCGCGATCCTCGCGTACCTGCGCATCTCCGGCAAGGCGGACATCGACGACGTCGGCAAGGCCTTCGCCGCCGAGTGGGACGACGAGGCCGAGCGCGTCTGATCCGCCTCGCGGGCGCGTCCCGCGCCGCCGCCTTGACGGTGGCGCGGGCGCTGCGCTCTGCGATCAGGAAGCGTCGCGGAGGCGCTGCGCCTCGGGCAGCGCCTCGAGCTTCTTGAGCGTGTGGTTCTCGATCTGGCGGATCCGCTCGCGCGTGACGTTGAACGCGCGACCGACCTCCTCCAACGTGCGCGGGCGGCCGCCGGCCAGCCCGAAGCGCATCTCGATCACCTCGCGCTCGCGCTGCGGCAGCGCCGCCAGCGCGCGGCGCACGTTGTCGCGCCGCAGGTTCTCCGAAGCCAGCTCGAACGGCGACTCGGCCGTCTGGTCCTCGACGAAGTCGCCCAGCTCGGACTCCTCTTCCTCGCCGATCGGCTTCTCCAGCGAGACCGGCTGCTGAGCCATCCGCAGGATGTCGCGGACCTCTCTGACCGGGCAGTCCAGCTCGAGCGCGATCTCCTCCGGCGTCGGCTCGCGGCCGAGCGTCTGCACCAGCTGGCGCTCGACGTGCACGACCTTGTTCAGCTTCTCGACCATGTGGACCGGGATGCGTATCGTGCGGCCCTTGTCCGCGATCGCTCGCGTGACGGCCTGGCGGATCCACCACGTGGCGTAGGTCGAGAACTTGAAGCCGCGGCGGTGGTCGAACTTCTCGACCGCGCGGATCAGCCCGAGCGAGCCCTCCTGGATCAGGTCGAGGAACGTCAGCCCGCGCCCGAGGTAGCCCTTCGCGATCGAGACGACCAACCGCAGGTTCGCCTCGATCATCTGCTGCTTGGCCTGCATGTCGCCGCGCTCGATGCGCTGCGCCAGGTGGACCTCCTGCTCGGCCGTGAGCAGGCTCACGCGGCCGATCGAGCGCAGGTAGAGCCGCAGCGAGTCGAGGCTCGGCTCCACGGTCAAGTCGATTTCGGGGCGCTTCGAGGTCGTCCGCGGCTCCGGGCGCTCGCCGCCCTCGGTCGCGCCGCCCTCGGCCGCAGCCGCAGGGCGCCCGTCAGCTTCGATCACGTCGATGCCGTGCTCCTCCAGGTGCGCATGCAGGTCCTGGATCTGCTCCTTCGTGACATCGACCTCCTCGAGGCATCCGGAGATCTCCTCGTAGGTCAGGTACCCCCGTTCCTGCCCCTCGGCGATGAGGTTCCGCAGCTCCTCCAACTCGAGCAGCGGCGTCTCATCCGCCGACAGCACTCCAGCCTTCTCCGTCACGTTGTCGTTCCTATCGAGACGCTGATTCGGACCCGCGCAGGGCGAGCCCCCCTCTCCTCACTGCACCTCGTAACTGAAACGCTACGTCCGCGATGTCGATCGCGATGGGGCTAAGCCATTCGTGCTCTCCAGCCCACGAGCGTGGAGGCGGCTTCCAGCCTGTGCGGAGTGATACCACAAAGATCGCGACCCCCTGCTGGTTCTTGCGCGAGGCGCGTGACAGATGGCGCGTCGCCCACGTCGAAGACGGCTCGCTACCCTTGTCCGGGATGTCGAGCGTCCGCAGCACCGCCCCGACCACCGCACCGGACGTGCAGGCTCAGCGCCCGGCGCTGCACGTCAGCCTCTCGCGCGTCGGCGTCACCGGCGTCGAGAAGGTCATCCGCATCAGACAGGACGGCCACGAGCAGCTGTTCTCGGCGCAGATCGAGTGCTTCGTCGACCTCGGCCCGCAGCAGAAGGGCGCGCACATGTCGCGCTTCGAGGAAGTCGTCAACGAAGCGATCGGCGAGGTGATCCTCGGCGAGGCGACGTTCAAGGCCGAGACGCTGGCGCAGCACGTCGCCGAGCGCGTGCGCGACCGTCAGGGCGCCCGCCGCGCCGAGGTCACGATCGCCGCGCGCTACCCCGAGCACAAGCCGGCGCCGGTCTCGGGCATCCAGACGCAGGAGCTCTACACCCTCTTCGGGACCGCCGTGGCGACCGAGTCCGGGAC
>JBQCIQ010000053.1:0-7998 GCA_051953595.1 Conexibacter sp. | reverse complement strand
GGGATCGGCAAGTCGACGCTGACGACGATGGCGCTCGCGAATCTCGTCGCGGCCGGACGGCGCACGCTCTACGTCTCGGCGGAGGAGTCGGCCGCGCAGATCAAGCTGCGGGCGGAGCGGCTCGGCTCGGCCGCCCACGCGCTGCGGATTCCCACGATCGCGGAGACGGACCTCGCCGCGGTCTTGGCCACGCTGGAGCGCGAGCGGCCGGAGGTGTGCGTCGTCGACTCGGTGCAGACGCTCCACAGCGGCGCGCTGAGCGGCGCGCCCGGCTCGGTCGGACAGGTGCGCGAGGTCGCCGGCGAGATCATGCGCGTCGCCAAGACGCACGGGATCGCCGTCCTGCTCGTCGGCCATGTGACGAAGGAGGGCGCGCTGGCCGGCCCGCGCGTGCTGGAGCACCTGGTCGACTGCGTGCTCCAGTTCGAGGGCGAGCGCGAGCGCACCTACCGCACGCTGCGCGCGCTCAAGAACCGCTTCGGCTCCACCAGCGAGGCGGGCGTGTTCGAGATGCGCCAGGACGGGCTTGTCGAAGTGCTCGACGCCTCCGCCCGCTTCGTCGGCGAGGCGACGCGCGCGCCGGGCTCGGTCGTGCTGGCGGCGATGGAGGGCTCGCGGCCGCTGCTCGTGGAGGTGCAGGCGCTCGTCTCCGAGTCCGACCTGGAGATTCCCCGGCGCGTCGTCTCCGGCATCGACCGCAACCGCCTCGCGCTGGTGCTCGCGGTGCTGGCGCGCCATGGCGGCGTCGGGGTCGGGACCTCCGACGTGTTCGTGAACGTCGTCGGCGGCGTGCGCGTCGACGAGCCGGGCGCGGACCTCGCGGTCGCGCTGGCGGTCGCGAGCGCCGCGCGCGGGGTGGCCTTCGCCGAAGACGCGGCGCCGCCGCTCGCCTGCTTCGGCGAGCTGGGCCTGACCGGCGAGCTGCGCACCGTCGCGCACGCCGAGCGCCGGATCGCCGAGGCGCGCAAGTTCGGGCTGCAGGCGATCGTCACTCCGGAGGCCGGCACGTTGCGTGCCGCGCTGCGGAGGCTTCGCCGCGAGCCGGCGCGCGGCTCGCGCGAAGTCGCGACGGTCTGAACGCGCTCGTTCGCCTGATTCGCACGCGGCGTCGCGGTTTGCGCAGAATTCCCTGCGCCGTCGCGGAAAATCACAGCAAAACCCGGTAGAATCGGGCTGGTATGGCTCCACGTACCGGGGAAGAGCTCAAAGACGAGCTCGAGTCTCGCCAAGAGCCCCGGCTCGTGAAGGCGCTCGAGATGGTCGCGCCTGGGACCGCGCTGCGGGAGGGGATCGACAACATCGTCCACGCCCGCACCGGCGGCCTGATCGTGGTCGGCGACGCGGACGACCTCGCCTTCCTCTTCTCCGGCGGGCTCAAGCTCGACATCGACTACACGCCCGCCTTCCTCTACCAGCTGGCGAAGATGGACGGCGCGCTCGTGCTGAGCGCGAACGCGACGAAGATCGTGTGGGCGAACGTCCAGCTGACGCCCGACCCGACGATCCTCACGCTCGAGACCGGCACCCGCCACCGCACCGCCGAGCGCATCTCCAAGCAGACGGAAGCGCTCGTGATCGCGATCTCGCAGCGGCGCGAGGTCGTCTCGCTCTACGTCGACGGCGCGAAGTACATCCTCGAGGACATCCCCGTCGTGCTCGCCAAGGCCAACCAGGCGCTCGCGACGCTCGACAAGTACCGCAGCCGCCTCGACCAGGTCTCCACGCGCCTGACCGCGCTCGAGTTCGAGGGCGGCACGACGCTGCACGACGTGCTCACCGTCCTGCAGCGCGCCGAGCTGGTGACGCGCATGGGCGTCGAGATCGAGCGCTACATCGTCGAGCTCGGCACCGAGGGACGCCTGATCGAGATGCAGCTCGACGAGACGATGGTCGGCGTCGCCGGCGACAAGGCCGCGCTCGTGCGCGACTACCTGGCCGAGGACAGCGACGAGCGCTTCGCCGACGCGATCGACCAGCTCGTGCGCCTGCCGCACCAGGACCTGCTCGACTTCGGGCGGCTGTCCGAGCTGCTCGGCTACGACCGCAAGGTCAACACGCTCGACTTCCCCGTCTCGCCGCGCGGCTACCGCATCCTCGGCCGCATCCCGCGCCTGCCACGGCTCGTGACGCAGCGCATCGTCGAGGAGTTCGGCGGGCTGGAGGAGCTGCTGGCGGCCGGCGACGGTGAGTTGGAGACCGTCGAGGGCGTCGGCGAGATCCGGGCGAAGGACATCCGCGAGGGCCTTCGCCGGCAGCAGGAGATCAACCTCGTGGACCGCTACTTGCAGACCTGAACCAGACCATCGGGGGCTGCAGGGCGGGCCCGCTTCGAGAAGGAGGCCACCATCACCGAGTTGACCGAAGAGCAGATCGAGGACCTCGAGCTGACCGTCGAGCTCGAACACATCGAGTTCGAGATCGGCGACAACGTCGTGTATCCCCATCACGGAGCGGGGCAGGTCCTGAAGAAGGAGCAGAAGGACGTGCTCGGCGAGGTGCGCGAGTACCTCACGATCAAGATCCTCCACAACGACATGACCGTCATGGTCCCGACCGAGAACGCCGCGATAGCCGGGCTGCGCCGCGTGATCGACGAAGAGACCGTGAAGAGAGTGCTCGGCGTCCTCCAGGACGAGTGCTCGGACATGCCGAAGAACTGGAACCGCCGCTTCAAGCACAACCGCGACAAGATCAAGACGGGCGACATCTACGAGCTCGCCGAGGTCGTGCGGAACCTCGCCATCCGAGAGGCGGAGAAGGGCCTGTCGACTGGCGAGAAGCAGATGTTCACGCGGGCGAAGAAGATCCTCGCCTCGGAGCTGATGTACGCGCTGGAGATGGGCGAGGAGGAGGCGGAGGAGCATCTCGACGAGCTGCTTGCCACCTCCGCCAGCGGCAAGGTGACGGTCGCGTCGAAGTAGCCGCGCCGAGGACGAGGAAGCGAACAGCAGATGGCGGTCGCACTGCTCGTGGCCGCCGGTCGTGGCGAACGCCTTGGCGCCGACGGGCCCAAGGCGTTCGTCGTGCTGGCGGGCCGTCCGATGCTCGAATGGAGCATCGACGCGCTGCGCCTCGTGCCGGCGGTCGAGCGGATCGTCGTGGCGCTGCCCGAAGGCGTCGCGCCACCCGCGGGGGTGATCGGCGTCGCGGGCGGGGCGGAGCGCTCGCACTCGGTCCGCGCCGCGCTGGATGCCTCCGGCGCCGGCCCCGACGACGAGCCGGTGATCGTGCACGACGCCGCGCGCCCGCTCGCCGCCGCCGAGCTGTTCGAGCGTGCGCTGGGGGCGCTCGCGGCGCACGGCTGCGACGCGGTCGTCGCCGCCGCGCGCGTGACCGACACGATCAAGCGCGCCGACGGGGCGGACCTGCGCGTGACGGAGACGCTTGACCGGGCCGAATTGTGGGCCGTGCAGACGCCGCAGGTCTTCCGCCGCGCCACGCTCGCGCGCGCGCTCGCGCAGCCGGACGACGTGCTCGCCGCCGCCACCGACGACGCGGGCCTCGTCGAGCAGGCGGGCGGTCGGGTCCACGTCGTAGAGTCCCCGGCCTCGAACCTGAAGGTCACGACCTCCACGGACCTGCGGCTCGCCGAGCTGCTGCTGTCCGAACGCTCCCGCTGATGCTCACCGACTATCACGTCCATCTGCGCCCGGACGGCGCTGGCACGCTCGCCTCCGACTACTTCACGCCCGCGAACGTCGAGCGCTACCGCGAGGCGGCCGACGAGCGTGGGATCGCCGAGCTGGGCTGCTCCGAGCACGTCTACCGCTTCGTCCAGGCGCTTGACGTCTGGCAGCATCCGTTCTGGCGCGAGAACGCGGTCGACGACCTCGACGCGTACTGCGAGTTCGCACGCGCGCAGGGCTTGAAGGTGGGCATCGAGGCGGACTTCGTGCCGGGCACCGAGGATCGCATGGCGAACCTGCTCGACGGGCGCGGCTGGGACTACGTGATCGGCTCGGTGCACTTCGTCGGCGACGAGGCCGTCGACCACCCCGACTGGGACATCTGGTCGGCGCGCTCGGTCGATCCCGAGAAGGTCTGGAGGCGCTACTTCGAATGGCTCGGCGAGGCGGCGCGCAGCGGCCTGTTCGACATCCTCGCCCACCCGGATCTGGTGAAGGTGTGGGGCGGCGAGCGGCCGCGTCCCGACGGCGACCTCCGCCGCTTCTACGAGCTGGCGATCGAGGGGATCGCCGACTCCGGAATCGCTGTGGAGGTGTCCACGGCGGGGCTGCGCAAGCCGGTCGGCGAGCGCTATCCGGCCGAGCCGTTCCTGCAGATGTGCCTGGAGGCCGGCTGTCCGATCGCGCTCAACAGCGACGCGCACTATCCGAGACACGTCGGCTTCGAGTACGACTCGACGGTCGAATGGCTTGCCGCGCAGGGCGTGCGCGAGCTGTCCGTGTTCGAGCGGCGTGCGCGGCGGCTGGAGCCGATCGGATGAGGGCCGACCGCTGATCGCGACCGGGATCGGCTGGGACGTCCACCGACTGGCGGCCGGCCGCCCGCTGATCCTCGGCGGCGTCACGATCGAGAGCGAGCTGGGCCTCGACGGACACTCCGACGCCGACGTGCTCACGCACGCGGTGATCGACGCGCTGCTCGGCGCGATCGGCGCCGGCGACATCGGCGAGCACTTCCCCGACACGGACGAGCAGTGGCGCGGCGCCGACTCGCTGGAGCTGCTGCGGCACGTCGACGCGCTGGTGGCCGAGCGCGGCTACCACGTCGTCAACGTCGACGCGACGGTGATCCTCGAGCGGCCGAAGCTGGGGGAGCACAAGCAGGCGATGCGCGAGCGGCTTGCCGGCGCGCTCGAGCTGGACCCCGGCCGCGTGAACGTCAAGGCCACGCGCGGTGAGGGGCTGGGCTTCCTCGGTCGCGTCGAGGGCGCCGCCGCGCTCGCGGTCGCGACGGTCGAGGCGCCGGGCGTGCAGTAGGTAGGGTGCGCCTTCGTGCGCCAAGTCCAGCTGCATGACACGAGAAGCGGGCGGTTGCAGCCGCTGCAGCCGCGCGATCCCGGGCGGGTCTCCATGTATGCCTGCGGCCCGACCGTCTACGGGCGCATCCATGTCGGCAATGCTCGTCCGTACGTCGTCTTCTCGCTGCTCAAGCGCTTCCTGGAGCACGAGGGCTACGCGGTGACGTTCGTCGCGAACGTCACCGACGTCAACGACAAGATCTACGACGCGGCGCGTGCTGCCGGCGTGCCGAGCGAGCGGCTTGCACTGGACATGACGGCCGCCTACGTCGCCGACACCGACGGCCTCGGCCTCGGCCGCCCGGACCACGAGCCGCTGGCGAGCGAGACGATCGACGAGATCGTCGCGCTGATTCAGGCGCTGATCGACCGCGGGCATGCCTACGCGGTCGAGGGCGACGTCTACTTCGACGTGCGCTCGTACCCGCAGTACGGCGAGCTGTCGCATCGGCAGATCGATGACATGGATCAGGGGGAGGGGGTGGAGGGGGCGCAACGCAAGCGCGACCCACTCGACTTCGCCCTGTGGAAAGCACAGAAGCCCGGGGAGGACACCGCCTGGGACGCGCCCTGGGGCCGCGGCCGGCCCGGCTGGCACATCGAGTGCTCGGCGATGGCCGAGACGCTGCTCGGGGTCGGCTTCGACATCCACGGCGGCGGCTCCGACCTGGTGTTCCCGCACCACGAGAACGAGGCGGCGCAGACCGCCGCCGCGCGCGGCGAGCCGCTGACGCGCCTGTGGGTCCACAACGGGATGGTGCGCCTCGAGGGCGAGAAGATGGCGAAGTCGGTCGGCAACATCTTCCTGCTGCATGAGGCGCTTGCCGCGCACGGGCGCGACGCGCTGATCGCGTACTTCTGCGCCGGCCACTACCGCCAGCCGATCGCGTACTCGGAGGAGCGGCTGAGCGAGGCGGCGCGCTCGGTCGAGCGGATTCGCGACGCCGGGCGACGGCTCGCCGCGGGTCCCTCGCCGACCGAGCTGGCGCCGCTGCGGGAGGCGTTCTTCGACGCGCTCGCGGAGGACTTCAACACGCCGAGAGCGCTCGCGACGGTGTTCGAGTGGGTGCGCGAGTGCAACCGCCGCAGCGAGGCCGGCGAGCAGGTGGGGGACGCGGACCTGCGCGAGATGCTGGCCGTGCTGGCGCTCGACGGGCTGCTCGACGCCGACGCCGCCGGCGGCGAGCCGGACGCCGATGCGCTGGAGCTGCTGGAGCGCCGACAGGCGGCGCGCGCCGCGAAGGACTTTGCCGCCGCGGACCGCCTGCGCGACGAGCTGGCTGCGCGTGGGTGGGAGGTCCGCGACGCCGCGGACGGCGCGACGCTCGTCCCGCGGGCGTCGTGATCCTCTACGGCCGCAACGCGGTCCACGAGGCGCTGCGCGGCCCGCGCGCCGTGAAGCAGGTGTGGGCGACCGAGCGGGCGGCGCGCGAGCCGTGGCTGCGCGGCGCGCGCGTCGGCATCGCCACCGCCGAGCAGATCGAGCAGCGCGCCGACTCGACCGACCACCAGGGGATCTGCGCCGAGGTCGCCGAGTACCGCTACGCCGACGCCGCCGACCTGCTCGCGGCCGACGACGCGCTGATCGTCGCGCTCGACGAGATCCAGGATCCGCAGAACCTCGGCGCGATCTGCCGCACGGCCGAGTGCGCGGGCGCCACCGGCGTCGTGATCCCCGAGCGCCGCAGCGCCGAGGTCACGCCGGCGGTCTGCAAGGCATCGGCCGGCGCCGTCGAGCACCTGGCGATCGCGCGCGTGAAGAACCTCGCCGACTTCCTGCTGGACGCACGCGCGGCAGGCGCGTGGTCCTACGGCGCCGACGGCGACGCGCGCGCGTCCTACACGCAGCCCGACTACCGCGGCAAGGTCGTGCTGGCGATGGGCTCGGAGGGGAGAGGCCTGCGCCCGCGCGTGGCCAGATCGTGCGACGAGCTGGTCGCGCTGCCGCTGCGCGGCCGCATCGAGTCGCTGAACGTCTCGGCCGCCGCGGCGGCGCTGCTGTACGAGATCACTCGCCAGCGCAGCTGATTCCTGCCCTGCAATGCAAGTTGCGGATCCCCCTTGACACGGGGTCCATAACTTGGCATTCTGCCGCCCTCATAAGGGTGGACTTGAGCTTGAGGCTCGAAGGATTGCCCTCACATACGTATCGATGGCGGCGCCTGGGGAGGTAATGCGTCACGAAGCGACGGCTCGCGGTCTCCGCGACCCTCGAAAGGATCAGCTCGTGGCTCGGATCTCCCAGAACTCTCAGTCTCAGCTTCAGGTCGATGACGGGTTCCTGATCGCTCTCGCCAAGCAGGGAAACCCCGATGCGTATGACCGCCTCGTACGCCGCTATTACGGATTCGTGCGCCTCAAGGCGTCCTCCTACTTCCTCGCCGGCGGCGACAGCGACGACCTGATCCAGGAAGGGCTCGTCGGCCTCTACAAGGCGATTCGCGACTACCGCACCGACCGCGAGTCGAGCTTCCGCAACTTCGCGGAGCTGTGCATCACGCGCCAGATCATCACGGCCGTGAAGACCGCCACCCGCAACACGCACACGCCGCTCAACCAGTACCTCTCGTTCTCCTCCTCACCGTCGAACGCGGCGGGCGAGGGCGAGTCGACGCTCGACGAGGTCATCCCGGGCCCGAGCGTGCACGACCCGGTCAACCAGGTGATCAGCTCGGAAGAGCTGCAGGCGCTCGTCGCGTGCCTCTCGACGGTGCTGTCCGAGCTGGAGTCGCGCGTCTTGTCGCTCTACCTCGACGGCCACTCCTATGAAGCGGTCGGCGAGCGGATCGGCTGCGACACGAAGACGGTCGACAACGCTCTCCAGCGCGTGACGCGCAAGGTCGGCACCCACCTCGCCGCCCGCAACGTGCTGCTTTAGCGCCGCTTCAGGGCGACCAGACTAGGATCCGCGGCGTGTCCGTGATCCTCGTCGTCGTGCTGGTCGTCCTGGGGGTGCTCCTCCTGCTCGCGATCCTCGGCGCCGCGATGGCGTCGCGACGCAACGCACTGGGCGC
>JBQCIQ010000052.1:0-6441 GCA_051953595.1 Conexibacter sp. | reverse complement strand
CCCGCCCCCCGCGCCGCAGCGCGGGGCCTCACACCTACTGCGCGGCGAGCCGCTCGCGGCGCACGCCCTCGGCGTATACCGCGGCGATGCCGATCAGCGCGCCGGGGATCCCCTCGAGCGCCGTCAGCAGGTGCGTGTCGTGCTGGCCCGGCACCGTGAAGCCGTTGATGATCAGGCCGGTGACGATCGCGCCGATCAGGGCCCCGAGGAAGGCGCCGACGATCCCGCCCCAGAAGCGGTCCGGCAGGAAGATCGTGAAGTGCCAGATGGCGAGGCCCATCATGACCCAGGCGAGCATGCCCATCAGCGTGACCGTCCGTGTCGGCGGTTGCGTCTCCCGCGCGGTCTGCGCGGCTCCTTCAGGACGCCCTCGTTCTCCGGCTCGTCGGGCGCTCGGCCATTGCCGCGCTCATGCCCGTCGGGAGCGCCCGCGGCCGGCGGCTGCGGTGGCGTCGTCGGAGGCGGCTGCACGACGGCGGCTCGCGTGCGGCGGCGCGGCGGCGCGACAGCCGCGTCGTCGTCCACGTCAAGGTCGCGTCGCAGTTCCGCGAACTCCTCGTCGGAGATCTCCCCCGGCTCCTCAGGCGTCGTGAGGCGCCTGCGCGGACGCGCGACCTTCTGCTCAGGCTCGACCTCGACCGGCTCGCCACCGACCGTCGCCGTCGCGTACGCCGGCACGACGCCGCCGTGCTCGGCCTCGATCCGCTCGCGGCGGGCGGCGTACACGGGCTCGCGCTCCTTCCAATGCGTCAGCACCGGCGTCGCGAGGAAGATCGACGAGTACGCGCCGGAGACCACGCCGACGAGCAGCGCGAAGGCGAAGTCCTTCAGCGTCTCGCCGCCGAACAGCAGCAGCGCGAGGATCGGCAGCGCCGTCGAGAACGACGTCGCGAGCGAGCGCGTCAGCACCTCGGACATCGAGCGGTTCGCGATCTGCGAGAAGGCAGCCCGCGACATGCGCGGCATGTTCTCGCGGATGCGGTCGAACACGATCACGGTGTCGTAGAGCGAGTAGCCCAAGATGGTGAGCAGCGCGGCCACGGTCGCCGACGTCACCTCCCGCCCCGTCAGCGAGTAGATGCCGCCGGTGATCAACAGGTCGTGCATCAGCGCGATCAGGACCGGTACGGCGAACTTCCACTGGAACCGCAGCGCGATGTACGCCGAGATCACCAGCAGCGAGGCGATGATCGCGATGATCGCGTTGTTCGCGACGGTCTGGCCGAAGGTCGGACCGATCGAGGTGCTGGAGAAGTTCTGCGTCCCGCCAAAGCGCTGGTCGAGTCTCGCTCTGAGCGCCTCGACCTTTAACGGCTGCAGCTCCTCGGTCGATATCTGCACCACGTTGGCGCCGAGCTGCTTGTTGTCGATCTTCTGGATCTTCGCGTCGTTGATGCCGTTGCTCTCAAGCACGGAGCGCACTTGGCTCTCGCTCGCGGGCTGCACGAGCGCGGTCGTGATGCGCGTGCCCGACGTGAAGTCGATCCCGAAGTTCAGGCCCTTGCCGCCGATCGCGAGCGCGCCGATCAGCAAGATCACGCCGGACATCGAGAAGAACCACTTCGACTTGCCCATGAAGTCGAACGTCCAGCGCTTGCCGGCGAGGTGGGCGCCGACGGCCGCCGGGCTCGAGAAGACGCGGCTGCGACCGAGCGTGGCCAGTATCGCCTGGGTCGCCATCACGGCCGTGAAGAGCGAGACGAGCGTGCCGACGCCGAGCATGAAGGCGAAGCCCTTCACGCCCGCGGTCGCGAGCATGAAGAGGATGAACGCCGTCATCACCGTCACGACGTTCGCGTCGATGATCGCCGTGAGGCCCTTTCTGTAGCCGGTGCTGATCGCAGCCGGCACGGACTTGCCCGCGCGCAGCTCCTCTTTGACGCGCTCGAAGATGACGATGTTCGCGTCGGCGGCGACGCCGATCGTGAGGATCAGGCCCGCGATGCCGGGCAGCGTGAGCGTGATCGGCACGAGCTTGATCAGCGCGTACAGGTAGATCGCGTAGATCAGCAGCGCGCCGGTCGCGATCAGGCCGAGCACGCGGTAGAAGGCGACCAGGAACAGCGCGACGACGAGCAGACCCACCGCTCCGGCGATCAGACCCTGGTGGAGCGCCTGCTTGCCGAGCGTCGCCGACACCTGCGACTGCGAGATCAGCTTGAGGCCGATCGGGAGCGCGCCGAGCTTGATCAGGTTCGCGAGGTCCTGTGCGCTCTGGATCGTGAAGCCGCCCTCGATCACCGCGCCGTTCTGGCCGTCGATGCCGTCCGGCAGCTGCTGCGGGTCGATCGAGGCGACCGAGATCAGTCTGCCGTCGAGCGCGACCGCGAAGTGCTGGAGCACCGCGCGCGGGTCGGTCCCGGGCAGGCGCAGCTCCGTGCCGCGCTCCGCGATCGTGCGGGTGACGTTGTGGAAGGCGGTCTTGCCGGCGTCGGTGAATCTGAACTCGACGTCCGGCTGGTTGAGCTCGTTGAACCCCTGCTGCGGGTCCTTGATGTCCTTGCCCGACAGGGCGACGCGGTCGCGCAGCACGTAGAAGCGCGCTCTCGGGTCGTTCGGCGCGACCTGGTCCTTGGCGGTGCGCGCCGCCGCCTCCAGCACGACGTAGCCCTGCGGCACCGTGATCAGCTCGCTGCCGGCGGGCAGCGCTCTTCTGTCGATCGCCGACAGCAGGTCGTCCCGCGAGCGCTCTGGGCCGGCGAGGTACTGGTGGATTCTGTCGAACAGGTAGTAGGCCGCCCCGCGCCGGGAGGCGCCGGCCGAGGTCGCCACCGCTCTCTGTCTCGACGCGAGCTTGACCGCGTCGTAGAGCGGCTGCCCCTGTGTCGGATCGCCCGCGCCCTGGCTGATGCGCTGCGCGTCGGGGTTCTGCCCCGGCAGCTGCGGCGCCACCAATCTGCCGTCGAGCGTGACCGCGTTCGCCTCCCAGTCGTAGAAGTACAGCTGCGCCGGCGTGCCGACCTGGTCCTGCGCGCGTCTGATGTTCTGAACGTCCGGCAGGCCGACGGAGATCTGGTCTCTGCCGGAACGCTGGATCTCCGGCTCGCCGACGCCGAGCTGGTCGACGCGCGAGCGGATGATGTCGAGCGCGCGGTCGAGCGCTTCGGGCGTGACCTTCGGCACCTGTGGGGTGGGCTCCCCCTGGTAGACGAGCTCGACGCCGCCCTTCAGGTCGAGGCCGAGGCGCGTCGACTTGACGGCGATGACGAGCGCCGAGGCGGCCAGCAGGCCGGCGACCAGCAGCAGGATGAAGCCGTTGCGGCGGCGATCGGTCATGACCGGTCGATCCTACTTCGCCGGCGTGAGCACGAGCAGCAGACCGCCGTCGTCGTCGTAGGCCGGGAACAGGTCGGCCACCGCTTGCGCGGGGAGATCTCCCTCGGCGTTGACCGTTACGCGCTTGTTCAGCGCGCGCACGCCCCACTCTAGAACCGTGCCGACGACGTCCTGGCCGTCTTCGCCGAAGTCGAGCCCCAGCACCTCTCTGACGGAGCGGCCGATCACGCGCTCGTCGTCGAGCCCGGTCAGCTCGAACGAGCCGCGGCCGCAGCCGATCACGCGGCCCTCGCGGTCGCACACGAAGAAGGCGGCGTCCGGCGCCGGGGCGTAGTCGTCGAGCAGCTCGAACAGGAAGCCGAAGCCGCATCTCGCGCAGCCTTTCGGCTCGCGGCGGAAGCCGGCGGTGCGATCGGTCGCGGTCGTGCGTGTGCCGCAGTTCGGGCAGATGAACAGGTGCGCCATCCCGGCACAGCATACGAGCCTCGGCATGAACGGCGGTTAAGGAACCGCGACCGTGCGGAGCGGCGCGAATCTCGCCTTCGCGCAGATCGACGCGCCGTCACCTGGGCGGCGCGTCAGCCGAACAGCTGGGCGGTCTCGGCGGGCGGTTCGAGGCCGAGATGGAGCCAGGCGCGACGCGTCGCGGCACGTCCGCGCGGGGTCCGTTCGAGGAAGCCGCGCTGGAGCAGGTAGGGCTCGTACACGTCCTCGACGGTGTCCTGCTCCTCCCCCACCGCGACGGCAAGCGTCGAGAGTCCGACCGGGCCCCCGCCGAACAGCTCGCAGATCGCGCGCAGCAGCTCGCGGTCGAGCCGGTCCAGTCCCTCGTGGTCGACCTCCAGCAGGTCGAGCGCGTGGCCGGCGACGGCGGCGGTGACGGTGCCGTCGCCGCGCACCTCCGCGTAGTCGCGCACGCGCTTCAGCAGGCGGTTCGCGACCCGCGGCGTGCCGCGGCTGCGCGAGGCGATCGCATGCGCGCCCTCCGGCTCGATCGCGATCTCGAGCAGCCTGGCGGAGCGGCGCACGATCTGCGCGAGGTGGTCGGCGTCGTAGTGCTCCAGGCGGTGCTGGATGCCGAAGCGGTCGCGCAGCGGCGTCGTCAGCAGGCCGGCGCGGGTCGTCGCGCCGATCAGCGTGAAGGGCGGCAGGTCGAGTGTGACGACGCGCGCGCCGGCGCCCTGCCCGACGGTGATCGGCAGCTGGCCGTCCTCCATCGCCGGATAGAACGTCTCCTCCAGCGCGCGCGGGAGCCGGTGGATCTCGTCGACGAAGAAGACGGCGCGCGGCTCCAGCGCCGTCAGGAAGGCCGCCACGTCGCCCTTGCGCTCCAGCGCCGGGCCGGCCGTCTGCACGAACGGGACCCCGAGCTCCGCCGCGACGATCTGCGCGAGCGAGGTCTTGCCGAGGCCGGGCGGGCCGGCGAGCAGCACGTGGTCGAGCGCGTCGCCGCGTGCGGCCGCCGCTGCGATCGAGACGGCCAGCTGCTCGCGTACGGAGGACTGGCCGACGAAGTCCTCCAAGCGGCGCGGACGCAGCGAGCGGTCGAGCTCGTCGTCCGGCAGGACGTCAGGCGTCTGGATGCGTGGGCCTGCTGTCATGAGCGCGCCGCCTTGAGCGCGTGGGCGATCAGGTCCTCGGGCGTCTCGCCGGCGGCGCCGTCGAGCAGCTTGTCCGCCTCCTGCGCGCTGTAGCCGAGGCCGACAAGGCCCTCGCGCGCGAGCGCACGCGGGTCGTCGGACCGCGAGACGGAGATCGCCTCGTCCGGAAGCGTGACGCCGGCCTTCTCGCGCAGCTCGACGATGATCCGCTCGGCCGTGCGCTTGCCGATCCCGGGAACCGCCTGGAAGCGTGCGCTGTCGCCGGCGGCGAGCGCCCCGATCAGCTCGCGCGGCGAGCCGCCGGAGAGCACGGCGAGTGCCACCTTCGGGCCGACCGACTGCACGCCGAGCAGCATCAGGAACAGGTCGCGCTCCTCCTCGGTCGCGAAGCCGTAGAGCTGCAGCGCGTCGTCGCGCACGATCAGGTGGCTGTGCAGCGTCACCGGCTTGCCCGCTGCGGGGACGTGCTTGAGCGTCTCGGAGGAGACGGCCAGCCGGTAGCCGACGCCGGCGACGTCGACGACGACCTCCCCGCCGCTCGGCGGGGCGGGACGCCGCCCCGCGACCTCGCCGCGCACGAGCGCGATCATGCCCGCGCCCCGGCGAGCGCTGCCGCGGCGAGCGGGGCGCGGTTGAGGTGGCAGATCGCGACCGCGAGCGCGTCGGCCGCGTGGTCGGGCTGTGGCAGCTCCGCGAGCGACAGCAGCCGCTGCACCATCTCCTGCACCTGCGGCTTCTCGGCGCGGCCGGAGCCGCAGACCGCGCTCTTGACCTGCTGGGGCGTGTACGAGCCGCACGGCAGGCCGCGCTGGCCAGCCGCGAGCAGCGCGACGCCGCGCGCCTGGCCGACGGCGAGCGCCGAGCGTGCGTTCGCGCCGAAGTACAGGTCCTCGAGCGCCACAGCCGCCGGGGCGTGCTCCTCGATCAGCTCGCACACGCGCGCGTGGATCGTCGCAAGCCGCCGCTCGAGCGGCAGGCCCGCCGGCGTCTCGATCACGCCGCCGTCGAGCGCGCGCAGACGGCCGGGCCGCGCCGGGTCGGCGGCGACCACGCCGTAGCCCGTGCTGGCGGTGCCCGGGTCGATGCCGAGGACGATCATACGTTCGGGATTCTGCGCGCAGGCCCGGACGCCTTCCGGGCCGCCTCAGGCGAGCGGGCATCCGCGCGGAAGCGGTCGCCGCGGCGAGGAGACGACGAGCACGTTCCATACGCCGGCGCGCGCGATCAGGCGCTCGCGCGGCTGCGAGAACGTCACCGGAGGCGGCGATCCCAGCTCGCGCGAGTGCGGGCCGCGGAAGACGAGCCCGCCGGCGCGGAGCTGCTGCGCGACGCGGTCGAGCCCGGTGTCGAGCTTCCATGCGAGCGCCGTCTGGGCGCTGGCGTTGACGGCCACCGAGCCGCAGGCAAGCACGACGGCGGGACCGCCGGCGGGGGGGGGCCCGCCGCCCCCCCCCCGCGCCCCCCGGGGGCCGGGAGGAACCCACCCCACCCACACCAGCACCACACCCCCCCCCGAGAGAGACCCCCCCCCGCCCCACCCCCCCACCCCCCCCCCCCCCCCCCC
>JBQCIQ010000051.1:0-11759 GCA_051953595.1 Conexibacter sp. | reverse complement strand
GAGCGCGCGCCGGCGGAGGAAGCCAAGCCCAAGCGAGCGCCGCGGAAGCGCGCCCAGGAGACGACTGAGGAGGCGGAAGCCTAGATGGGCCAGAAGATCCACCCCGGCGGCCTGCGGGTCGGCGTCATCCACGACTGGAAGTCGAACTGGTTCAACGAGAAGCAGTTCGCCGACTACCTGCACGAGGACGTCCAGATCCGCAGACACATCATCGGCCGCCTGTCGCACGCCGGTCTGTCGGACATCACGATCCGCAAGAACGCGAACGAGGTGGAGGTCAACATCCACACGGCGCGTCCGGGCATCGTGATCGGCAAGTCCGGCTCGGAGGTCGACGCGCTGCGCCGTGACCTGCACAAGATCACCAACAAGCAGGTCAAGGTCAACATCCTCGAGATCAAGCGCCCGGAGCTTGACGCGCGCCTCGTCGCGCAGTCGATCGCCGAGCAGCTGCAGAACCGCGTCGCCTTCCGTCGCGCGATGAAGCGCGCGCTCACGAGCGCGATGCGCTCCGGCGCGAAGGGCGTCAAGGTCCAGGTCTCCGGCCGCCTCGGCGGCGCCGAGATGGCCCGCACCGAGGGCTACTCGGACGGCCGCGTCCCGCTGCACACGTTGCGCGCGGACATCGACTACGGCTTCCACGAGGCGCGCACGACGTTTGGCCGCATCGGCGTCAAGTGCTGGATCAACAAGGGCGAGATCATGCCCGAGGGCTACACCGGCGCCGACCTGACGCAGATGGACGAGCCCCCGGCGCAGCCCGATCGCGGGCGGCGCGGCGAGCGCGGCGACGGTCGTGGCCGCGGTGGCCGCGGCGGCGGTCCCGGTGGCGGTGGTCGTGGTGGCCGCGGCGGCGGTCCGGGCGGCGGGCGTGGACCCGGCGGTCCGGGTGGTCGTGGCGGTCGCGGCGGCGGACCGGGCGGTCCCGGCCGTGGTGGCCCGGGCGGTCGCGGTGGCGGCGGCCAGGGCGGGTTCGGTGGCCGCGGCGGCAACGGCGGCGGCGGTCGCGGACCTGGTGGTCCGGGCGGCGGTCGCGGGCCTGGTCGCAGTGGTCCCCGTGCTCCCGAGGTGACGCGCTGATGCTCTCTCCCAAGCGTGTGAAGTTCCGCAAGCAGCACCGTGGCCGGCGCCGCGGGCTCTCGCGCGGGCAGGTCAAGGTCCAGTTCGGCGAGTACGGCCTCAAGGCACTCGACGAGGGCTGGCTGACGAACCGCCAGATCGAGGCTGCCCGTATCGCGATGACGCGCAAGATCAAGCGTGGCGGCAAGGTGTGGATAAACGTCTATCCCGACAAGCCGTACACGAAGAAGCCGGCCGAGACGCGCATGGGCTCCGGCAAGGGCTCGCCCGAAGGGTGGGTCGCCGTGGTGAAGCCCGGCCGTGTGATGTTCGAGCTTGCGGGCGTGCCGGAGCCGCTGGCGCGCGAGGCGATGCGCCTCGCCGGCCACAAGCTCCCGGTCAAGACGAAGTTCGTCATGCGGGAGGACGGGTGATGGCCGGCACGAAGGCAATGGAGTTGCGCGACATGGACGACGCCGTCCTCGTCGAGCACCTGCGCACCGCACGGCGCGACCTGTTCGGCCTGCGCTTCCAGCACGCCACCGGCGAGCTGGAGAACACCTCGCGTCTGCGCGACGCGAAGCGCGACGTCGCACGCGCGCTGACCGTCCTGCGCGAGCGGGGAGTCGATGTCAACAAGGAACTGAGCCGGTAAGCGATGGCCGACGAAGAGCAGAACGAGAACGTCGAGGAGACGACCCCGGCCGCGGAGGCCGAGGCGCCGGAGGCTGCCGCGGAGGCCATCGAGGCCGAGGCTCCCGAGGTCGCTGAGGCGGCTGCGGGCGGCGACGCCGAGGGCGACGAGGAGGCCGCTCCGGCGGCTCCCGCCACGCCGGCGGCGAGCCCGAAGGAGCAGCGCCGTGAGGCGCGCGCCGCGAAGGTCGCCGCCGCCGCAGGCTCGCGCCCGCAGCGCACCCCCGAGGAGCGCCAGGCCGAGCGCGACGCCGAGCGCAAGGCGAAGGCCGCGCGCCGCAGAGTCGTCCGCGCGAGAGCGCGTGAGCGCGCGAAGGCCTCTCACACCGGTGAGGCCACGCCGCCGCGCGAGCACGGCGAGGGCCGCCAGAAGGTGCGCCAGGGCGTCGTCATCTCCGACAAGGCCGACAAGACGATCACCGTCCGCATCGACGTGGCACGCCGCCACCGCCGCTACGAGAAGATCGTGCGCAGCTCGACCACGCTGCACGCCCATGACGAGCGCAACGACGCGCACGTCGGCGACACCGTGATCGTGCGCGAGTCCCGTCCGCTGTCGCGCCTCAAGCGCTGGCGCCTGGTCGAGGTCGTGGAGCGCGCCCGATGATCCAGAACGAGACGCGCCTGAAGGTCGCCGACAACACCGGCGCCCGCGAGATCCTGTGCATCCGCGTGCGCGGCGGCTCGCGCCGTCGCTACGCCGGTGTCGGCGACATCATCGTCGCGACCGTCAAGCAGGCCGCGCCGCAGGGCTCGGTCAAGAAGGGCGAGGTCGTGACGGCCGTCGTCGTCCGCACGAAGAAGCCGTACGGCCGTGAGGACGGCACGTACATCGGCTTCGACGAGAACGCGGCCGTGATCATCGACGCACAGAACAACCCGCGCGGCACCCGCATCTTCGGTCCCGTCGCGCGCGAGCTGCGCGAGCGCAACTTCATGAAGATCGTCTCGCTCGCCCCGGAGGTGCTCTAGGCATGCCCGCGCGCATCCGCAGAGACGACGAGGTGATCGTGATCTCGGGCAAGGACCGCGGCAAGACCGGCCGCGTCCTGCGCGTGGATCCCGCCAAGCAGAAGGTCTTCGTCGAGGGCCTGAACATCGTCAAGCGCCACCAGCGCCCGACTCCCGGCCGGCCCGACGCGGTCGCCGGCGTGATCGAGCGCGAGGGGCCGATCCATCTGTCCAACGTGATGCTGCTCGACCCCAAGGACGGTAGACCGACACGCGTCGGCATCGAAGTCCGCGAGGGAAGACGCTTCCGCATCGCCCGCCGCTCCGGCACCAGCATCGACTAGAGCCCATCTCATGCCCGCACGACTGAAGACGAAGTACGCCGACGAGATCCGGCCCGCGCTGATCGAGCGCTTCGGCTACTCGACCCCTATGCAGGCGCCGAAGATCGAGAAGATCACGGTGAACATGGGCGTCGGCGACGCGAAGCAGGATTCGAGACTCCTGCAGGAGGCGACCACGCAGCTGGCGCGCATCACCGGCCAGCAGCCCAACGTGCGCAGATCGCGCAAGTCGATCGCCGCCTTCAAGCTGCGCGAAGGGATGGCCGTCGGCGTCAGCGTGACGCTGCGCGGCGAGCGCGCCTACGAGTTCCTCGACCGCCTGATGTCGATCGCCATCCCGCGGATCCGCGACTTCCGCGGCCTCAACCCGCGGGCGTTCGACGGGCGCGGGAACTACAACCTGGGCGTCAAGGAGCAGATCATCTTCCCGGAGATCGACTACGACAAGGTCGATCAGGTCCGGGGGCTCGACATCGCGATCACGACGAGCGCGAGAACCGACGAGGAGTCGTTCGCGCTGCTCGAGATGTTCGGGATGCCGTTCTCAAGAGACCGTCGCGGCGCCCCCGGCGCGGCGGCGAACGGAAATTCGTAAAGGAACCGCTATGGCCAAGACCTCATTGCGTGTCCGCCAGCAGCGGACCCCCAAGTACAGAACCCGCGGATACACCCGCTGCCGCCGCTGCGGCCGGCCGCGCTCGGTGTTCCGCAAGTTCGGGCTGTGCCGCATCTGCCTGCGCGAGCTGGCGCACAACGGCTACATCCCGGGCATGACCAAGTCCTCGTGGTGATCGCATGTCGATGACGGACCCGATCGCCGACTTCCTCACGCGTGTGCGCAACGGTGCGCACGCGTCGAAGGACGTCGTCTCGATCCCCTCCTCGAAGCTCAAGAAGGAGCTTGCCCGCATCCTCAAGGAGCAGGGCTACATCGACGGCTACGACGTCGAGGCGCCGAACGCCGACCACCCCGGCGAGGTCATCAACGTCAGACTCAAGTACTCCGGCAACCGCAAGCCGGTGATCCAGGGCATCCAGCGGGTGTCCCGTCCCGGTCAGCGGACCTACGTCGACCACGCCCACATCCCGAAGATCCAGGGCGGGCTCGGCACCGCGATCATCTCGACGTCGCATGGCGTCATGACCGGCCACGAGGCGCGCAGAGCGGGCCTCGGCGGCGAGGTCGTGGCGAAGGTGTGGTGAGGCAGGCATGAGTCGTATCGGCCGCAAGCCCATCCCCGTCCCCGCCGGCGTCAGCGTCGCGATCGAGCCCGAGCGCGTCACCGTCAACGGCCCCCGCGGCGAGCTCTCCGAGCGCATCCACCGCGACATCACCGTCGCGCAGGAGGGCGAGGAGCTGATCGTCACGCGCCCGACCGACCGCGGCGAGCACCGTGCCCTGCACGGCCTCACGCGCTCGCTCGTGGCGAACATGGTCGAGGGTGTGACGTCAGGCTTCGAGAAGCGCCTGGAGATCCAGGGCGTCGGCTACCGCGCCCAGCTCAAGGGCAAGGACCTCGAGCTGGCGCTCGGCTACTCGCACCCGGTGCCGATCAGAGCGCCGGACGGGATCGAGTTCGAGGTGCCCCAGCCGACGCGCATCGTCGTGAAGGGCATCTCCAAGCAGCTGGTCGGCGAGACCGCTGCCAACATCCGCAAGCAGCGTAAGCCGGAGCCGTACAAGGGCAAGGGCATTCGCTACGAGGGCGAGTACGTCGCCCGGAAGGTCGGGAAGCGCGCATGACCGTTCTCACTGCTCCCGCGCGGCGGCTCAAGCGCCGCCGTCGCGTACGCGCCAAGATCCACGGCACGGCCGAGCGGCCCCGCATCTCGGTGTTCCGCTCGAACCGCGGGATCAGCGCGCAGCTCATCGACGACGACGCCGGGCGCACGCTCGCGGCGGTCAACTGGACCGAGGCGGAGCTGCGCGGCCTGTCGCGCGGCGACCAGGCCAAGCGCGTCGGCGAGCTGCTGGCCGAGCGCGCCAAGGCAGCCGGCATCAGCGAGGCTGTCTTCGACCGCGGCGGCTACCAGTACCACGGCCGCGTGCAGGCGCTCGCGGAGGGCGCCCGCGAGGGCGGCCTGGCCTTCTAACCACCGACCGACCAGCTTCGAACCGCTACCCTCAGGAACTTCATGGCACTCGGACTCGACCGATCTGTATCCGCCGCCGGCCTCGACCTGCAAGAGCGCGTCGTGGAGATCAACCGCGTGGCGAAGGTCGTCAAGGGCGGCCGTCGCTTCTCGTTCACGGCCCTCGTGGTCGTCGGCGACGAGCGCGAGATCGTCGGCGTCGGCTACGGCAAGGCGAACGAGGTCCCGGTCGCGATCCAGAAGGGCGTGGAGCGCGCGAAGAAGAACCTCATCCGCGTGCCGAAGCACGGCTCGACGATCACGCACCAGACGCTCGGCATCTTCGGCTCGGGTCGTGTGCTGCTCAAGCCGGCCTCGCCCGGTACCGGCGTGATCGCCGGCGGCGGCGTGCGCGCGGTGCTGGAGCTGGCGGGGATCCACGACATCCTCTCCAAGAGCCTCGGGACGCAGAACCCGATCAACCTCGTGAAGGCGACGATGGCCGGCCTCGAGGGCCTGCGCCGTCCGGAGGAGGTCGCGGACCTGCGCGGCCTGTCCGTCGACGCGGTGCTGGGCCTGGACCCGAACCGCAACCAGGCCACCGCCGAGCTGACGGCCGAGGACGCAGCCGCGCCGGCCGAAGGCGAGCCCGTCGAGCCGGTCGCCGTGGGCGCCGGGGAGGACGAGGCGTGAGCACCGTCAAGATCACGCAGGTCAAGTCGCGCAACGGCTCCGACAAGCGCCAGCTCGACACGCTGCGCTCGATCGGCCTG
The DNA here is from genome assembly GCA_051953595.1 of Conexibacter sp. Lineage (GTDB taxonomy): Bacteria > Actinomycetota > Thermoleophilia > Solirubrobacterales > Solirubrobacteraceae > Conexibacter. The sequence continues at coordinate 5,866 of JBQCIQ010000051.1, read as the reverse complement.
CGCCGCATCGGCCACACCGTCGAGCAGAGAGACACGCCGGCCCTGCGCGGCATGGTCCATACGGTCCGTCATCTCGTGAAGGTCGAGGAGGCCGCATGAGCCCCGCCAAGGCACCCGAGAGAGTCGAGGAGCGCGAGGAGCGCATCGGCCTGCACAACCTGAGACCGGCCCCTGGCAGCCGCAAGGCGCGCAAGCGCGTCGGCCGCGGCGAGGGCTCCGGCACCGGCAAGACGTCCGGCCGCGGCCAGAAGGGCTACGGCTCGCGCTCCGGCGCGAAGGACCGCGCCCGCTTCGAGGGCGGCCAGATGCCGATCCACATGCGGATGCGCAAGCTGCGCGGTCCGCACATGAAGAAGTCGATGCCGTTCGAGCCGTTCCGCACGCACACGCAGCCGGTCAACCTGCTCGACCTCGACGCGCGCTTCGAGTCGGGCGCCGAGGTGACGCTGGAGGCGCTGAACGCGAGAAACCTCGCGACGCGCAGAGGCATCCCGGTGAAGGTGCTCGCGAAGGGCGAGATCACCAAGCCGCTGACCGTCCACGCCCACGCCTTCAGTGCGGCCGCGCGCGAGCGCATCGAGGCCGCTGGGGGAACCTGCCAGATCATCGAGTAGTCGAGTAGGGGGACTCGAGCATGCTCGCGACGATCCTGAGCGCTTTCACAGTCGCGGACATCCGCAAGAAGCTGGCGTTCACCGCGGCGCTGCTCGGCCTCTACCGGCTCGGGGCGCACATACCGGCCCCAGGGGTCAACACCCAGGCGGTCGACGAGATCCAGAGGAACTTCTCGAACGGCGGGATCCTCAACTTCCTCAACATCTTCTCGGGCGGCGGGCTGTCCCGGATCGCGCTGTTCGCGCTCGGGATCATGCCCTACATCACCGCCTCGATCATCATGCAGCTGCTGACGGTCGTCGTGCCGTCGCTCGAGCAGCTGCAGAGAGAGGGCGAGATCGGCACGCAGCGGATCACGCAGTACACGCGCTACCTGACGGTCGGCCTCGCCGGCGCGCAGTCCATAGCGTACGTCTTCCTGTTCCGCTCGCTGCAGAGCCAGACCGGCGCCGAGGTCGTGCAGAACTTCGGCATCTCGAAGCTGATCCTGATCGCCGTCTCGCTCACGGCGGGCTGCATGCTCGTGATGTGGATGGGCGAGCTGATCACCCAGCGCGGGATCGGCAACGGCATCTCGCTGATGATCTTCGCGTCGATCGTCGCGCGCCTGCCGCACGGCCTGCAGGCGTGGTGGACGAGCCCCGACCCGGTCTTCAAGGTGATGATGCCGTTCCTCGCGCTCGGGGTGATCGCCGCGGTCGTGTTCGTGCAGGAGGGGCAGCGCCGCATCCCGGTGCAGTACGCGCGCCGCGTGATTGGCCAGCGCATGACGCAGGGTGGCCAGACCTATCTGCCGCTGCGCGTGAACATGGCCGGCGTCATCCCGGTCATCTTCGCCGCCTCGCTGATGGCGTTCCCGCCGACGGTCGGCCAGCTCATCAACCAGCCGTGGGCGCATCACATGGCGAACTTCTTCAACCCCGGGAACGCGCCCTACCTGATCGGCGAGACGATCCTGATCATCGCCTTCACCTACTTCTACACCGCGGTCACGTTCAACCCGATCGAGCAGGCGGACAACCTCAAGCGCTACGGCGGCTTCATCCCCGGCGTGCGGCCGGGACGGCCCACGGCCGAGTTCCTCGACCGCATTCTGGCCCGCCTGACATTCCCGGGCGCGCTGTTCCTCGCCGCCGTCGCGGCGCTCCCGACGGTGCTGCTCAACTCGACGAACGCGAACTTCTTCTTCGGTGGCACCTCACTGCTGATCGTGGTGGCAGTCGCGCTCGACACCATGAAGCAGCTCGAGGCGCAGCTGATGATGCGCAACTACGAGGGCTTCCTGAAGTAGTCCGACCGGCGGGCGGCTTCCCGGTCTAGTACGTTTCGCTCTCCGTGAGCGAGCTGAACCTCATCCTCTTCGGCCCCCCCGGCGCCGGGAAGGGCACGCAGGCGGCCCGCCTGCAGGAAGACTTCCGCCTGCCGTATGCGGCGACGGGGGACATCCTGCGCGCGGCCGTCAAAGAGGGGACCCAGCTTGGGGTGAAGGCCAAGCAGTTCATGGACGCGGGCGAGCTGGTTCCGGACGAGCTTGTGATCGACCTGATCGTCGACCGCATCGGCGCCGAGGACGCGCGTGACGGCTTCATCCTCGACGGCTTCCCGCGCACGCGCGCGCAGGCCGACGCGCTCGGTGAGGCGTTCGACAAGCTCGGCCGCCGCATCACGGCGGTGCTGCTGTTCGACGTCCCCGACGAGGTGCTGGTGAACCGCATCTCGGGCCGGCGGGTGAGCGTCAAGACCGGCCGCGTGTACCACGTCGAGAGCGATCCGCCGAAGCACGAAGGACGCTGCGACGTCGACGGCTCGCGCCTGATCCAGCGCGACGACGACAAGCCGGAAGTCGTCCAGAAGCGGCTCGAGGTCTACCACGCCGAGACCGAGCCGCTCGTCGCCTACTACGACGAGCGTGGCCTGCTGCGCCGGATCGACGGGACCCGCAGCCCCACCGAGGTGCACGACCACGTCCGCGCAGTGCTCGCGACGCTGCGCCTCGAAGAGACGCTGTGATCGTCAAGAAGACGCCAGAGCAGATCGACAAGATGGCCGCGGCGGGTGACATCCTCGTCCGCACGCTGGAGTTGGTCGAGGGCAAGATCCGTCCGGGCGTCACGACGCAGGAGCTCGACGAGGCGGCCGAGCGCTTCATCCGTTCGCAGGGGGCCGTGCCAGCGTTCAAGGGCTACCGCGGCTTCCCCGGCTCGATCTGCGCCTCCCCGAACGCGATGGTCGTGCACGGGATCCCGGGGAAGTACAAGCTGGAGCGCGGCGACATCCTGTCGGTCGACGTCGGCGTGGTGCTCGACGGGTGGGTCGCCGACGCGGCGCGCACCTTCGCCGTCGGGCCGATCACGCCGGTCGCGCAGAAGCTGCTCGACGTGACCGAAGGCTCGCTGTTCGCGGCGGTGCCCCAGTGCGTCGTGGGCAACCGCCTCGGCGACATCTCGCATGCGATCCAGACGTACGTCGAGGCGGAGGGCTTCTCGATCATCCGTTCGCTCGTCGGTCACGGGATCGGCCGCGACATGCACGAGGATCCGCAGATCCCCAACTACGGTCCGCCCGGCCGCGGCCCGCGGCTGGAGGAGGGGATGGTGCTGGCGATCGAGCCGATGGTGACGGCCGGCCGCCACCTGGTGCGGATGGCCGACGACCACTGGTCGATCTTCACGCAGGACGGCTCGCTGGCGGCCCACTTCGAGTTCACGATCGCGATCACCGCCGACGGTCCGCGGGTCCTGACGCCGTGGCACGAGCACGGCACGCGCGCGGCCGCCTAGTACGCCGCGCCTCACGCTCCTGCTTTGCTACTCTTCCTCGTCGCGCTCGGAGTCGCATGCCTCCGTGCTGCGTGAAGTCCTCGACGTGGTAGCGGCAGCCGCTCCGGTTGCCAGAGCCGCGGCGACTGGAACCAGCCGAAAGGGATCATGAAGGTACGACCGTCGGTCAAGCCGATGTGCGAGAAGTGCAAGATCATCCGCCGCCACGGGCGCGTGCTGGTCATCTGCTCGAACCCCCGTCACAAGCAGCGACAGGGGTAGGGCACGCGCGATGGCTCGCATCTCAGGCATCAACATCCCGCTGAACAAGCGCGTCGAGATCGGTCTGACGTACATCTACGGGATCGGCCGGTCGCAGTCGAACAAGCTTCTCGCCGAACTGGGCATCTCGCCGGACACCTACGTCCGCGACCTCACCGAGGACGAGGTCTCCAAGCTCCGCGACCAGATCGACAGAGACCTCATGGTCGAGGGCGATCTGCGCCGCGAGCGCTCGCAGAACGTCAAGCGGCTGATGGAGATCGGCTGCTACCGCGGCCTGCGCCACCGACGCGGCCTCACGGTCCGGGGCCAGAGAACCAAGACGAACGCGCGCACGCGCAAGGGCCCGAAGCGCATGCAGGTGGCCGGCAAGAAGAAGGCGGGGAAGAAGTAAGTGAGTCCAGCACCGAAGCGCCCGCAGCGCGGCCGCCGCAGAGTCCGCAAGAACATCCCGGTCGGCCAGGCGCACATCAAGACGAGCTTCAACAACACGATCGTCTCGCTGACCGACCGCGAGGGGAACGTGATCGCGTGGGAGTCCGCCGGCGGCGCCGGCTTCAAGGGCTCGCGCAAGTCGACGCCCTTCGCCGCGCAGGTGACGGCCGACGCGGCTGCCCGCAAGGGCATCGAGCACGGCCTGCAGAAGGTCGAGGTCTTCGTCAAGGGTCCCGGCTCCGGCCGTGAGACCGCGATCCGCTCGCTCCAGGCCGCCGGCCTCGAGGTGACCGCGGTTCGCGACGTGACCCCGCAGGCCCACAACGGCTGCCGGCCGCGCAAGCGGCGGCGCGTCTAGGGGAGTCGCCGCCATGGCACGAGACACCAGCCCACAGTGCAAGCAGTGCCGGCGGGAGGGGCAGAAGCTCTTCCTCAAGGGCGAGCGCTGCCTCACCGACAAGTGCGGCGTCGAGCGTCGCGCGTACCCGCCCGGCGACCACGGCCGCGGGCGCCAGAGACAGAGCGAGTACCGCGTCCAGCTGCGCGAGAAGCAGAAGGCGCGTCGCTACTACGGCGTGCTCGAGCGTCAGTTCCGCGCGTACTACGAGAAGGCCAGCCGTCAGCCGGGCATCACCGGCGAGAACCTGCTGCGCATGCTCGAGTGCCGCTTCGACAACGTGCTCGTGCGCCTCGGCTTCGCCGCCTCGCGCCGCCAGGCCCGTCAGCTGATCCGCCACGGGCACTGGACGATCAACGGCAAGCGCGTCGACATCCCGAGCTATCAGCTGCGTGACGGCGACGTGATCGCCGTCAAGGCCTCCAGCGGCGCGTCGCAGACGATCCGCGACGCGACGGAGCTGACCGGCCAGGTGCCGGCGTGGCTGCAGGCCGATCACGACGCGCTGACGGCGAAGGTGCTGCGCAAGCCCGAGCGGCGGGAGATCGCCGCGCCGGTGCTGGAGCAGCTGATCGTCGAGCTCTACTCGAAGTAAGCCGGACTCGCGCGCCGCGGCCGACTCGATCGACGGCCGCCCGGCGCGCGCCCATGACCGCCCCCGGGCGGCGCTCATGACACGACGACGTTAGGACCGACCCCGATGCTCGATTTCCAAGTCCCCCGAATCACCACCGAGACCGTCGAGGAGAACCGCGGTTCCTTCACGATCGAGCCGCTCGACCGCGGGTTCGGCTACACGTTCGGCAACTCGCTGCGGCGCGTGCTGCTGAGCTCGCTTGCGGGCGCTGCGGTGACGAGCGTCCGCATCGAGGGCGTCGCGCACGAGTTCTCGACGATCGCCGGCGTCAAGGAGGACGTGACCGACATCGTCCTCAACCTCAAGGGCGTCGTCTGCCGCATGCACTCCGACGCGACGGAGATCGAGGCCCCGCTCGTCGTCACGGGGCCGGGCGAGATCACGGCGAAGGACATCGACCTGCCCTCGGGCGTCGAGATCCTCAACCCGGACGCGCACATCGCGACGCTCGAGAGAAGAACCAAGCTCGAGGTCTACCTGACGATCGGCCGCGGCCGCGGCTACCGCCCGGCGGAGGAGAACAAGTCCGCCGATCAGCCGATCGGCGTGATCCCGATCGACTCGATCTTCTCTCCGGTGCGCCGCGTGGCCTACGCGGTCGAGCAGGCGCGCGTCGGGCAGAAGACGGACTTCGACAAGCTGACGCTCGACATCGAAACGGACGGCTCGATCGACCCGCACGCCGCGCTGCGCGAGGCCGCGGAGATCCTGATCAGCCAGCTGGCGATCTTCACCGACGCC
>JBQCIQ010000050.1:0-11355 GCA_051953595.1 Conexibacter sp. | reverse complement strand
CCGCCGCCGATCGTCTTGTGCGTCGTGGACGTGACGACGTGCGCGTGCGGCACGGGGCTCGGGTGCAGGCCGGCGGCGACGAGGCCGGCGAAGTGCGCCATGTCGACCATCAGCAGCGCGCCGACCTCGTCGGCGATCTCGCGGAAGCGCGCGAAGTCGAGCTGGCGCGGGTCGGCCGACCAGCCGGCGAGCAGCATCTTCGGCTTGCGCTCGCGCGCGATCCGCGCGACCTCGTCCATGTCGATCAGGCTCGTCGCGCGGTCGACCTGGTAGGGCGCGATGTCGTAGAGGCGGCCGGAAACGTTGATTCTCATGCCGTGCGTGAGGTGGCCGCCGTGCGCCAGCTCCAGCCCCATGATCGTGTCGCCCGGCTGCAGGAGCGCGTGGTAGACGGCCGTGTTGGCCTGCGCGCCCGAATGCGGCTGGACGTTCGCGTGCTCGGCGCCGAACAGCTCCTTCGCGCGATCGATCGCCAGCTGCTCGGCGATGTCGACGAACTCGCAGCCACCGTAGTAGCGCCGGCCCGGGTAGCCCTCGGCGTACTTGTTCGTCAACACGCTGCCCTGACAGTCGAGCACCGCCTGCGGCACGAAGTTCTCGGAGGCGATCATCTCCAGCGTGCGCTGCTGCCGCTCCAGCTCCTTCGCGAGCACGTCGGCGATCTCCGGGTCGACGTCGGCGAGCGGGCGGGTGAAGTAGTCGGGCGGCAGCTCGGTCATGCGGTCTCCGTCGCGGTGGCAGGGGTCTCGAGGGCGGCGATCTGGTCCACGCGCCGCGCGTGCCGCCCGCCGTCGAAGTCGGTCGTGAGGAAGGTCTGGACGATCGCCTCGGCGGTGTCGGGGTCGAGGCGCGCGCCCGACAGCGTTACGACGTTCGCGTCGTTGTGACGACGGCACATCTCGGCCTCGTCGGCGTCGTGCGCGTTGACGGCGCGGACGCCCGGGAGCTTGTTGGCGACGATCGCGACGCCGTTCCCGGAGCCGCACACGAGCACCCCACGATCGGCCTCGCCCTCGGCGACCATGCGCGCGGCCGGCGCCGCGTAGCGCGGGTAGTCGACGGACTCGGCTGAGTCGGTGCCGACGTCGACCACGTCGTGACCGGCGGCCGCGAGCGCGGCGACCAGATGCTCCTTGAGCGCGAAGCCGGCGTGATCGGAGGCGAGTGCGATCCTCATGGGCGGCCGACGATACCAAGCGTCCTGGCGACCTCCTCGGCCGCCGCGGCACCTTCGCGGAGGATGCTCCACTCGCCGGTGTCCTCGAAGCGCTGCAGGTCGATCACGGTCGACGACGTGCCGGGCAGCTCGCCGGCGTCGAGGACGAGGTCGGCCCCCTGTCGAATCGCCTCCGGAACGGCTCGCACCTCTCGCGCATCTGCACCGCCGGCGTGGTTGGCGCTCGATTGGAGGACCACGAGGGGAACGGTCTGGAGCTGGGGCACGATCGGGATGCGCACCCCCAGCGCTCCCCCCTCCCCAGCCGGACCAGCCGCGAGGGGAAACCGACCACGTGGGTTCGGAACGAGCAACGTCACCCCGCCCGGAGTAAGCGCCTCCATGGCGGCACGGGTCCGCGGGCCCAGCTCGGTCAGCTCCGCGAGCGCCGCGTCGCGGTCGAACCACATGACCGCGGCCGGCTTGTCGGGCGGTCGGCCCTTGAGGGCGTAGAGCTTCGCGACCGCATCGGCGTTCTCGGGATCGCACGCCAGTCCGTAGACCGTGTCGGCCGGGAAGACGGCCACGCCGCCGTCTGCGATGCACGCGCTGAACGCCTCGGCGTCGTTCACCGCCGCCCCACCACCACGCGCTCGATCCCGGCGAGGTCCTTGTGCGTCTCGACCCGCATGCCGGCGGCGCGCAGCAGCGCGCCGACCGCCCCGGCCTGTCCGGCACCGACCTCGAACGCCACGAACGGCGCGCGTGCCGCGGCGGCGGGCGCGAGCCGGCGCAGCACGTCGAGCCCGTCAGGTCCGGCGAACAGCGCGCCGCCGGGCTCGTGGTCTAGCTCCGGCGCGAGCTGCGCGTGGTCGGCCACGTACGGCGGGTTGCTGAGGATGGCGTCGAGCGGGACGCCGTCGAGCGGGGCGAACAGGTCGCCGTGCGCGAACGCCACGTCGAGCCCGAGCCGCTCCGCGTTCGCGCGCGCCACGGCGAGCGCGTCCTCGCTGACGTCCGTCGCGGTCACGTGCAGGTCTGGCCGCTCGTGCTTGAGCGCGAGCGCGACCGCCCCGCTGCCGGTCCCCACGTCCGCCACGCGCGCGCCACGCGGCAGCGCGAGCGCGACCTCGACCAGCAGCTCCGTCTCGGGCCGCGGCACGAGCACGCGCGCGTCGACGGTCAGGTCGATGTGGCGGAACGCGCGCGTCCCCAGCAGATAGGCGACCGGCTCGCGCGCCCGGCGGCGGCGCAGCAGCTCGGCGAAGCGGTCCGACTCCGCGAGTGTCAGCTCTTGCTCCGGCGAGAGGTGCAGCCGCGTGCGGGTGGTCCCCATCGCGCCGGCGAGCAGCAGCTCGGCGTCGAGGCGCGGCGACTCGCAGCCGGCGTCGCGCAGCTCCGCCGTCGCGATCGCGAGCGACATGCGCACCGACGGGCCAGCCGCGAAGTCCACGGCGGCCGGGTCAGGCAACCGCCTGGGCCTCCAGCCGGCGGCGCTTGTCGTCGTCCTGCAGGGCGGCCGTCAGCTCGTCCAGCTCGCCGCCGAGGACGGCGTCGATGTTGTGGACCGTGAGCTTGATGCGGTGGTCCGTCACGCGGCCCTGCGGGAAGTTGTACGTGCGGATCTTCTCGGCGCGTTCGCCGGAGCCGACCTGCGCGAGGCGGTCGGCCGCCAGCGCCGCCTGCTGCTCGGCCAGGGCCCTCTCGTAGAGGCGCGCGCGCAGGACGCGCATCGCCTTCTCGCGGTTCTGCAGCTGCGACTTCTCGTCCTGCATCGAGACGACGATGCCGCTCGGCCTGTGCGTGATGCGCACCGCCGAGTCCGTCGTATTGACGGACTGGCCGCCGGGGCCGCTGCTCCTGTAGACGTCGATCTGCAGGTCGGACTCGTTGATCTCGACGTCGACGTCTTCGGCCTCCGGCAACACCGCGACGGTTGCCGTGGACGTGTGGATGCGGCCCTGCGTCTCCGTCTCCGGGACGCGCTGGACGCGATGCGTGCCGCCCTCGTACTTGAAGACGCTGTAGGCGCCGGAGCCCTTGATCGCGAACGCGTACTGGCCGTCACCCTCGGACAGCGCCTCGGTCTGGAAGCCCTTGCGCTCGGCGTAGCGGTTGAACATGCGGTAGAGGTCGCCGGCGAACAGGCCCGCCTCGTCGCCGCCGGCGCCGGGGCGGATCTCGACGATCACGTTCTTCTCGTCGTTCGGGTCGGGCTCGACCATCGCGAGGCGGATCTCCTCGTCGAGCGCGTCGATCCGCTCGCGTGCGGCGGCCGCCATCTCGCGCAGCTCCGGGTCGTCGTCGTCCGCCAGCAGCTCGCGCGCTCCGGCCTCGTCGTCGACCGCGCGGCGCCACTCCTGCGCGAGCTTCGCGGCGTCCTCCAGGTTCGCGTACTCGCGCCCGACTTCGGCGTAGCGCTCGCGGTCCCCGATCACCTCGGGGTCCGCCATCTGGCGCTCCAGCTCCGCGAAGCGCGCCTCGATCTGTTCGACCAGCTGCTCGATCATCGTGCGAGTCCGAGTCTACGCAGGGTGCCGGTGACGTGGTCGGGTCGGTGCGTCACCTGGTTGTACGTGAAGCGCACGACCCGCCAGCCGGCGGCGGTCAGCTTCTGGTCCCGCTCGCGGTCCTTCTGGAACGCGTCGCGCGTGTGGTGCCAGGCCCAGCCGTCCAGCTCGACCGCGATGCGTTGGGTTCGCCACACAGCATCGACTTTGAACCCCTCCACGATGGCGTTGATCGCCGGACTCGGCAGGCCCGCTCGCTTCACCAGCCGGTGAAAGGCATCCTCGAGGGCGGAGTCGGTGGCGGAGAGACCGAGGTTTGCGTATTCCTCGATGGCCTGTTTGAGCGCTCTATGGCCTCGGCCGCTGCGGCCTCGTGTGCGGGCCATGGCGGCCTGGACGGCTCTCAGGTCGAAGGTGCGCCGCCGCTCGGCCTCCTTGATCGCCTTGGTGAGGTGGTCGTGCGGGACGATGCCCGCGAGGTCGACGAGCGTGCGAGCCACCGTCGTGGTTGGGATGCCTTCGACCGTCGTGACGTCCTGGGCATCGAGGGAGCGGGTGCGGTGGACGGTGATTTTCTCCGACGACCGCGCCCGGGCCGCCGTCGAGACGTCGATGCGGGTGTGGTTGGCAGGCCGCAGACCGTGCAGCCCGGCGGCATCCCGGTGACTCACCACCGCCCCGGGTCCCACAGCCAACACCGCGGCGAGCCAGTGGCCCTCCCGTCGGAGCCGCGCGTGTCCGACCGCGTACACCCCTCGATGCAGGCGGATCAGGCGCCCGCTGCGGACCCGGTCTCCGATCGTCGTCGGTGACACGCTCGCATCGAGGAGCTGGCCGCGAGAGACCACACCCCACTGTCTCGCCGCCAGCGTCCCAATCACTTGATCTGTGTGCGGCAGAGTCGGAATACCGACTCAGATGCACACAGCTGGCGGAATTCGCCCCGTTAGGCGACGACCTCGACGCCGATGAGGCTTCTGGCGTCGGTGGTGAGGAGGTCGGGCTCGGCCTCCAGCACGGCGTTGAGAGCGGCGATCGCGACGGCGAGCTGGGCGCGGTCGGGTTCGCGGGTGGTGAGGTATTGCAGCTGGATCCCGGGCCACATGATCGCCCGCACCCAGCGGCGGTGGCGCTGTCTGCCGGAGAGCTTGATCAGCTCGAAGGAGATGCCGGCGATCAGGGGAACGCCGACGACGCGCGTGACGAGCAGCCAGTACCAGGCGGGCAGCCCGATCGGGGCGAAGACGAAGATCGCCACCACCATCACGAGCAGCAGGAAGGTCGTGCCGCAGCGCGGGTGGAGGCGGGAGAACTTCTCGGCGTTCGCCGGAGTGAGGTCGAGGCCCGACTCGAAGCAGGAGATCGTCTTGTGCTCGGCCCCGTGATACTCGAACACCCGCCGGAGGTCGCGCAGGCGACTGAGCGCCAGCAGGTAGCCGAGGAAGATCGCCGTGCGCAGCAGGCCCTCGACGAGCCAGAAGAGGAACGAGGAGTTGAGCTGATCCTTGATCAGCGACGTGACGCCGACCGGGATCAGGAAGAAGAGCCCTACGGCCAGCAGCACCGACACCACGATCGTGCCGGCCCACATGCCGCCGGAGATCTCCTGCTCCTCCTCGGGCAGCTGCGCGTTGGCGGAGATGCCGAGCGCTCTGAAGCCGATCTTCAGCGACTCGCCGAGCGCGACGACGCCGCGGATGATCGGGAGGCGCAGCGCCCGATGGCGTCTGAGCCAGGACTCGAGCGGCTCGACCGTGACGCCGATCTCGCCCTCGGCCGCCTCCTCCGGGTCGAGGCCTTCTCTGTGCGTGGCAAGCTGCTCGGCCGAAGGCTTGCGGACCGCGACGGCCCACGTTCTGATGCCGCGCATCATCACGCCCTCGAGCACGGCCTGACCCCCGACCGGGGCGTCTCGGCCTGCGCGGAGCTGGCCGGCCGGGGCCGAGGCCTCGACCGGCTCAGTCGGCTTGTCGGCGACGCTCACCGCTTCCCCCGAAGGCGGCGTCGCGCGTTACGCGCCGGCGCCCGCTCGGCGCTTGGCCGCGCGGCGCTGGAAGCGTTCGACGCGACCACCGGTGTCGACGAGCTTCTGACGGCCCGTGTAGAAGGGATGGCAGTTCGAGCAGATCTCGACGTGGATCTCTCTGTCGACAGAGCGCGTCGTGAACTCGTTGCCGCAGGTGCAGCGGACGTGCGCCTCGCGGTACGTGGGATGGATTTCAGTCTTCATCGTCGGTCCAGTGTAGCGACGCTACGGGGCCGGGCAGACCGCGGTCACTCCGTTGTTCGTCTCGTCGGCCTCGTCGATCGCGTTCGCCGGGTCGGCGACGAAGGAGGCGGGCTGCTCGCCGGCGGCGCAGCCGGGGCCGGTGAAGCGGACGACCGCGGTGGCGCCCGGCGCGAGCGCACGGACCGTTCTCGTGTGCAGACCGGGAGCGGCGTCGCCGGGCAGCGTGGCGGCGACGACCGCCCGCGCGACCGCGCTCTCCCCGTCGTTGCCCACCCGGACGACGTACCGGACCGAGCCATCGCCGGCGGGCGCGGCGTCCACCGAGAGCAGCACCAGGTCCGGCCGCAGGTCGGGCTGGCGGCAGGCCGCGGTGGTGCGGTCGGCCTCGCGCACGACGTTCCCGGCGGCATCGAGCCAGCGGAAGGCGACGTGGAAGCGGTATGCGGCGGGGACCTCCAGCCGCCCGACCGCCTGCCGGTACTTGAAGACGTCGCCGGCGCTCGAGCCGAGGCTCGCGTCGCTCGGCGTCACCCAGCTCCCGAGGCCCGGCACGTCGGCGCGCAGCGTCCAGCGGTGGCCGGGGGACCGCTCCCACAGGTCGAGCTTGACGGCGAGGTGGCTGCTGCCCGGGATCGGGCGCATCCACGTGCCGACCGTCGCGACGCGCTGGTCGATCGCCGGGGAGCGGTGGCAGGCGGTGAGACGCGCGCCGGCGGGGCCGGCGGACGGAGCGGCGGCGCCGCGCGCAGGCGCGGCGACGAGCAGGAGCGCGAGGGAGAGCAGTACGGCGAGGCGGGCGACCATCTTCGTGGCCCTTAACCGCCCCGCCGCAGGGAAGTTGCTCAGGTGATCTGGTACAGCGGCCCGTCGCCGCCCTCGGGCGTCGTCAGACGCCCGCCCTTGGCGGTGATCGCCCCGCACTGCACGCAGTTCGTGTAGTTGACGATCACGTCGACGGGACCGGTCTCCGGCGCGTCCTCGGGGATCTCGTAGACCCCCGCCGGGCACATCCACTTCCACGTCTCCGCGACCTCGCGCGGGACGTGCTTCTGCACGCGGATGTGGTTGGGCGCGTCGTCGCGCGTCGCGTTGCCGGTGATGAAGACCGACGACAGCTTGTCGAACGTGTATCTGCCGTCCGGCTTCGGATACCGCTTCCAGGTGTTGCCGATGAACATCGGCTTCTCGTCGTTGCGGTGCCACGCGAGACGGCCCGGGGGCAGCTTGCCTCTCGTCGCGATCGCGAGGTTGACGAGCGGGCCGCCCTTGAGGAAGCCCTTCTGGAACGGCTGGCGCAGGTTGCGCACCTGGTAGAGCTCTCTGCCGGTGACCGAGTCCTCGATCGCGTACTCGTAGGACTCGAACGACGTCTCGCCGTTCTTGAGGCCTCTGAAGATCGCCTCCGCCGCGAGCTTGCCGGAGTTGATGCAGTGGTGGACGCCCTTGAGCGCGGCCGTGTCGACCATGCCGCCGGCGTCGCCGACGATCACGGCGCCGGGCATCGACAGCTTCGGCATCGACCAGTAGCCGCCGCCCGGGAGCGCCTTCGCGCCCAACGCGACGCGCTCGCCGCCGTCGAGGATCTTTCTCACGAGCGGGTGCAGCTTGAACGCCTGCAGCATGTCGTGGGCGGAGGTCGTCGCGTCCGCGTACTCGAGCCCGATCACGAAGCCGAGCGACACCAGGTGATCCCCGGTTCTCTCGTCCTTCATCGGGTAGAGCCACGTGCCGCCGACCTGGCCGTACTTGCCGGGGATCTTCGCCGGCCACGGACCGACCGTGTGGATCAGGCGGTCGAGCGGCTTGGGGACCTTCCAGACCTCCTTGACGCCGAGCTCCCACACCTGCGGCTCGCGGCCGTCGGCGAGGTCGAACTCGCGGATCGCGGCGCCGGTGAGGTGGCCCCAGCAGCCCTCCGCCAGCACGACGCACTTCGCCTTGATGTCGGTGCCGGGCTCGAAGTTGCCAAGCGGCTCGCCCTCCTTGCCGCGGCCCTTGTCGCCCGAGCGCACGCCGACGACGCGCCCCTCCTCGACGATCAGCTGCGTCGCCGAGGTCTCGGTCAGGACGTAGGCGCCGCCCTCCTCCGCCTGGCGCTGCTGGTAGCGCGCCAGCGCGGAGACGGAGACGATCTCGTTGCCGTGATTCTTGAACGGCGGCGGCGTCGGGACGCGCAGCGCGAGCTTGGAGGTCGGCGTCATGTAGACGGCCTCCTTCGTGACCTCGCCGAAGGCGAAGCCCTCCTTGCGCCAGTCCTCGCGCGTCAGCTCGGGGAACAGCTCCTGCAGCGGCCCGGGGCGCATGACCGCCCCGGACAGGTTGTGGCCGCCGCAGGTCTTCGCCTTCTCGATGACCGCGACGGGCACCTCGCCGAGGCGCTCCATCAGGTCGGGGTCGTCCGCCAGCAGCTGGAGCAGCCGGTTGGCGCACGCGAGGCCGGCGGTCCCGCCGCCCACGATCGCGACGCCGACCTCGATCAGCTCGTCCTCGGCGTCGAGGCCGCGCTTGATGAACTCCTTCGGCGAGTCGACCGGCGGCGGGTACGCCGCCGGGACGACCTTGCCGTTCGCCTTGCCGATGCCGTTGCTGCTGCTGGCGGACACGGTCTTACGCTCCCTTCTTGGCCTTCACGGCCTCGGTGAGCTTCGGCAGGATCTTGTTGAGGTCGCCGACGATGCCGAGGTCGGAGAACTCGAAGATCGGGGCGTTCGCGTCCTTGTTGATCGCCACGATGTTCTCCGAGGCCTGCATGCCGACCTTGTGCTGGATCGCGCCGGAGATGCCCGCCGCGAGGTACAGCTTCGGCGCGACGGTCTTGCCCGTCTGGCCGATCTGCGCGGCGTAGGGGTACCAGCCGGCGTCGACGACCGCACGCGTGGCGGCGACGGCGCCGCCGAACGCGCCGGCCAGCTCCTCGCACATCTGGAAGCCTTCGGCCTTGCCGAGGCCGCGGCCGCCGGCGACGAGGATGTCGGCGTCCTCGATGTTCACGTCGGCGCCGCGCTGCTCGCCGCGCTGGACCATCGTCGCCTGGTTCGACCACGGCGAGTAGTCGACCGCGACGTCGACGACCTCAGCCGCCCCGCCGCCGGTCTCCTTGATCTCGAACGCGTTGATGCGGCCGATGATGATCCCGAGGTCGCCCTTGTACTTCGAGCGCGAGATCTGCGAGTCGCCGAGGATCGGGCGCTCGGCGACGAGCTTGCCGCCCTCGACCGCGACGCCCGTGACCTCCATCGTCACGCCCGCCTGCTTGCGCGCGGCGAGGCCGGCGCCGATCTCGAAGCCGAGCAGGCCGCCGCCGAACAGCGCGTAGCTGTGGCCGTTCTCGTCGATGACCTTGGCCATCACGTCGACGACCGGCTGCGCAAGGCCCTCCGCGCCCTCAGCCTTGAAGACGCGCTTGGCGCCGTAGCTGCCGAGCGTGGCGCAGAGGTCGTTCGTGAGGTCGGAGCCGCCGACGACGACCGCGTCGCAGGTGGTGCCGAGCTCGCCGGCGAGCTTCGCGCCCTCGGAGACGGCGCCGAGCGAGTTCTTGTTGAAGGCGCCCTCGTAGTGGAGGACGTAGACCAGGATTCCGCCCATGATCAGATCAACTTCCTCTCGTCGAGCCAGGCGATGATCTGCTCGACCGTCTCGTTCGTGTCCTCGTCCTCGATGATCTTGCCCGCGGACTTGGCCGGCGGCGCCTTGAACTCGCCGCAGTCGACGCGCGAGCCGTCGGCGCCGACGAGCGAGCCATCGATGCCGACGTCGCCGGATGCCTTCGTGTCGAGCGGCTTCTTCTTCGCGCCCATGATCGCCTTCAACGAGGGATACCGGGGCTCGTTGATCGCGTCGCCGACCGAGATCACGGCCGGCAGCTGCACCTGGACAGTGTCGTAGCCGTACTCGGCCTGGCGCTCGCAGCGCAGCGCGCCGCCGTCGACGTCCATCTTGATGACCTGCGTGAGCGAGGGCATCTTCAGGTGGTCGGCGACGACCGCGCCGATCGTGTAGCACTCGCCGTCGTCCGACTGCTGGCCGAGCAGGACGAGGTCCGGCTGCTCGCTCTCCAGCGCCTTCGCGAGCGCGTAGCCCGTGGCGGCGACGTCGGAGCCCGCGAGGGCGGGGTCGGTCAAGTGCACGGAGCGGTCGGCTCCGAGCGAGACGGCCTTGTGGAGCGCGCGCACGGCGGACTCCGGGCCCATCGTCACGGCGACGATCTCCTCGACGGGGATCGCCCCGCCCTCCTTGATCTGCATCGCCGCCTCGATGGCGTGCGTGTCATACGGGTTGAGGTTCTTCTCCCCGCTGCGGTCCATTCGCCCCGTCGATGGGTCGATGCGCTTCTCGACGGCGGCGTCCGGCACCTCTTTGACCAGGACGCAAATCTTCAACTCGGTGCCTCCTAAGGAAACAGGCAAACGCGTGTTCGTGGTGGTTCGGCGGCGGATGATACCGCGTTGACTGACCAGTCAATCGCACTACCGGACGTGAAGCGTTCGGGGACCGTGCCGCCGAGCGCGGATGCCGGCAAGCTGGGACCGAAGCGGCCGGTCAGGCAGACGTCCGGACGGCGCCGCGCACGAACGCGACGATGTCCTGCGTCGGCGTGCCGGGCGTGAAGACCTCGGCCACGCCGAGCTGCTTCAGCTCGGGGATGTCGTCGGCCGGGATCGTGCCGCCGACGGTCACGATCACGTCGTCGACGTCCTGCGCCTTCAGCAGCTCGACCACCCGCGGGACGAGCGTCATGTGCGCGCCCGACAGGATCGAGAGCCCGACCGCGTCCGCGTCCTCCTGGATCACCGTCTCGACGATCTGCTCCGGCGTCTGGTGCAGGCCGGTGTAGATGACCTCCATGCCGGCGTCGCGCAGCGCGCGGGCGATGATCTTGGCGCCGCGATCGTGACCGTCGAGGCCCGGTTTCGCGACGACGACGCGGATCTTGCGCTCAGTCGTGCTCATTGCGCGCGGATGTTAGGTGAATCTCCTCGTACATGCCGACTACCGCGCGCCGCCGGCCGCCAGCGTGCTGACGCCCCGGCTGCGCGCGAGCACGACGGTCGCGCCGAGGTTCAGCGCAAGGCCGGCGAGCAGGGGCGCGCCCGCGAGCGCGGCGCTGCCCCAGCGCTCGCGCAGGAACAGCGGCTCGAGCGCGATCGGGACGAACGTCTGCACCGCGAACGAGATCGGCACGACCGTCGTGGCAGCAAGCCGCTGGAACGCCGTCATCTCCGTCAGCAGCGCCCCCGCACCGGCGAGCAGCCCGACGGCCGCCCACACGGCGGCGGAGGACCAGTGGCCGCGGCCGACGTCGTCACCGAACAGCTTCGTCGCGACGTTCGTCGCGCCGTAGCCGAGGCCCGAGCCGATCGTGACGCCGAGCGCGGTGTCCCAGCGCCCACCGCGCAGCGCGAACGGCAGCAGCGACAGCGCGACCAGCCCGCCGACGACGAGCGCGAGGACGACGGCGG
>JBQCIQ010000049.1:0-18968 GCA_051953595.1 Conexibacter sp. | reverse complement strand
CCGCCCGGCCGCCCCGGGCCCGCGCTCGCCCCGCCGCTGGGGGGGGAGCCGGCCCCCCACCCCCCCGCCCCCCCCCCCCCCGCGGTGCATGCGGGCCCGCCGCTGCTCGCCGTCCCACAGGTAGCGACTCGGCCAGCCCTGGATGCCGTACATGTCCCAGCACTCCAGCTCGCTGTCGATCAGCACGGGATAGGCGATCCCCAGCCGCGCGACGGCCGCGCGCACCGCGTCTGGGTCGCGCGAGATCTCGAAGCCGCCGCTGTGAACTCCCACGACGCGCAGCCCGGCCTCGGCGTAGCGCTCGTGCCATGCCTTCAGGTAGGGCAGCGTGCGCAGCGAGTTGACGCGGCAGAAGTCCCAGAACTCGACGAGCACCGGACGGCCGCGCTGCTGATCCATGCGCAGCGTCGCGACGTTCGCCCACTCGCCCTGGCGCGGGAACGGCGGCGCGAGCACGTCGTAGTCGGCGGGGGGGCGCATGGCGCAGCAAGGGTAGCCTTCGCCCCGTGCTCGTGCTCGCCCACTTCGGCCACTGGTACGTCTCGCTGATCTACGCCGCGCCCGCCCTGCTGCTCGGCGGCGGGCTCGCCTTCACCGCGTTGCGTGAGCGGCGCCGCGCGCGGCGAGCGTCCGCAGATCGCCCGCCAGCGCCTCGGGCGTGAGCTGATCCGTCAGGTAGCCGACGCGTTGCCGGCCGGCGCCGTCGACGATCACCGTGGAGGCGGTGTGCTCGAAGCCGCTTCCCTGCGGGCGGATCCCGAACGCGTGCCAGACCCGTGCGAGCTGTGCGCGCGTGCCGGTCAGGTAGCGCATCCGCCCCACGAGGTGCTGCTTGACGAGGAACTGCTTCACGTGCAGCGGCGTGTCGCCGGCCGGATCGACGCTGATCACCACCACGGGCACCGATCCCGCCGGCCCGAGGTCGTCGAGCGCGCCGCGGATCTGCTGTGCCGTCAGCGGGCAGGTGTCTCTGCACGTCGAGTACATGAACGTGACGACGACGGTTCTGCCGCGGTACTCACGCATCGTCGCCGTACGGCCGTCCTGGTCGCGCAGGCGGAAGTCGACAGCGCGCGCCCCCGGCGGACGGAGCGCGCCGTTGAGGCCGGTCGGACCGGCGCCCGTGTCGGCGGCGCCGTCGCTGCCGCCCAGCAGCACGATGGCCGTCAGCGCCGCAGCGAGGCAGACGGCGGCGACGGCGAGCGTCAAGCGCAGGCGGGCGGGCACCGTCCGAAGGGTAGGGCGAGCGCCTGAAACGCGCCGTTACGCCTCGACGAGCCCGCGCCGGATCGCATAGCGCACAAGCTCGACGCGGTCGCGCATGCCGAGCTTGCGCAGCACGTTCGCGCGGTGCGACTCGACCGTCTTCTCGGAGACGTGCAGCGTCGCGGCGATCTGCGTGTTCGTATGCGCCTCGGCGATCAGCTTGACGATCTGCTGCTCGCGCGCGGTCAGCGGCTCGTCCGGGCCGCGCGCGCCCTCCTCCATCCAGCGGCGGATCAGCGTGCGCTCGGCCGCGTTCGTGAGGAACGGCTCGCCGCGCGCGATCGCGTGCAGGGCGCTGACGAGCGCCTGGTCGGCCTCGCGCTTGAGCACGTAGCCGGCTGCTCCGGCCTTCAGCGCCTCGAACAGGTAGCGCTCGTCGTCGTGCATCGAGACGATCAGGACGTGCGTGTCGGGCAGGTGGGCGCGGATCTCGCGCGTCGCCTGCAGGCCCGTCATGCGCGGCATCCCGACGTCGAGCACGCACAGGTCCGGCCGCGTCGCGAGCGCGAGCTCGAACGCCTCGACGCCGTCGCTCGCCTCGGCGACGACCTCGATGTCCGGCTGGCGCTCGAGCAGCAGGCGCAGGCCGCTGCGCACGATCCCATGGTCGTCGCCGATGAGCGTCCGCATGGTGGCTGGGGGCGCGATCGTTCCGATAGAGGTCAGATCGTCAGCTCGACGCGCGTGCCGACGCCCTCCTCGGACCAGATGGACAGATGTCCACCCGCCATCAGGGCGCGCTCGCGCATGCCCTCCATCCCGAGGCGGTCGCTTCTGCGTCGCGTGAAGCCGCTGCCGTCGTCGGAGATCCGCAGCACCGTTCTGCCGACGAACGACAGCTCGACTCTCACACGCTGGGCGCAGGCGTGCTGGGCGATGTTGGAAAGCCCCTCCTGCGTGACGCGGTAGATCGCGAGCTGCTGCTCGGGCGAGAGGCGCGCCGGCGAGCCCTGCGGGTGGAAGGTGGCGCGGATGCCGGTCTGCTCGGTGAAGTCGCGCACCTGGGTGTGCAGCGCCGGCATCAGCCCGTGGTCGTCGAGCACCGCCGGGCGCAGCCGACGCGCGAGTCGCAGCAGTTCCTCCATCGCCTGCCCGGCGAGCCGCTTCGTGTCGCGCAGCTCCTCCTGCAGCTCGGTCGGCGCCTCCTGGATCGTCGCCTCCAGGCGCAGCAGGATCGCCGTCAGCGCCTGGTTGACCTCGTCGTGAAGGTCCTGCGCGAGCCGCTGGCGCTCCTGCTCCTGCGCGCGGATCGCGGCCGCGCCGGCCGCGCGGCGCTCGGCCGCCACGCGCGTGCGCAGCTGCTCGACGGCCGTGTGCTCTCGCTCCAGCTCGGTGAGCTGGCGGCGCAGCAAGAGGCGTGCAAGCAGTGAGGGGTTGCGCATGGTCGGCGAGTCCGGTCCGTCCACGGCATCGGCTCGCGGCGAGCCGAAGCGCATCGGGTCTGCACCCGATATCGGCGGGTACACGGGATCTCGCGAGCGTGCGCGGCCGCTCGCGGACACGCTATCCTTTCTGAAGTCACGTAAAGCCGACCCCCTTTGAGGAGTTTTCTCGCATGAGCCCGTCCGGCGCGGAGCTGCTCCGCCAAGTCAAGAGCCAGATCGAAGAGGTCGATCCCGCCGTCGTCGCCGAGCATCTCGGCAACGGGATGGTGCTCGTCGACGTGCGTGAGACGGACGAGTTCGGCGTCGCGCACATCCCAGGCGCGAAGCACGTGCCGAAGTCCTACCTGGAGACGCGCATCGAGGCCGCCGCGCCCGACAAGGACGCGTGGGTCGTGCTCTACTGCGCCTCCGGCAACCGCTCGGCGTGGGGCGCGCGCACGCTGACGGAGGACCTCGGCTACACGAGAGTCGCCTCGATGACGGGCGGCATCGCGCTGTGGAAGGACCGCGGCTATGAGGTCACCACGCCGAAGGCGCTGACGGCCGAGCAGCGCGACCGCTACTCGCGCCACCTGCTGATGCCGGAGGTCGGCGTCGAGGGCCAGATCAAGCTGCTCGAGTCGAGAGTGCTGCTGCTCGGCGCCGGCGGGCTCGGCGCGCCGACGGCCCTCTACCTTGCGGCGGCCGGCGTCGGCACGCTCGGCATCGTCGACAACGACGTCGTCGACCTCTCGAACCTCCAGCGCCAGGTGATCCACACGCAGGACCGCGTCGGCACGCCGAAGGTCGACTCGGCCGAGCAGACGATCGCGAACCTCAACTCCGACGTGAAGGTCGTCAAGTACCCGGTTCGCATCGACGCCTCGAACATCATGGAGATCATCGAGGGCTACGACGTGATCGTGGACGGGCTCGACAACTTCCCGACGCGCTACCTGCTCAACGATGCGTCGGTGCGGCTGAGAATCCCGGTCGTGTCGGCCTCGATCCTCGGCTTCGACGGCCAGCTGTCGGTCTTCGCTCCCTACGAGGGGCCGTGCTACCGCTGCCTCTACCCGACGCCGCCGCCGGCCGAGCTGGCGCCCTCCTGCGGCGCGAACGGCGTGCTCGGCGTGCTGCCGGGGACGATGGGCCTGCTGCAGGCGACCGAGGTCGTGAAGCTGATCCTCGGCGAGGGCGAGCCGCTGATCGGGCGTCTGCTGCTGTACGAGGCGCTCGGCGCGACGTTCACCGAGCTCAAGGTGCGCCGCGACCCCGACTGCCCGATCTGCTCGCGCGAGCCCGCGTCGATCTCCGACGAAGAGATGGGCGTCTTCCCCGACTACGAGGCGTTCTGCGCCGCGGCGGGCTAGGGTTCCGCACCTATGGCTACCGTGAAGATTCCGCCCGTCCTGCGCGCATCCGTCGGCGGGGAGAAGGAAGTGTCCGCCGACGGCGCGTCGGTCGGCGAGGTGCTGAACGCGCTCGCCGTGGCGCACCCGCAGACTCAGAGCCAGCTGTTCTCCGCCGAGGGCGAGCTGAACCGCTACGTGAACGTCTACCTCAACGACGAGGACGTGCGCGTGCTCGACGGCTTGCAGACGGCCGTCGGCGAGGGCGACACGCTCGTGATCCTGCCGGCGATGGCGGGTGGAGCTTAGGCTCCGCCGCCTTCGCCACCCCCGCTACACTTAGTGAAGTATGGACGGGGAGCGCCTGCGCAACAGACCCTGCGGTGGTCGCTACGGCGACCTCGTACAGGCGATCGGCAACACGCCGCTCGTCGAGCTCAAGCGGCTCTCGCCGAAGCCGGGCGTGCGCATCTGGGCGAAGCTTGAGTCGCGCAACCCGACCGGTTCCGTCAAGGATCGCGTCGCGCGCTCGCTGATCGAGGACGCCGAGGAGAAGGGCGCGATCAGACCGGGCCAGACGATCCTCGAGCCGACGTCCGGCAACACCGGCATCTCGCTCGCGATGATCTGCAAGCGCAAGGGCTACCCGCTCAAGGTCGTGATGCCGGACAACGTCACGCAGGAGCGCACCCAGCTGCTGAAGATGTACGGCGCCGAGATCGTCTACTCGGACGGCTCGAAGGGCTCCAACGGCGCGGTCGAGCTGGCGCTGGAGATGGCGCAGGCCGACGCCTCCTACTACATGCCGTACCAGTACGGGAACGTCGCCAACCCGCTCGCGCACTACAACGGCACGGCGCTGGAGATCCTCGAGGAGCTTGACGAGATCTCCGCCTTCGTCGCCGGCCTCGGCACCGGCGGGACGCTGATGGGGAACGGCAGACGCTTCAAGGAAGAGCTCGGGGACGCCGTCAAGATCGTCGCGGCCGAGCCGATGCAGGGCGAGCCGGTCCAGGGCCTGCGCTCGCTCGACGACGGCTTCATCCCGCCGATCATCGACCTGTCGCTGCTCGACCGCAAGATCTTCGTCACCAACCGCGACGCGATCCTGTGGACGCGCAAGCTGCTCGACGAGGAGGGCCTGTTCGCGGGCGTCTCGACGGGCGCGATCGCGCGCGTGGCGGTGCGGATCGCGAACGAGCTCGACGAGGGCAACGTCGTCTTCATCGTCGCCGACGACGGTTGGAAGTACCTGTCCTCCGGGATCTACACGCTGCCGGTCGACGAGATCGAGAATCTCGACTCGACCGTTTGGTGGTAGCCGCTACCATCGGCTGACCCCACCCTTTCCAGCAGGAACGGAGCTTTCGATGTTCTCGCAGATCGGACCGATGGAGATCGTCCTCGTCCTCGTCATCGCCCTGCTCGTGCTCGGCCCCAAGCGCCTCCCTGAGGCCGGCCGCTCGATCGGCAAGGGGATCCGCGAGTTCAGAGACTCGATCAGCGGCATCACCAAGGACGAGGACCAGTCGCAGCAGGACCTCACCGCCGCGCGCGAGCGCGAGGTGGCCTAGCCACTCGCAATGCGCATCGCTCGCGAGCTGTACGACCAGATCGTCGCGCACGCTCGCGCCGAGGCGCCGAACGAGTGCTGCGGCGTCGTCGCCACGAACGGCGACGGCGGCGCGCAGCGGGTCTTCCCGGCGGCGAACAAGTTCGCGAGCCCGCTGCGCTTCGAGATCGAGGAGCACGATCTCATCCGCATCTGGAGAGCGATCGACGAGCACGACCTCGAGCTCGGCGCGATCTACCACTCGCACACGCGCACCGCTCCGGAGCCGTCGCAGACCGACATCAACGGCGCGGCGCAGTGGCCGGGCGCGCTGTGGATCATCGTCGGCCTCGCGGGCGGCGAGCCGGACGTGCGTACCTGGGCGATCGAGGACGGTCGCGTCACGCAGGTGGAGCTGACGGTCGAGTAGGAGACGCCCGGTGGACCTGCGCAAGGTCAAGCCGCAGTACACGGAGGGGACGCTCGTGTACGTGGCGCGCGCGGGCAACCAGGCCGAGGCCGAGATGATCCAGAACCTCTTGCTGGAAGAGGGCATCCCGAGCATGGTCCGGCGCAGCGCCGGCTTCGACGTACCCGACTTCATGGCCGCCGGCCCGCGCGACGTGCTCGTGCCGCAGTCGGGGGCCGAGGCCGCGCGCGACGTGCTCGCCCCGCACGCCTCAGGCGGAGCCGGCGATGCGCGCGAGGTGTGAGCGCCAGGCGCCTTCGGTGTGGTCGAGCGAGCGGCCGCGGAAGGCGTCGCGCAGCGCGGCCCGCGGACCGCGCGGGTCGAGGTAGCAGGCGAGCCGCATCGCCGCCTCCGGACCCTCCTCGCGCGCGAGCAGGTCGATCAGCGTCGGGCCGAGCAGCGCCGCGTCGCGCAGGCTCGGCGGGAACGCCGGGCGCTCGCCCTCCCGCAGGCGGCGCGCGATCGCCGGTCGCGCGTGCTCGACCTGCCCCGCGAACCAGCGCGCCGTCCCTTCGACCGCCCATGCCCAGCGCAGGCGCGCCAGCAGGCGCGACGGCGTCGCGGACGGCGGCAGGCGGCGGTTGTTGAGCCCGACGACGAGCCGCGCGTACAGCACGTCGGGCGCGCGCTCGAGCATTTCGCGCGAGCCCGGCACCGCCGAGGCGCGTCTGCGCAGCGCGTGCGGGGCGAGCACGTGGATCGTCTGCGCGCCTCCGGTCGAGCCGACGACGTAGCGGCGCGCGGCGGGGGCGGTCAGCAGCCGCTCGAGCGGGACGAGCGGATGCGCGAGGTCGAGCAGACGACTCGAACGGTGAAAGACGACGGTGACGTCGGCGGCCGTTCTCGGGAAGACGATCTCCAAGCGGGCGCGGGTGGCTTCGAGCGAGTCGAGCGCGCGGGCGACGTCGTCGGTGTCGGCGGACTCGTGGCGTGCGCGGAAGGACGCGGTGACGGTCTCGACCCAGGCCATGGCAGGGGCCCGCGACGACGACATGCGCCGCCGCGGGTGATGCTTCAGACGAGGACCGGGGTGCGGTCGCCCGCGACGATCCCGGCGATTTCCTCGGAGGCGCGCTCGAACTCGTCGTCGGACAGGACCGGCGTGCCCTCGAACGGCAGGTCGCGCGTGATCTCCAGCCAGGAGCGGCAGCCGCCGAACTCGTCCTTCACCTTTACGGTGACGGGGCGGGGGATGCGGTATGTGCGCAGCAGCACGACGTGCAGCGGGTGACGGCGCTTCCACGCCAGGCGCTTCTCGGCGTAGTCGGGCGTCCACACGTAGAACGGCGACAGCGCGTCGACGACGCGCGGATCGGTGATCGTCCAGTGGTCGGCGACCTCGGCCCACGCGCGGATGCGCACGCGGTCCGGCTGCGGGATGTCGCCGTCGCGCGTGAGTGCGTGCAGCGGCGGGTCGCCCTCAGGCCAGACGCCCTCCTCGAGCGCGCGCAGCAGCTCTGGCTGATGCGACTCGCGCACGAGGTCTTCGCGCTGGTGATCGAACGTCGGGTACAGGAAGAAGCGCTCGTGCTCGAGCGCGAAGTGCTTGTCAGGCTCGCGAATGCCGCCCTTGCGCAGCGTGATCAGCTGCTCGCCTTCGGCGAGCGCACGCACGGTGACGGCCCATTCTTTGAAAGCAATCGGCATAGATTCCGGGAGGGGAGAAGGTGCGTATCAACCGTGAAACCGCGGTGAAGCTGCAACCGCGCACGGGCCGCCCATTCTACGGGAAGCCCTAGGATTTCCATAATTTCCCTGCAATTTGCAGACCTTTCGGCACAAATCGCGTGACCGTCTGCGCTAGCCTTGCCCGCCGCCTCCGGGCGTCTCGATCCGCAGGCGCTGACCGGGGGCGAGCGTTCCGAGCGCCTTCGGCGCCAGCTCTCTCCCGTCCAGCAGGTTGCGTCCGCGCGCGCCGGGCTCGCCGCCGTCCGCGCCCGGCGGCGCGTGGCGCCGCCGCTCGGTCAGCAGCGAGTAGGTCATCGGCGCCAGCGCCTCGACCTCCCGTACGACGCCGTCGCCGCCGCGGAAGCGGCCGGCGCCGCCCGACCCGCGCCGCAGCGCGTACTCCGTCACGCGCAGCGGAAACTCCAGCTCCAGCGCCTCGACCGGCGTGTTCAGCGTGTTGCTCATCGCGACGTGCACGCCGCTCGGGCCGTCGGCGGTCGGACACGCGCCCTGTCCGCCGCCCAGCGTCTCGTAGTAGGTGAACGTCTCGTCGCCGAGCGTGAGGTTGTTCATCGTGCCCTGTCCGAGCGCGCGCCCGAACGCGGCGAGCACGAGATCCGCCACGCGCGAGGAGGTCTCGACGTTGCCGGCGACGACGGCCGCGGGCGACCGCGCGTTCAGCAGCGAGCCCTCCGGCGCGATCACCTCGATCGGGCGGTAGGTGCCCGCGCTCGGCGGGATGTCGGGGTCGGTGAGGACGCGCGCTGCGAAGTAGCAGGCCGAGCGGGTGACTGCGAGCGGGCAGTTGAGGTTGCCGCCGTGCTGCTCCGCGCTGCCGGAGAAGTCGAGCGTCAGCCGCTCGCCGGAGACGGTCGCGCGCAGCCGCAGCTCCAGGTCGCCCTCGGCGGCCTCCAGCACGTCGCGCGCGCTGCGGACGCCATCGGGCAGCGCGGCGATGCACGCCCGTGTGCGGCGCTCGGCGTAGTCGAGCACCTCCGTCATCGCCGCGCGCAGCGCGTCGAGCCCGACGCGCTCGGCGAGCTGCCGCAGGCGCTGCTCGCCGGCGCGGTTCGCCGCCAGCTGCGCGCGCAGGTCGGCCCGCCGCTGCGACGGCTGGCGCATCTGCGCCGCCAGCCGTTCGATCGCCGCCTCGTCGAGCGGCTGCGGCTCGATCACGACGCCCTCGTCGGCGAGCGTGCGGCTGTCAGCCGGCATCGAGCCGGGCGTCGGGCCGCCGACGTCGGCATGGTGCGCGCGGCAGGCGGCGAAGCCGAGGAGGTCGTCGCCGACGAAGATCGGCGTCACGACGGTGATGTCCGGCAGGTGCGTCCCGCCCTTGTAGGGGTCGTTGAGGACCCAGGCGCGGCCGGGCGCGTGGTCCTGCGCAAGCACGGCGGCGACGGCGGCCGGCATCGCGCCGAGGTGCACGGGGATGTGCTCGGCCTGCATCACCATCTCGCCGGCCGCGTCGAACAGGGCCGTCGAGGCGTCGCGGCGCTCCTTGATGTTGGCCGAGTGCGCCGAGCGGATCAGCACGGCGCCCATCTCCTCGCACGCCGCGTGCAGCGCGCCGAGGATCACCTGCAGCTCAACGGGGTCCACGCGTCACCTCGATCGTCCCGTCGGCGAGGGTCGTCGCACGCCACCCGGCGGGGACCCACACGGTGGACTCCGGCAGCGGGATCGCGACCGGCCCGTCGACGATCTTGGGCTCGGCTGCCCGCGTCGGCGTGGCGACAGAAGGGGCGGCGGTCGTCGCGCCCACGCGCACGGTCACCAGCTCGATCTCCGCCTCCGGGTCGCGGTAGCCGTAGCGCTCCTCGTGCGCGGCCTCGAACGCCTCGCGCAGCGCGGCCGGCGTCGCCGCGGGCTCGTCGTTCGGCGAAGGGACCGCCAGCTCGAACGCCTGTCCGCGGTAGCGCAGCTCGTACGTCGCCGCGATCGCGGCCGCCGGCTCGCCGAGCGCGGCACGTGCCGCGTCGCTCAGCTCGGCGACGTCGGCGGCGACCGCCTCCGCGGTCAGCGCATCACCGCTGCGCAGCACGCTGCGCTGCGCGTCGCGGCGGCGCGGCGCGACGACGAGGCCGAGCGCGGCGAGCACACCGGACGTGCGCGGCGCCAGCACGCGCGCGATGCCCAGCTCCTCCGCGATTGCGACGGCGTGCAGCGGGCCGGCGCCGCCGAAGGCGACGAGCGCGTGGTCGCGCGGGTCGATTCCGCGCTCGACGGTCACGACGCGCAGCGCGCGGATCATCTCGGCGTTGGCGACGCGCACGATCCCCTCCGCGCATGCGCGCAGGTCCAGGCCCAGCGCGTCGGCGAGCACGCCGACCGCCCGCTCGGCGGCGGCGCGGTCGAGCGCGACGCCGCCGGCGAGCGGCACGTCGTCGCGCAGGTGGCCGAGCAGCAGGTTCGCGTCGGTGACGGTCGGCTCCTCGCCGCCGCGGCCGTAGCAGGCCGGTCCCGGCACCGCGCCCGCCGAGCGCGGGCCGACGCGCAGCGCGCCGCCGGCGTCGCGCCACGCGATCGAGCCGCCGCCCGCGCCGACGGTGTGGACGTCGAGCGTCGGCAGCGCGATCGGACGGCCCGCGATCTCGCTCGCGCCCGTCTCGGCGACGGCGCCGTCGTGCACGACGCAGACGTCGGCCGAGGTGCCGCCCATGTCAAGGCACAGCGCCCGCTCGGCGCCGGTCGCGCGGGCGGCGTGCGCGGCGCCGGCGGCGCCGCCCGCCGGGCCGGAGAGGACGGTCCAGGCCGCGTGCCCCGCCGCGCTGGTCAGATCGGCGAGGCCGCCGTTGCTCTGCATGATCGCCGGCTCGGGCAGCCCGGCCTGCCGCGCGCGCTCAGCGAGGCGGCGCAGGTAGCGGCCGAGCAGGGGGGAGAGTGCCGCGTCGATCTCCGTCGTCGCCGCGCGCTCGTACTCGCGGAACGTGCCGACGACCTCGTGCGAGAGCGAGACGTGCACGTCCGGCAGCGCGGCGGCGAGCGCGTCGCGGATGTGCCGCTCGTGCTGCGGGTGGCGGTAGGCGTGCAGGAGCACGACGGCCACGGCTTCGGGCTCCTCCGCCGCCACGGCGGCGGCGAGTGCGCCGGCCGCCTCCTCCGTCAGCTCGCGCGACGGGCCGTCGGGCGTCATCCGCTCCGGCGCGCCGAAGCGCAGCTCGAGCGGGGCGAGCGGCGCCGGGCGGGCGGCGCACAGGCGGTACAGCTCGGCGCGCGCCTGGCGGCCCAGCTCGACGACGTCGGTGAAGCCCGCCGTCGCGACGAGGGCCGTGCGCGCATGCCGGCCCTCCAGCAGCGCGTTCGTCGCGACCGTCATGCCGTGCGCGAAGGCCGTCACGTCCTCCGCGGAACGGCCGGCGCGCGCGAGCGCGACCTCGATCGCCGCCATCACCCCGAGCGACTGATCGTCTGGCGTCGTCGGCGCCTTCGCGGTGATGAGGACGCCGTCGCCGAGCAGCACCGCGTCCGTGAACGTCCCGCCGACGTCGACTCCCAGCAGCACGCCGCCACGTTATCCAGCGGCGCTGGATACCGCGTTGGCCGGCTAAGCCGCGGCCAGCGCGGCGGCCTCTTCGCGCATTTCCTCGGTCTCCGCGAGGTGCTGGTGCGACGGGCAGTAGCCGTTGTGGGGGAGGGGCATGCGCTGGCAGGGGGTGCCCTTGCGCGTCGTCGCACGGCACTGGAGCGGATTCCCGGCGAGGTCGTAGCCGGTCATCGGCTGACGCGCGAGGAAGTCGTCGGCGAGCGCGATGTAGCGCTCGATCACGCGGTATATCCGGGCCTGGGAGGACATGGGGAAATAGGGCCGGATGTCGTTGAAGAGCGTGCGCGCCGGACGCGCGAAGTAGTGCCTGTCGGTGGCGAGCCGCTCGATCGCAGCCTCGCACGCGCGCAGGACGCGCTCGTGGTTGGTGACGCCCGTGACACTGCCCGGGCTGTCTTCGACGATCTCGC
Source organism: Conexibacter sp. (assembly GCA_051953595.1). Lineage (GTDB taxonomy): Bacteria > Actinomycetota > Thermoleophilia > Solirubrobacterales > Solirubrobacteraceae > Conexibacter. The sequence continues at coordinate 7,340 of JBQCIQ010000049.1, read as the reverse complement.
TCGCGAGCTCGCGGTAGATCGCACGACTGAAGCGGTACATGACGGCTGGCCCTCTCCTTCTGTTTCCCCGTGCCGGACTCCCCTTGGCGGGGCGCAGCATCTCACCGGGTTGTGAAGCTCAGGGCTCTGGACTATTAACCCCGCGTTAAGTTGAAACGTTCGCGTTCGCTTGTCAGACGGCTGACAGAACGCTTGCGTTCTTCTGTATGTGGCATGGGGGATTACGCCCAGTGCTCGAGCACTGGCGCGTCGCTCGCGCGGACCACGGTGTGGTGCTCGTCGAGCGCCGGGTCACGCTGCGGAAAGTCGTGCCGCAGATGCGCGCCGCGGCTCTCCTCGCGCGCAAGCGCGCAGGCCGCGACAAGCCGCACGAGCGGGTGTGGATCTTCCGACAGCGCGCGCAGGCCGTCCGCGTCGCGCTCGATGCCCGCGTGGCTCCACAGGGCGTCGCGCGCCGCCTGCGTCAGCTCCGGCCGCGGCAGCGCGGACACTGGTGCGGGCGGCAATGACGGGCGCGGCTCGGCGAGCGCGGCCAGCGCGGCGCGGCGGCCGAACACGAAGCACTCGCTCAGCGAGTTCGACGCGAGCCGGTTCGCCCCGTGCAGTCCGGTGCAGGCGCACTCGCCGACGGCGTAGAGGCCCGGCACGGTCGCACGTCCCTCGAGGTCGGTCGCGATCCCGCCCATCGTGTAGTGCGCCGCGGGCGCGACCGGCACCAGCTCGCGCGTCGGATCGATCCCGCTGCGGCGCAGGACCGAGACGACGTTCGGGAACAGCGCCGGATCGACCGCGCGCATGTCGAGCCCGACCGCCGGCGCCCCGGTGTCGCGCATGCGCCGCGCGACCGCGAGCGCGACCTCGTCGCGGGGCGCGAGCTCGTCGACGAAGCGCTCGCCGGCGGCGTCCAGCAGCAATCCGCCCTCGCCGCGAACGGCCTCGGTGACGAGGAACCCGTCGGCGCCGTTCACGCCCGCGACCGCCGTCGGGTGGAACTGCATCATCTCCAGGTCCGCCAGCGCGGCGCCGGCCGCATGCGCGAGCACCATCCCGGCGCCGACGGCTCCGGTCGGGTTCGTCGTGCGCGCCCACAGCGCGGCCATGCCGCCGGTCGCCAGCACGACCGCGCGCGCCGAGACAAGCCGCTCGTCGTGCAGGCGCACGCCGATGCAGCGGCCGGCGATCGTCGGCAGCGCGACGGCGCGACAGTCCTCCAGCACGTCGATCCGCTCGTGCTCGGCGACGAGCGCGGACAGCTGGCGCGTGATGCGGCGGCCGGTCGCAGCGCCGCCCGCATGTGCGATGCGGCGCACCGAGTGGCCGCCCTCCAAGCCGAGCGCCAGGCGCCCGTGGCGGTCGGCGTCGAAGTGCACGCCGAGCCGTTCGAGTGCGCGCACGGCCGCGGGCGCCTCATTCGTGAGAATCTCGGCGGCGCTGCGCCGGACCGTCCCGCGGCCCGCGCGCAGCGTGTCCTGCAGATGCTGCTCGCGCGTGTCGTCGTCGGCCAAGACCGCCGCGAGGCCGCCCTGCGCCCAGTAGCTGGCCGACTGCGCGAGCGGCGTGGCGCTCACGAGCGCGACGCGCGCGCCGGCCGAGGCGGCGGTCAGAGCGGCATACAGGCCGGCGGCGCCGGCGCCCACGACGGCGACGTCCGCTTCGATCGTGGTGGGCCCCGCCATGCGGTCAATACGGTACTCGTACGCCATGGCTCGCCCCGTCTACCTCTCCCATCCATCCTCGCTGGAGCACGACACCGGCGCGCACCCAGAGCGCGCCGCGCGCATCACGGCGATCGAGCGCGAGCTGGAGCGCCACGACTGGCTGGGGATGGAGCGGGTCGAGGCGCCGGTGGTCGCGCGCGAGACGCTGACCGCGATCCATCCGGCGCGCTACGTGCGCGGCATCGAGGAACTGTGCCTCGCCGGTGGCGGGGCGATCGACTCGGACACGTTCGTCGTGGAGGCCTCTTACGAGGCGGCGCTGCGCGCGGCCGGCGGCGCGGTGCGGCTCGTCGACCTGCTCTGCAGCGGCGCGGCGCCGAGCGGCTTCAGCGCACTGCGCCCGCCCGGCCACCATGCCGAGCCGGACCGCGCGATGGGCTTCTGCCTGTTCGACAACGTCGCGGTTGCGGCGCAGCACGCGCTCGACGCGCACGGGCTCGAGCGCGTGCTCGTGCTCGACTGGGATGTCCACCACGGCAACGGCACCAGCGCCGCCTTCCACGATCGCGCCGACGTGCTGTTCGTCTCGCTGCACGAGTGGCCGCTGTATCCCGGAACTGGGCCGGCGAGCGACGTCGGCAGCGGGGCCGGGACCGGCTTCACCGTCAACCTGCCGGTCGCCGCGGGCGCCGGCGATGCCGTCTACGCGTCGCTGCTGGAGCACGTCGTCGCGCCGCTTGCGCTCGCCTACCAGCCCCAGCTCGTCTTGATCTCCGCCGGCTTCGACGCGCACCGCGACGATCCGCTCGCCGACATCGGGCTGACAGCGGAGGGCTTCGCCGCGCTCGCCGGCACGGTGCGCCGGGTCGCCGCCGAGCTGGAGGTGCCGATCGGCGCGGTGCTGGAGGGCGGGTACGACCTGCACGCGCTCGCCGCCTCGACGGCCGCCACCTTGCGGGTGCTGACGGCGCCATCGCCGCCGCCCGCGCTCGACGTGCCGCTGCTGGCCGAGGCGCGCGCTGCGGCGGCGCGGCTGGCCGAGCACTGGCCGGTGCTCGCCGGCGCTACTTGATCGCGCCGGCGCCGCCGGTGGTCGGCACGCGGATTCTCGTGCCGGGAGCGGTGAACGCCTTGTTCGTCGTGGTGCCGGAGGGCGTCGTCGTGCCCGGGATCGTCGTCGCGGGCGACGTCGTCGTGGGGACGGTCGGCACTGTGGCGGCGGGCGCTGGCGTCGTCGGGATGGTGGATGCGGGCGCGGTCGTCGTCGGCGGCGTCGCGGCAGCGGGGACGGTGACGGTCGTCGGCGCCGGCGTCGTCTCCGGCGTGTCGAGCAGCGTTACGAGCGCCACCGCGATGCCGGCGGCCAGCAGCGCGAGGAGCACCGCGGTCAGGGCGATCGGCAGTCGCCAGCCCGGCGGCGGGTGGACGCGCGTGCGCGCGGCGAGCCCGCAGTCGAGGCACCAGCTCTGGTCCTCGCGCAGCGCGTGGCCGCAGCGCGGGCACAGCAGCGTGCCGCCGCTGTGCGAGGCCGGCGGCGTGCCGACGGCGGTCACGCCTGCGGACCCGAGCTGCCCGCCTCGGGCGTGCTCGCCGGCGGGGACGGCGCAGTCGGGGGCGGCGGCGCGGACGGCGCGAGCGGGATCTGCGCCGCCGGGCCCTGAACGGCACCGCCGAACGCGGCGCCGCAGTTCGCGCAGAACTTGTCGGCGCTGCCGTAGATCGCGAAGCAGCGCGGACAGGTGCCGCCGATCCCCGGCTCGCGTACGTCACGCAGGTCGCGGCGCTCCGCGAGCGCCTGCTCCAGCGCCCGCAGCTCGTCGTCGCACGCGCGGATCTGGTCGATCTTCTGCGCGATCAGGTCGTCGCGCTTGCGTTCGAAGCGCCGCAGGTCGAACACGAGGCCGCCGAGGTCGCGCACCTGCAGCTCGCGCAGCCTGCGCAGGTAGCGCAGCCGCCGGCGCATGCGCCCGCGCGCGCGGAAGCCGGGACGGCGCGGGGCCGGCTCGGCGACCACCGTCGCTGCCGTGGCCTCCGTCGTGTCCGTCTGCGGGGCGGCGGGCGCCTGAGCTTCGCTTGTCGCATCCGTCTGCGGCGGCGTCGGCGCTGGGGCCGTGGCGGTCGCCGGGTCGGCCGCCGGCGGCGTGACGGCAGCCATCTGCTCGGTCGGCCGGTCGTCCGTGGGCAGGTCGGCCGTCGCCTGGCCTTCGTCCTCGGCGGGACGATCCGCCTGCCGGCGCGCGATGCGTTCGAACATGCCGCTCATCAGTGGGGGGACGCCGAATTCCCTGCACGGACGGCGCCTCGACGGCGAGTATACCCGCGGCTCCGGCCCGTCCCGCCGCTTTCCGCCGCGATGGCCCGCCATGCGACGAGGACCCGTTCAGCCATCCGCTCGGCCGAGAGCAGTGAGGCGCGCGCACGCCCCGCGACGCGCGGATCGGCGGCGGCGAGATGGGGCGCCAGCGCGCGACGCCATGCGTTCTCGTCGAACGCGCCGCAGTGCGCGCCGGCGATCCCGTCGAGCGCGAGCGGCGCGATGCCGACCGGCGTCGCCAGCACCGGCACGTCGCAGGCGAGCGCCTCGAGCACCGCGAGCCCGAAGCCCTCGCGCTCGGACGGGACGAGCACCGCGTTCGCCGCGTTGACCCACAGCGGGACCTCGTCGGGGTCGACCTCGCCGAGCGTCAGCAGCGGCACGTCCCCCGCGACGGCCTGCGCCCGGTCGAAGCGCTTCTCGCCACGGGCCGGGTCGGCGGGGAACAGCAGGCACGGCGCGTCCGGATCGAGCCCCAGCTGCGCTCGCGCCTGCGCACGTGGGAGCGGTCTGAAGCGCTCGAGGTCGACGCCGCACGGCAGCACCGCGACGCGCCGGCGCGTTCCGGCGCCCGCGAGCCGCTCGCGAGCGAGCGAGGCGGAGACCGTCGCTGCGAGGTCGACGAAGCGCAGCGCAGCACGGCTCAGGACGCCGCTGCGCGGGTGCGCGAGGTCGGTCCCGTGGAACGTCACGACGTGGGGCGCACCGCGCAGCGCGAGCGCCGGCCAGGCCGTCAGTCCGAAGTGCGCGTGGATCACGTCGAAGTGCTCACCGGCGCAGCGGCGGCGCAGCTCGCGGGCGGCGCGCGGGTAGGAGCGCAGCCCCGGACCGAACGCGAACAGCTCGACCTCGACGCCGTCGATGCGCCGCAGCGCCTCGACCTGGTCGCGCACGAAGCGCCCGAGTGCAGGACGTGCGGGCATCGGCCACATGTTCGTCACGACGAGCGCGCGCATCGGCTGCGCCAGCGTACTTGTGCGCGCGTCTTGCCGCAGATCGTGTCTGGCGCCTGCGCGGGTCCGGGCCGAAGACTGACCGCTGATGTCTGTTGACGACAAGGAGGTTCGGATGGCGTATCGGCTGATGGGGTGGTTCCACATGCGCGTGGTGCAGGCGTGGGGAGGGGAGCGCGGACAGGGGACGGTCGAGTACGTCGCGCTGATCCTGCTCGTCGCCGCCCTGCTCGCGGGCGTGGTCGCCGCCACGAAGGGGACGAAGTTCGGCACCGGCGGGATCGCCGAGGCGATCGTGAGCCAGATCAAGTCGGCGCTGAGAAACCTCAAGTAGGTCACACGCCACGGCGGCGGGTCCCGGGCGGACCCGCCGCCGACGCCCGTGCCACCATGTCCGGCATGTCCGCAAGCGAAGTGACGGGCGTCGAGCGCCGCTACGGACGCACGCCCGGCGAGATGCGGCCGATCGAGATCGAGCCCGGGTTCGTGCGCAGCGCGACCGGCTCGGCGCTGATCTCGGTCGGCGAGACGCGCGTGATCTGCACCGCCTCCGTCGAGGAGAGCGTGCCGCGCTGGATGGTCGGCAGCGGCAGAGGCTGGGTCACCGCCGAGTACGGGATGCTGCCGGCATCGACCGGGCAGCGCAAGGCGCGGGACGTCAGCAAGGGTCGCGCGGACGGGCGCACGGTCGAGATCCAGCGGCTGATCGGCCGCTCGCTGCGCGGGGTCGTCGACTTCGCCGCGCTCGGCGAGCGCACGATCTACGTCGACTGCGACGTGCTGCAGGCCGACGGCGGCACCCGCTGCGCCTCGATCACGGGCGGCATGGTCGCGCTGCGACTGGCATGCGAGCGGCTGCTCGCCGCCGGCAAGCTCGAGCGCATCCCGCTGATCGGCAGCGTCGCGGCCGTCTCGGTCGGGATCGTCGGCGGCGCGCCGCTGCTCGACCTCGACTACCCCGAGGACTCGACCGCCGAGGTCGACGCGAACGTCGTCATGACCGCTGACGGGGGGCTCGTGGAGGTGCAGGCGACGGCCGAGCGCACGCCCCTCTCGCGCGCCCACCTGGACGAGCTGCTCGCGCTCGCGGCCGACGGGATCGAGCGGCTGCGCGAGCTCCAGGACGCGGCCGTCGCCGGCGCGTGACCGTGCGGCTGCTGCTGGCGACGCGCAACGCCCACAAGCTGCGCGAGTTCGCGCGCCTGGCCGAGCCGCACGCGATCGAGGCGCTGCCCGAGGACGTCGAGCTGCCGCCCGAGGACGGCGCGACGTTCGCCGAGAACGCGCTCGGCAAGGCGCGCGCCGCCGCGACGGCGACCGGGCGCGTCGCGATCGCCGACGACTCTGGGATCGAGGCGGCCGCGCTCGACGGCCGACCGGGGATCCGCTCGGCTCGCTACGCGGGCGAGCACGCCAGCGACCGGGAGAACCTCGACAAGCTGCTGCGCGAGGCGCCGGCCGGCAGCCCGCTCGCCTACGTGTGCGCGCTCGCGTACGTCGATCCGGCGAGCGGCGAGGAACACGTCTTCGAGGAGCGCTGCACAGGCACGCTGGCGGCAGTTCCGCGCGGCGAGCGGGGCTTCGGCTACGACCCTGCGTTCCTCCCGGACGACGGGGTACCGGATAAGACGATGGCGGAGCTGAGCGACGCCGAGAAGGACGCGGTCAGCCACCGCGGCCGCGCGGTGCGGGCGCTGCTCGCGTGGCTGCCGGACTGACGGGCGCGATGAGCGTCGCGGTGGCCCACGAGCCGGACACGCCGCGCAAGCGGCGCGCGGCGGCGCTGTCGATCGCCTCGAACCTCGCGCTGATCCTGCTCAAGCTGGTCGCCGGAGCGGTCACCGGCTCGGTCGCGATCGTCACGGAGGCGGTCCACTCCGGCATCGACCTGATCGCCTCGGTCATCGCCTGGTTCTCCGTGCGCAAGGCGGGCGAGCCCGCCGACGAGACGCACCGCTACGGGCACGAGAAGATCGAGAACCTTGCGGCGGCGATCGAGGGGATGCTGATCCTCGTCGGCTCGGGGATCATCGTGTTCGAGTCGGTGCGGCGGCTGATCCGCGGCGGAACGGTCGACCACCTCGGCTTCGGCATCGCGGTCGTCGGCTTCTCGGCGCTCGCGAACCTGCTCGTCTCTGCGGCGATCGCGCGCACCGCGCGCGCGACCGCCTCGCCGGCGCTCGCCGGGGACGCCGCCCACCTGCGCACGGACGCCTACACCTCGCTTGCCGTGCTCGCGGGCCTCGCGCTCGTCGAGCTGACGGGCGCGAACTGGCTCGATCCCGTCGTGGCCCTGATCGTGGCCGGCGCGATCGTGACCGCGGGCGTGCGCCTGCTGCTCGGCTCCTCGCGCGTGCTCGTCGACGAAGCGCTGCCGGAGGAGGAGCGCGCCGCGATCCACGCGGCGGTCGTCGC
>JBQCIQ010000048.1:0-4688 GCA_051953595.1 Conexibacter sp. | reverse complement strand
GCGGGGGGGCAGGCCCGGCACTCTCGCTGGGCCGCCCGATCGCGCAGTGTCCCTTTGCCCCCGGTATGCGGCCGCAACGGGACACTGCTCAACCCGCGCGCCGCGGCGCCGATCACCCGGGGCGATGGCGCGCCGCCTGCTGATGACCGCGTTCGGCTGGAACGACCCGGGCGGCGGCACGACCGTGCCGCGGCTCGCGGCGAAGGAGCTGGCGCGGCGCGGCTGGGAGGTGACCGTCTTCCACGCCGCCGTGAAGCCGGCCGTCGGCCAGCCGGCCTACTACGTCGCCGAGTGGGAGGAGGACGGCGTCCGCCTCGTCGGCGTGCACAACCGCGCGCACGGGCTGTGGGACCGCGAGCGGCCGTTGCGCGAGCTGGACGACCCGCCGATCACGGCGGCGTTCGCAGCGGAGCTGGACCGCGTCGCCCCCGACGCCGTCCACTTCCACAACCTCCACAACCTCGGCGCGGCGCTGATCGACCAGACGGCCTCGCGTGGAATCTCGTCGTGGTTCACGACGCACAACTACTGGCTCGTCTGCCCGCGCGCGTATTTGATGACCGGCGACGGGACGATCTGCGCCGGCCCCGGCGACGGGCGCCGCTGCGCGACGTGCACCGGGGGCGCCGCGCCCGACGCGTACGCGCGCCGGCTCGCCGAGATCCGTGCGCGCGTCTCGCGGGGAGTCGCAGGTGTGCTGGCCGTCTCGGAGGCGGTGCGGCGCACGCTGCTCGGCGCCGGCTACCCGGCCGAGCTGGTCGAGGTCGTGCGGCAGGGGATGCCGCACGACGGCGTGCTGTGGGAGCGGCTGGGACGCGATCGTGCGCCCGGACGCGTCGCGGGCTCCGATGGTCCGCTGACGGTCGCGTTCCTCGGCTCGGCCTATCCGCACAAGGGCCCGCAGCTGCTGGTCGAGGCGGCGCAGCGCGTGCAGGCGCCGATGCGCGTGCTGATCCATGGCGAGGTCCCGGACGTGTTCGCGCCGACGCTGCGCGCCCTGGATGTGCGTGGGCTGTGCTCGCTGGAGGGGACCTTCGCGACCGACGAGCTGGAGTCCGTGCTGGCGGACGTCGACGTGGCGGTGCTCCCGTCGATGTGGTGGGACTGCGCACCGCTGGCGGCGGCCGAGTGCCTGGCCGCGCGGGTGCCGCTGGTGGTGCCGCGGCTCGGCGGGCTTGCCGAGGCGGTGCGCGACGGGGTCGACGGGCTCGTGGTCGACCCGCTGTCGGTCGACGCGCTGGCCGGCGCGCTGGAGCGGATCGCCACCGAGGAGGGATTGCTGGAGCGGCTGCAGGCGGGGATCGAGGAGCCTTATCCGTTCGCCGCGTACGTGGACGAGCTGGAGGCGCGCTACGCCGGCGAGCGGCCGGCGCGCGCGGCGCGCGACGTGGGCGAACCGGCCACTCCGCTCGCGGTCCTCGCCGAGGGGCCGGCGCCGGTGGAGCTTGACGGCGCGCGCGTGCAGCGGCTCGGCACGAGCGACCCGCCGCTCCCCCACGCCGCCGACGTCGAGCTGCGCACGAGCTGGCCGCCGGCGACGCGCGCGGCAAGCAGCGGACGGCTCGTGCTCGTGCAGCCGGAGGGCGCCGCAGCGGCGGCCGCGCTGCCGCCGTACGACGAGCTGTGGACCGGCTTCCCGCCGGATGTGGAAGCGCGCCTGCGCGCGCTCGCGGCGCGGCCTCCGCGGGTGGCCGACGCGGGGCATGCCGAGCCGTGGCCGCTCGCCGAGCAGGTCGAGCTGCGGGTGCTGGCGACGCCGGCGTGGCGCGGCGCCGACCGGCTCGCGATGCTGCTCGCGCAGTGGTGCGCGGCGACGACGCCGGCCACGAGCGCGTGCCTGTACCTGCTCGCCGATCCGGGCGTGGACGGCGAGCCGGCGGCGATCGAGCAGCGCGTGCTGGCCGCGTGCGAGGCGAGCGGCGCGGACCTCGACGCGGCCGCCGACGTGACCGTCCTGCTGGAGCCGGCGACCGCCGAGCGCGACGCGCGCCTGCACGCCGCGACGCAGGCGTACGTCCCGCTGCACCGCGCGTGCGCCGGCCACGAGCGGATCGCCCGCGCGACGGGCAGCGCCGTGCTCGCGCTCGACGGCCGCGCGCTCGCCGACGCGGTCGCACGGATCGGCGCCGCGGCGCCTGCCCCGACGCCCGCCTGACGGCCGTCGCCCCGCTCCCGCCCGCCGCGCGCCCCGGCCGGGAAGGGATGACCGGGGCGCCCGGGCGGGTGCTGGGATGTGAACCCGCCTTCATCCTCTCCGCGCCGTCGGACGGCACGCGCTTCGTCTTTCGCTCAGGGCCGGACGACCGGCATGTGATCTGGGCCGAGATCGCGGGCGTCACGGGGTGACCGAGGCGACGACGGCGATGGTCGAGGTCACGGTCGCGGAGCTGGACGCCAACGAGGCCTCAAGCTCCGCGGGCGGATGCCGATCCAGCAGGTGTGGAGCCGCTTGTCAGCTGCGTGATCTGCGCGTACGACTACGGCGCGTACGTGGAGGCGGCGGTGCGGTCGGCGCTGGAGCAGGAGGGGCTGCCCGGGGGCGCTGACGCCCTGGAGGTGATCGTCGTCGACGACGGCTCGACCGACGAGACGCCGCGGATCCTCGCCTCGTTCCGCGATGCGATCACCGTCCTGACGCAGCGCAACGAGGGCCCGGCCGTCGCGACGAACCGCGCGATCCAGCAGGCCCGCGGCCGCTACGTCTCGCTGCTCGACGCCGACGACCTGTGGCTGCCCGAGAAGCTCGCGCGGCACGTCGAGCTGCTGGAGCGCAACCCGCGCGTCGGCCTCGTCCACGGCGACCTCGAGGTGATCGACGGCGACGGCGGCCTCACGCGCTCCTCGAAGTTCGACTGGTACGGCGAGCTGCCGGTCGTCGGCCGCGGGCTCGGCCGTCTGCTGTCGCAGAACGAGGCGACGACCTCCGCGATCACCCTGCGCGCAGACCTCGCGCAGGCGATCCCGCCGGCGCCGGCCAGGGCGTGGTGCCGCGACTGGTGGCTCGCCGCGCACGTCGCCGCCACGCACGAGATCGACGCGCTGCGCGAGCCGGTCGCGCGCTACCGCATCCACGGCGACAACGTCAGCGCGCAGGACGTCGAGTCCGAGCGGATGGTCCGCCTGTGGGAGCGCGACCTGAGAGTGCGCCGCCACTTCCTGCGCGCGCTCGACCTGCGCAACGCGACGCTCGACGAGCTGGCGCTCGCATGGGCGCGCTTCGCCGGCTTCCTCGCGAAGGTCGCGGAGGTGCGGGGGATCCCGCAGACGCAGCTCGTGCCCGTGACCGACGAGGACCGCGCGGCGGCGGGCGCGCTGCGCGCCGAGGCCCAAGCGCTGCTTGACGCGGACCCGGTCGCGTGCGGACGCCTCGCCGTCAAGGCGATGGCGGCCGACCCGTTCGCGCCGTCGAGCGGGCGGCTGTTCGAGACCGCGCGCGGACGGCGCGGCGCGCGCCACGCGCCGAGCGACGCCGAGCGCACGCGCGCGTTCGCCGAGCTGAGCACAGCCGTGGAGGCGAGCGATCCTGTCGTGCGCCGTCGCCACGCCGCGCGGGCGCTCGTGCTCGACCCGCGAGACGACCATGCCCGCGCGCTCGCAGAGCCCGACGCGCGGCTGGCGCCGGAGACGCGCGCCGATGCCGAGCAGCGCACGCGCTTCCACACGCCGCCGGCGCGCGCGCTCGACGGCGCGCGGGCATTCGTCGGAGCCGCCTCCGCGCAGGAGCTGACCGAGCGCCCCGACCTCCTGCGCGCATGGGCCGCGGCGTTCGCGCCCGGCGACGACGCGACGCTCGCGATTGTCACCGCGGACGAAGACCTGCAAGGCGTGCACGCGCGCTTGGCGCAGGCGCTCGCCGCCGCCGGCCTGAGCGCCGACACCGAGCACGACATGGCGCTCGTGCTCGCTCCGCACGGCACGCCCGCCGAGATCGCGCTCGCGCGCGAAGCGCACGCCGTGCTGGGCGACACGCCCGCCGAGCGCGCGCTCGCCGGGCACCCGTGCGCCGGCAGCGACGACGCCGACAGCCTGCGAACGCTCGCCGAGCGACGCTGGTCGCACGACGGCTTCGGCGCGCCGCTCGCGATCTCGATCCAGATCTGCCCGCAGCGCTGGGACGGCGCCGAGCGCTGGGGCGACACGCACTTCGCGCGTGCGCTCGCCGACGAGCTGGAGCGCCGCGGCCACGCCGCCCGCATCGAGGTCGTCGCCGAGTGGGACGCGCCCGAGCGCCCGCCGGCCGACGTGACGATCCACCTGCGCGGACTGTGGCCCTACGTGCCGCGGCGCGCGGATGACGAGCTGAGCGTGCTGTGGAACATCAGCCATCCCGACCTCGTCACGACGGCCGAGCAGGACGCGTTCGACCTCGTGCTCACGCCCTCCGCGCGCCACGCGGAGCAGCTGCAGGCCGCCACGCGCACGCCCGTGCACGTGCTGGAGCAGGCGACCGACCCGATCGTCTTCTTCCCCGAGCACGATCCCGCGCACGCGCGCGAGCTGGTGTTCGTCGGCAACTCGCGCGGGATCTTCCGGCCGATCGTGCGGGACCTGCTCGAAGGGGGCGGCGCGGGGCGGGGCGCCCGCCCCGGGGGGGGCCCGGGCGGGGGGGGGATGCTGCCCAAAAACCAGAGGGAAGACCACGCCCACAACAACCCCAACCACAACCCCCCCCCCACCAACACACCCCC
>JBQCIQ010000047.1:0-15476 GCA_051953595.1 Conexibacter sp. | reverse complement strand
GCGCGTGAAGACGCAGCGGTTGTGGTCGGGGTCGCGGTGCGTCGCGAGCAGGCGGACGTCGCCGGCGCTCGTGAGCGCGTGCCCGAGCGCGTCGATCGTCGCGTCGTCGCGCCCCTCGGAGAAGTTCGGAACGGCGAGGAGCGTGGTAGCGGGGGCGGGCGGCGGGATCAGATCACCCAGCGGCCCGCGTCGAGCACGCGCGTGCCGCCGACGTCGAGCGTCGGCTCGGTGACGACGACGTCGAGGTGGATCGGGACGGAGACGGTCCCGCCGATGCCAGCGCTCGCGCCGAAGGCGACGTGGATCGTGCCGAGGATCTTCTCGTCCTCCAGCACGTTGCCGGTGAGGATCGCGGCGTCGTTCGTGCCGACGCCCAGCTCGGCGACGTTCGTCCCGTTCGCGCCATGCGCTTGCAGGCGCTGCAGGAAGTCGGGGCCCAGCGGACCGTTCGCTGCGGTCAGGTGGCCGTCCTCGACGGTCAGCAGAACGGGCTCCGGCGAGATCCCGAGCGGCGCGAGCGAGGTGGCGGCGAGCGTGCCGTGCGCGCTCAGGGGAGCGATGAAGCCCTCGCCGGCGGGCAGGTTGCCGAACTTGCTGCCGCTGGAGATCTCGCCGTAGTCGGCGAGCCCTCTGCGGCCGCTGAGGTCGAGCGTCAGATCGGAGCCGTGGGCGCAGGTGACGTGCGCGGAGTCCGCCTGTTCAAGCAGCTCGGTGATCTGGAGCGTGCGCGCCTTCAGCGCGTCGAAGTCGATCGCCATCATGCGCGCGAGCATGTCGGCGGTGACGCCGGGGAGCGTGGCACCACGGGCGCCCGCGTTCGTCGCCTGCCGGCGGGCCTCGGTGTGGGAGAGCGAACGGCTCGTCGGGACGATGTAGACGTCGCACGCGGCGAGCGCGGCGGCGATGGTGGGCGGCGGCTCGCTGCCGTCGTTCGCGCGCGGGTCCATGAGGGTCAGGACCGCGTCGGCGCCGTAGCGCGCGGCCGTGTCGCGCAAGGCTTCGGCGAGCTGGCGCGAGTCGCCGTCGTAGTCGCCGATCACGAGCACGTTCTCGCCGCCTCTGACGTCGAGGCAGCGCCCGATCACGGTCTCCAGGGCGCGGTCCAGCTGCTCGCTCGGCGGCGTCGCGGCGGCGGTCATCGCGGGAGACCGTATCGCGAGTCTCGCGCGCGCGGCCACCGATACACTTTCCGTCCCCCGCCGGAGTAGCTCAGTCGGTTAGAGCAGCGGAATCATAATCCGCGTGTCGGGGGTTCGAGTCCCTCCTCCGGCATCGCGGCATGGGCCAGGCGTCCGACGTCTGCGCGCAGATCGGCGTGTGTACACTGTCCGGACATGGCTGCGACCGCTCGCCCCCACCGCATCGACGTGCGCGTCAGCGCCGAGCAGGACGCGATGATCCGCGAGGCGGCCGCACTCGCAGGACAGACCGTCACCGGCTTCCTGCTCGACGCTGCTCAGGATCGCGCCCGCGAGGTGATCGACGAACGCCGCGACCTCGTCATGAGCAAGGCCACGTTCGCGCGCTTCGCCGAGGCGCTCGACGCACCCGGCGAGCCGGTCCCCGAGCTGGTCGAGCTGTTCCGCCGGCCGCGCATCCCCGCGGAGTGAGCAGCCTTCGTCTCGCTCTGCTCAGTGCGGAGCGCGACGTCTCGTCCTTCGACTGCGGCAACACCGAGCTCACGAGCTGGCTCGTCCGCCACGCGCTCGCGAGCCAGCGTGCAGATCTCGCGCGGACCTATCTCGCGCTCGAAGGCGAGCAGGTCGTCGGCTACGTGAGCCTGACCACAGGCTCCGTCCGTTCCGAGGAGGCACCCAAGCGCTACGCGCGAGGCATGCCCGCCCATCCCCTCCCGACGATCCTCGTCGCGCGCCTCGCAGTCAACCGCCGCCACCAAGGTCGGCAGCTCGGAAGCCGCCTGCTCGCCGAGGCGCTGCGCCTCGCGGTGACAGCCAGCGACGCGGCCGCCGCACGCCTTGTCGTCGTCGACGCAATCGACGAGCGCGCGGCCGCCTTCTACCGCAAGTGGGGGTTCGTCGACGTGCCCGAGAACCCGCTCCGGCTCTATCGGAAGATCTCCGACGTTCGCCGCTCGCTCGACGGGCGGTGAACCTCACCCACCCTCGACCTCGTCGTCCTCCGCGGCGGCGGCCGCCTGCGCCTCGGGCTCGGGCGTCTCGGCTCCGGAGATGAAGAAGTGGTGCTCCTCGTGCTCGCGCAGGTAGGCGGCAAGCTCCGCGCGGGCGGCCGCGATGGCGTGGTAGTAGGCGCGGAACGGCGCTGACGTCGCGTCGGCGATCGCACGCGTCTTCGCGACCGGGATCTCGATCTCCAGCCAGCGGTCGCCGACGTCCTCGCGGTTCGTCTGCATGAACACGACGCGCTTCCACTGCTCGCGCACGATCTTCAGCGTCAGCGCCCACAGCAGGTAGAAGGCGTCGAAGTGCGCGGCCGGGCCGGGCCGCAGCACGATGATCTCCTTCGTCAGCACGACGCGCTCCTGGCCCGGCATCAGGACGCAGAAGTCGCCGATGTTCTTGCTCGTGCGCTCGGGCGAGAGGACGTCGAAGGGCTTCAGCCCCGACGAGGCGCCGCGCCACTTCTCCTCCGCGACCTTGCGGGGGACCCGGTTCGTCGGGTTGATGTTCACGAGGCCGGCACGCAGGTCGGAGACCTTGATGTAGGGCACGTCGCCGACGCGCTCCTCGCGGCCGGGCGAGCCGTGGCCCTGCTTGAGGATCAGCACCTCCGTGTCGATCAGCTCGCCGATCGTCTTCGCCTCGAAGTCGGCAAAGCGCTTGTCCTTCATCGCCGCCACGAACCGCTCGTGGAAGCGGCGGTCGTAGTAGACCGGCACGGCGGTGCGCATCGAGACCTCCTCAGCGGGGATGTCGCGCATCGTCGGCGTCCGCTCGCGGGCGACAAGCGCCTCCGCGTCGGCGAGGTAGACGTCGTCGACGTCGAGCACGTCCTCCCCGGTCTCGGGGTCCTGCACGTACATGCGCTGCCCGTGCTCGTCGATGCGCGGCAGCAGGCGGCCGCCCTTTGACAGGCCGCAGGTGGGCGCGGTCGAGACGGTGATCGTCTGCTCGGAGAACCAGGACGGGCCGTTGATCGCGGGCATCGGTCAGCGCTCCTCGGACAGGCCGTTGCCGACCTTCTCGAAGACGTAGAAGTTGGTCTTCGCGCGGCAGAACTCCTCGAACGCCTCCATCGCGATGTTGAACATGCCGCGCAGCTCGAAGCGGCCCTTCAGCCAGCCGGGCAGCCAGCGGTACTTGTGCGAGAAGAAGTACGTCTCGGGCAGCACGATCCCGACGCGGCCGCCGACCTGGAGCAGCTTGTGCGCAAGCTCCAGGTAGATCAGCCCGATCTCCAGGTCGACGTACCCCTGTCTGCCGTTCGCGGCGGCCTGCGCGATCGTGTAGCCGGCGGCGCGCGCGTCGGCGGCCTTGATCTTCAGGTCCTCGCCGAACGGCGGGTTCGTGATCACGACGGTGAACGACTCGGCGACGCCGCCCTCGCCGTCGCCCAGCTCGACCGCCAAGCGCGGGAACTTGTCGCGCCACGTGTGGACGCGAACTGCATCCCCCATCAGGACGTGCGTCGAGCCGTCGCGCGCGGCGATCATCAGCGCGCGCGTGAGCTTCGTCCCGATCGGGTCGATGTCGATGGCGTAAAGGTTGTCGTTGGCGAACTTGAGCAGGTCGCGCTCGTCGTCGGGGAACTCGCGCTCCTGCACCTGGCGCAGCGCCTCGATCACGAACCCGCCGGTGCCGCACGCCGGGTCGATGACCTTGTCCTGCGAGGTGATCTCCATGACCATCACGCTCGGGCGGATGACGCGCTGGGGCGTGAGGAACTGGCCTTCGGCGGACTTCAGCGTCTTCGTGCGGAAGACCTGGAAGGCCTTCGCGAGCACGTCGACCGAGTCGCCGAGGATCCGCCATGGGCCGAGCGTGTCGACGACGGCGAAGATCGTCTCGTCGGTCAGGAAGATCTGGTCGCGGTCGTCCGGGTGGAAGACGCGGCTGCGCTGCTTCGTGAAGTAGCTCTTGAACTGCTCGCGGATCGCGGCGGCGGTCTGCTCGACCATCGTGTGCCGGTCGCCGTAGATGCGGAACGGATGCGGCTTGCCGCGGTTGGCCGCCTTGCTCGCCCACGCGTCGGCGTCGACCTTCACGAGCACGGTGTGCAGCAGCTCGCGCAGCTGGTCCTCGCGCCGCGTCGCGCGCGAGTCGGAGACCACCACGGTCGCGACGATGCGGCGCAGCGCCGCGGTCAGCTCGGCCTCGTTCGGCTCGCGCAGGTCGTTCCACGTCGGCGTCTTCGCGGGCGGCTGCGTCAGGTCGTCGCCGGGCGCCGGCAGCGGCGCGCCCTCGACGTAGATCCAGTCGTTCGTGTGCGACTTGTAGACGGCGAGCGTGGCCTCGCCGTTCGTCCAGAAGCCCACGCGCGCGACGGGCTCGTTCGAGAGGTAGCGGATCAGCTGCATCCGCCCCTTCTCGATCGTCGGCGCCTTGAGCTCGAAGACGATCTGGAGCGCGTGCGGCTCGCCCGAGTCGTCGGCGAACGCGACGAGGTCGGCGCTCCCGCAGATCGCGTACTTCTGGCCGCGCTCGCGCTTGGTCAGGTCGTGCGGCGTGTCGGGAACCGGCCACTCCGGCTTCCAGCGCAGTCGGCTCTCCTTCCAGCCGACCTGCTTGAGCGCGGCGATGACCTGCTGCCGAACCCGCTCCTCGGGCTTCAGCCCCCCGCTGCTGTTGTCGTCTGCCACGCGCTTGAAAAAATGAGCTGCTCTTTTTTGCGCGCGGGAGCGTATCTCACCCTCCGGGCGGAACCGCGGTCCGCGCGATGCGCGCCGCGTGAGCGGAACGGAAGAACGCACCCGCCGGCGCAGTCGTCGGGGGTCGGCGCCGGTCCCATCCCTGGAGGGGACGCGCCCTCCCGTCCGCTCGTTCGGCCCAGCCCTCACACGAACCGGACCTCCGACGCCGCCAACGTGAGCGTGAAGGTAGCGGCGTCAGCCTCGTAAGCCCTTCTCCGGTTCCTGCCTACCCACATCGATCGCGTGGGGGAACCCGTCCGGCGACTGCCGGCATGCCAACAACAACAGCACGGCCGCGCCGTCGGCCGAGCCCCTGACCGCGCTCGCGTCCCCGCGGCCGCCATCATTGACGACGATGACCGCCTCCCCCGACCGCCCCGACATCGCCGCGCGCGCCGACTGCGAGGCGCTCGTGCGCGCCTTCTATGCGAAGGCGATGGTCGACCCGATCATCGGCTGGCTGTTCACGGACGTCGCGAGACTCGACCTGGAGGCGCACGTCCCCCAGATCGCCGCCTTCTGGGAGACCGTGCTGCTGGGGACGAAGACCTACTCCGGCACGCCGTTCGAGCCGCACGCGCGCCTGCACGCGAAGGCGAACCTGCGCGCCGGGCACTTCGGCCGCTGGCTCGCGCTGTGGAACGAGACGGTCGACGAGCAGTTCGCCGGCCCGACGGCGGAGCTGGCGAAGGCGCACGCGCTGCGCGTCGCGCAGGCGTTCCACCGGCGGCTGCAGTCCTACGAGGCGCCGCCGCTCGGCGCCGACGCCGGCGGGGAGCCGCCGCCCGGCGATCCGCGCCTCGTCGTCACCCGGCACGCGCCGGGGACGCCGCAGCACGGCGCGTGAGCCCCAGGATCAGCTCGGCCGTCTCCAGCGGCACGTCGAGCTGCGGCAGGTGGCCGACGCCCTCCAGCTCGACCCACTCGGCCTGCGGGAACTGCGCGCGGAAGCGCGCCGCCGCGCCCGGCCACTTCAGCAGCTTGTCCTCCGTCCCCCACACGAACCGCAGCGGGCAGTCGATCGCCGCGGCGTCGACCTGCCAGCCGCGCGCGAGCGCGTGCTCGACGAGCGCCGGCGCGGCGTCGCAGCCGGCCGCGCCGCGGATCTGGTGCGCGAGCAGGTCGGCCGGGATGTGCTCGAAGCGCTCGGCCGTCATCAGCGTCGCGCGCCGGCGCCCCTCGGGCGTCGCGACGATCGCCTCGGCGTGCGGCGCCGCCTGCTGGAGCAGCTGCCGCATCGAGGTGAAGTAGGCGAGCGTGTCGCGGTAGGACTCGTCGCCGTCGGCCCAGCCGCCGGCCGGCGCGAGCGCGACGACGGAGCGTGCGCGCCCGAGCGCGGCGACCTGCAGCGCGACGTAGCCGCCGAGCGAGTTGCCGGCGACGTGCGCGGTCTCCCAGCCGGCCGCGTCGAGCGCCGCCGCGATCGCGTCGCGGATCGCCGCCTCCGGGTCCCCGCCGTCGGCGATCGGCGGCCCGCCGGCGTGACCGGCGAGCGTGAGCGCCAGCACGTCGTGCTCGCGCTCCAGCGCGGGCAGCACGAGCTCCCACGTGCGCCACGTGTCGGTGAAGCCGTGCAGCAAGAGCAGCGGCTCTCCTGACCCGCCGCGGTGAGATGCGGTGAAGGCGGCATCCATCGCGGTCCGCACGCTAGCGCGTCGGTGTTCGGGCACGCGCAGGGCGGGAAGAGTGCGAAGGGACCCGAGCGAACGGAGAAGACCATGGCCACGCGCACGCTGGAGGAGCAACTGATCGTCTCGCTGCGCGATGCGCATGCGCTGGAGCAGATGGCGCTCGCCCAGCTGGAGCGCGCGCCGTCGATCGCCGGCGAGGACGCGCTGAAGCTGGCGCTGCGCGACCACCTCTACGAGACGCGCGTGCACGAGCGGCTGGTGCGCGATCGGCTCGACGCCCACGGCGCCAAGCCCTCCGGTCTCAGAGACCTCGCCGCCGAGGCGGGCGGGGCCGGCTTCATCCTGTTCGCGCGCGTGCAGCCGGACACGCCCGGGAAGCTCGCGACGCACGCCTTCTCCTACGAGCATCTGGAGCTGGCGGCCTACGAGCTGCTGGCGCGGCTGGCCGAACTGGCGGGCGACCACGAGACGGCCGTCGTCGCGCACAGGATCCGCGGCGAGGAGGCGGCGATGGCCGCGCGCCTGGAAGCGACGTTCGAGCGCACGGTCGCGGCCTCGCTGGAGAACGGCGTCCGCGACGATCCCGGCGCCCGCCTGACGACCTACCTCGACGACGCGCATGCGCTCGAGCAGCAGGCGGTCACGCTGCTGGAGCGCGCGATCGAGATCGGCGGAGACCCGCGGCTCGTCGAGGCCTACCGCGACCACCTCGGCGAGACGCACGACCACCTCGCCGCCGTCGAAGAGCTGCTGGACCGGCGCGACGGCGGTCCGTCGCGACTCAAGGACGCCGCGCTGCGCATGGGCGCCCGCAACCTCGGCGCGTTCTTCCGCGCGCAGGCCGACACGCCCGGCAAGCTCGCCGCGTTCGCGTACGCGTTCGAGCACCTGGAGATCGGCGGCTACGAGCAGCTGCGGCACGTCGCGCTCGCCGCCGGCGACCTCCAGGCCGCCGAGGCGGCGGCGCGGATCGTCGGCGACGAGCAGGGTGCGGCTGACACGCTGCTGGCGCTGTTCGACGTCGCCGTCGAGGCGTCGCTGGAGGCGGTCGGCGCGGCCCATTGATCCCCGGAGGTGAGGCGCCACGCGCGCAGGCAGCAGCGCGGCGCGGACGCTACGCCGGCGCGAAGCGGGCGAAGTAGCCGAGCGGCGAGCCGAGGCGGTGCTCGAAGCGCAGCCCGGCGCGCGCGGCGCGCTCGCGCAGCTTGCGCGGGCTGACCCAGTGCGGGTCGCCGAACAGCTCCCCCACGACGACGCGACCGCCCGGTCTGACGACGCGCGCCAGCTCGCGCAGCGCCGCCTCCTGGTCGGGGATCTCGCCGAGCACCGTCACGAGGTAGGCGGCGTCGAAGCAGTCGTCCTCGTAGGGCAGCGAGCGCGCGTCGCCCTGCACCGCGATCAGGTGCTCGGCGACGCCCTGCCGCTCCGCCGCCAGCAGGGTGTGGTCCAGCATCTCCTGCTGCAGGTCGAAGATGTCGAGACGGCCGTCCGGCGCGACCCAGCGCGCGACGTGCAGCGCGTAGTAGCCGGTCCCCGGACCGACCTCCAGGATCCGCTGGCCCGGCGCCGGCGCCAGCGTCTCGCGCAGCCGCGGGCGCGTGATCAGCGGATGCGGCGCCTCGACCCAGAAGCGCTGGTTGTACGGGCACGCCGACGGGTTGCGCCGCCACCACAGCGCCGCGCCGAGGATCCCGGCGCCGGCGAGGCCGGCGGTGCGCTTCAACGACGTGCGCATCGCCCAAGTCTCGCACGGTACGGTCAGCCCGATGCCCAGCTCGCGCGACGACGCCGACGCGCTGCACGGCCTCGAGGCCGTGCCACTCGGGCTGCCGCCTGGCCTGGAGCTGGAATGGCTCGGCGTCTCCGGCTACCGGATCGCCTACGAAGGCGTCGCGCTGTTCGTCGATCCCTACGTCTCGCGCGTGCCGCTGCGCAGCCTGCTGCTGCGGCGCACCGCCCTGCCCGATCCGGTGCAGCTCGACCGCTGGGCCGGCGCCGCCGGCGACGACGTCGCGGGCGTGCTCGTCGGTCACACGCACTTCGACCACGCGGTCGACGCGCCGGCGATCGCGCGCCGCTTCCGCGCGCCCGCGTACGGCTCGGCCTCGCTCGTGAGGTTGATGCAGCTGCACGGGCTCGGCGGGCTCGCCGTGGAGGTCGTGCCCTACCGCCGCTACGAGCTGGGCCCGTTCGTCGTCTCCTTCGTGCCGAGCGCGCACTCGAAGCTGCTGCTCGGCCGGCGCGTGCCGTTCGACGGCGAGCTGTGCTGCGACCACCTGCACGGCCTCTCCCCCGGCGCCTACCGCTGCGGGCAGGTGTGGGGGATCCGCATCGAGGTCGCGGGCACGAGCCTCTACCACCAGGGCAGCGCGAACCTGGTCGACGCGGCGCTGCCGGACGAGCCGGTCGACGTCTTCCTCGCGGGGATCGCGGGCCGCTCGGTCACGCCGCGCTACTGGGCGCGGGTGCTGCCGCGCCTGGACCCGCGCGTCGTCGTGCCGACGCACTACGACGACTTCTTCGCGCCGCTCGGCGAGCGGCTGCGCTTCGTCAGCCGCGTGCGGCTGGAGGCGGTGCCCGACGAGATCCGCGCCGTCAGCCGCGACGCGACGCTCGCCGCGCTGCCGCGCACCGACCGGCCCGCCCTCACGTGAGCGAGCTGGCGCGGCGCTTCCAGCAGGCGCGCGGGGACGAGCGCCTGACGATCGTCGCGGGCTTTCACGCCCTGAAGCACGCGCTGCGCTTCGGCGCCGAGATCGAGCTGGTCGCGGCCGCCGACCCGGAGGCGCTGGAGCGGATGGCGGCCGAGCTGGCGCCCGATCTCGCCGGGCGCTTCCGCGCGCTCGCCGGCGAGCCGGTCCCGGCGGAGCTGCTGGCGACGCTCGTGCCGCACGTGCCGTACACGCGAGTGCTGACGATCGCGCGGCGACCGCCGTTCGCGCGCGAGGCGCTGCTGCGCACGCCGGCGGACGCGCCGGTCGTGCTGCTGGAGGATCCGCGCGACCTCGGCAACGTCGGCGCGGTCGTGCGCGTCGCAGCCGGCGCGGGCGCGGCGGGGATCGTGACGACGGGCATGCACGACCCGTGGGACCCGGCGGCGCTGCGCGGCTCGGCGGGACTGCACTTCGCGCTGCCGGTCGGGCGCGACGACGGCTTCGCGGGAGCGATCGCAGCGAGCGGCCGCCCGCTGCTCGCGCTCGACCCCGAGGGCGACCTGCTCGACCCGGCGCGGCTGCCGGCGAACGCGGTGCTCGCGTTCGGGACCGAGCGCCACGGCCTCTCCGACGACCTGCTCGCGCGCGCGGACGCGCGCCTGCGCCTGCCGATGCGCGCCGGCGTCTCCAGTCTCAACCTCGCGACGGCGGTCTCCGCGGTGCTGTTCGCGTGGCGGCTCAGCGGCGCCGAGGCGGGGCCACCAGACTGAGCGCGCGCACGAACGTCGCTGCGCCGAGCCTGATCGTGACGCGCACGGTCGCGCGGTGACGCCTGCGCAGCTGCGCGAGCGCTCTGCCGCGCACCGTGACCGTCAGCCGCACACGCCCGCTCGCCGACACCGCGAACGACCGTCCTCCAAACGCGATCGCCTTGACGCGCCCCTGTTTCGGGAGCACGAAGCGGACGCTGCCGCGCAGGCCGGGCGTCGCACGGAACGAATAGACGAAGCGGCCGTGCCGGTCGAGCCGCGCGCGTCGCGTGAGGTGCGCGGGCGGAGCAGTCGCGCCTGACCCCGACGGGCTGGCGACCGCGGGCGGCGAAGCAGGCGGCGTCGTCGAAGGCGCGATCACAGAGCATGCCGGCACGCCGCTCGTAATGCTCCAGCTGTGGAGCGTGCGCTCGCTTGCGGGCGCGTTGTCGTCGTAGCCGTCGCTCATCCGCAGCGTCCACGTGCCGGCGAGCGGCTCGCCGTCGAAGCGCGCGAGCGGCTCGTCGGGCCGCCACGTGCCGGTCAGCGTGCCCGGCCCGTCCGGCAGGTCCTGGATCGAGGCGCCCGCACTGTCGGAGAGCGTGACCGCATCGCCCTGCCATTCGAGGCCCGAGCCGTAGCCGCCGCTGCCGGGCCGCTGGAAGAGATCGATGACCGTGCCCGACGGCGAGACCAGCCGGGCGCGCAGGTCGCCGACCCAGGTGTGCGTCGCGCTCAGGGTCACGCGCAGGTCGTGGACGCGACCGCCGCTGGGGATCGTCAGCGACGAGCTGACATGCGTCGACGGGTCCTCGGGGATCGTCAGCTCGAGGTTCGGCGCCGTCGCGAACGCCGCGTCGCCGCTGTCGCTTCCGAGTGGAACCTGCAGCGGCAGATCGACGCCGCCCTGGTCGCTCGTGACGTGCAGTGTCAGCGCCACCTGCTCGCCGCACGCCAGCTCGCCCGGCAGCGTGAGCTGGAACGGAGTGGTGCTCTGAGCCGAGCCGCCCGCGGCGATGGTCCCCCATGTCGCGCTCATGACCCCGACCGTCGCGCCGGGGGTGCTGGTCGTGAGCGTCGCGGCCACGTTCGTGAGCGCACTCGTCGACGCGTCGCTCAGCGTCACCCGCAGAGCGATCGACTCGCCCGGCTCGGCGATCCCGTCGCCGTCGCCGAGGGGGGCGGAGTCGTTGATCGCGGTCGCGGTCGCGAGCACCGGCGTCGCCGAGAACGACGCTGTCGCGGACGTGGCGTTCGCGCTCGACGTGCGCGCGCCCCAGCCCATGCCGCGCGCGGCGAACAGCTGCCACAGCAGGTCGTGGTGCGCGCCGGCGAAGCTGGTCTGGTCGGCCTGCAGGATCGCGTCGCGCTCGTCGAGGAACGACGGGTTCAGCGGCGAGAGGCGCATCGCGTTCGTGATCAGTCTGCGCGCAGCCGAGCCGCCGAGCGCCTTGCGGATGTCCCACAGCGTCTCCGACCAGATCTCGCCGTCGTCGTGCACCTCGAACGACGGCGTGTCGAGCGCGTCGCCGCCGACGTGGCCGAGGTCGGCGTACGTGAAGCCGCCCGCGTGTCCCGCGAGCACGCTTCCGCCGCACGCCGGCGCGGAAGAGCCGACCGAGCAGTCGAGCGGTTGGCGGCGGATTCCGCCGGTCGTGTCGCCGGTGACGTACTCGCCCATGCGGACCTCGCCGTCCGCAGGGGTGTCCGTGACCAACTGTCTCGTCACCAGGTAGTCCATCGCGTACCAGTCGCTCCAGCCCTCCCCCATCGCGTCCGACTGCTTCGAGTTGAGACCGTTCGCGTTGCCGATCAGGCGGTTCGAGAGGCCGTGCGTGTACTCGTGGAAGACGACGCTCGCGTCGTCGCTGCCGTTGACGTCGGGAGCCCCGCCGCCCCACAGGTACATCTGCATGCGCGGCGACGTGCCGTCGGGGAACGTCGTCATGTTCGCGTTGTTGAACGACGGGCTCGCCGCGAGCACCGAGTCGTCGGCCTCCGCCAGGACCGGATCGAGTCCCTCGAAGTTGCGATCGGAGGCGGTGAAGCCGACCTCGGAGTCCCGCAGCCAGTCGTGGAACGTGTTGACGAGGTAGAAGAGCTGCGTCGTCGCGTGCGCGCGATTCGTCGCCTCGCTCGAGAAGTCGCTCTCGTCCCACGTGCAGTACGTGCAGATCGAGGTGAAGAAGCTCGCGGGGTAGTTCCAGTCGGTGCCGCTGTTGGGGCCGACGTCCTCGCCCACGTCCGCTCTGTCGTTGTCGTTCACGTCGGCGTACGCGTGCGCGTTCGGTCCGCTCAGCACGACCGGGGCGGTCAGCCATCTGGCGAGGTCCACGGTCGTCTCCGACCCGGCGCCCGGGTGGTACTCGTAGACGGGCGCGCTGGAGACGAAATCGGTCAGCGAGTGCCGCGCGAGGATCGCGCCGCTGCTCGCGTCGACCACCTCGTCGTAGACGTACGGATCGCGGCCGGCGACGGTGACGCGCCACGCGAGCCGGTCGCCGTCCGGTGCGTCGAAGACGACGAGGCTCGCCCGATCGCCGTTCGCGAACGTCGTGACCTGCTGCGGACCTGGATGCGCGTCGGGGCGCGGCAGCCGCGTCGCCACGCCGACGTCGCCCTGCGCCACCGCCAGCGCCTGCGCGGCGGTCAGCGTCGGGATGGTCGCGGCCGGCGCGAGGCCGCCGAGCGGCGGACCGCTCGCGCCGACGACGCGGCCGTCGCGTGTGACATGCACGCGCAGCGCGGCGTCGTAGGCCGGCACCCCGTCGACGAACGGCGTCCACGTCAGATGTGTCACGCCGTCGTTCGAGGTCGTGCGCTCGGTCAGACGCAGTGCGGCGAGGTCCTGCGCGTCGATCGCGAAGACGTCGGGGTGCGCGCGCACGTAGGCGAGCGCCACGTCGGCGGCGTCGCCCGCGTGCGGGGCGCTGAGAAAGCCGTCGGTGCGGCTCAGCACGCGCAGTCCACCGCCGACCGGGTCGGTCGCGACATGCCCCTCGATCCCCAGCCGCTCGGCGAGCGCGTGGCGGGCGGCGCGCACGTCTGCGGGAACGGCCGCATGCTCGCCGGCGCGGACGTCGAGCTGAGGGCGCGCGCCGGTCGGCGCCGGCGTCCGAGCCGCGGCGGCAGGCACCGCCGCGACGCCCAGCATGACCGCCGCAATCGCGCCGATCGCGGTCCGTCGCACGCGCATCCGCTTCGCTCCTTCTTCTGGCACCCCGGCGCAGGACGGTATGCCCTCCCACATTGGCCGTCAACCGGGCGTCCTCGGCGCGCATGGACGAACGGATGATCCGGCAGCTCTGAGCCGATTCCCAGGCCGCTCTCAGCCTCGCCCGCTTCCATGGCGGCGTCGTTTCGAGTCCATCGACCCGAGGAGCACGTGACCGTGGAGAGCAGACGCAAGCGAACCGTCGCGATCGGGGCCGCCGTCGCGCTGGCGGTGGCCGGCGGGGGCGTCGCCTACGCCGCCGCGACGAACAGCGACCCGCGCGACGCCGTCCTCAGAGACGCGGCGCAGCGCCTGAACGTGACGCCCGACCAGCTGAGATCGGCGCTCGCGGGGGCGTTCAGCGACCAGCTCGACCAGGCGGTGAAGGACGGCAGGCTCACGCAGCAGCAGGCCGACCAGCTCAAGGCGCGGATCGCCAGATACGGCGTGCCGCTCGGCGGGCCGATGGGGCCGGGCGGACCCGACGGCCACGGCTTCGGCTTCGGCTTCGGGGGACCGGGCGGCCCGGGCCACGGCCCCGGCGGCCTCGACGCCGCCGCCAGATATCTCGGCCTCACGGATGCCCAGTTGGCGAGACAGTTGCAGAGCGGCAGAACGCTCGCGGAGGTCGCGAGCGCGCAGGGCAAGTCGGTCGACGGCCTCAAGCAGGCGCTGCTCGACGACGCGAAGAGCCACCTCGACAGAGCGGTCGCGGACAGACGGCTCACGTCGGCGCAGCGCGACCAGATCCTCAAGGACATCCAGCAGCACCTCGACGACCTCGTGAACGGCAGAGCGCCCGGTCCGGGGCCCGCGCCGGGCCGTCGCGACTTCGACCACGACCGCCGCGTGGGTCCGGGCGGTCCGCCGCCCGGCGGCTTCCCCGGCCCCTGACGCACCTGGCGCGCGCGCTCGGGACCGTGCCCTTCCGGTCCCGGCGCGCCGCCGGGCGAGCCGTGTGCCACGCTCGCCCGATGCGCCGCATCACGTGGCTTGGCCATGCGACCGTCCTGCTGGAGGTCGGCGGGGCGCGGCTGCTGACCGACCCGCTGCTGCGCGGGCGCGTCGCGCACCTGGTCCGGCAGGCGCCGCGCGTCGGCGCGCGCATCGCGGTCGAGCCGGTCGACGCGGTGCTGATCTCGCACGAGCACCACGACCACCTCGACCGTCCGTCGCTGCGCGCGCTCGCCCGCCCGGCGACGACCGCGGTCGTGCCGCGCGAGGCGGCCCCGCCGCTGCACGGGCTGCCGTTCGGCGCCGTGCGCGAGATCGACGCCGGCGAGCGGATCGCGGTCGGCGGCGTCGAGGTGGAGGCGGTCCCCGCCTGGCATCCGACGCGCCGCTTCCCCCACCGCGCGGTGCACGCGGCGCTCGGCTACCTCGTCGAGCGGATCTGGTTCGCCGGCGACACCGACCTGCACCCGCGGATGGACGCGCTGCGCGGCCGGGTCGACGTCGCGCTGCTGCCGATCTGGGGCTGGGGCCCGACGCTCGGGCCCGGCCACCTCGACCCCGGCTCGGCGGCGCGCGCGGCGGCGCTCGTCGCGCCCGAGGTCGTCGTGCCGATCCACTGGGGCACGTTCCTGCCGCTCGGCATGCGGCGCCGCCACGGCGCGGTGCTGAGCGCGCCGGCGCGGGCGTTCGCGGCTCAGGTCGCGCGCGCGGCGCCCGGCGTGCGCGTCGCGACGCTCGCGGTCGGCGAGACGCTGTCGCTGTAGGGCTCCTGCCCGAGTCGCGCGAGCCAGCCGGTCAGCAGGCGGTGGACCGCCTCCGCGCCGACGACCTCCTCGCGCGGCCACGGCAGCGCGACCGGATGCAGCACGAACGGGTGCGCCTGCCCGCCGCCGAGCCCGCCGTGCGAGCCGACCAGCTCCTCGAACGCGGCGACCTCGTCCATGTCCGCCCAGTAGGCGCTGTTGACGACGACATCGGGGCAGGCGGGGAACGCGTCCGTGCGCTTCACGTGCGCGGCGGCGCGCGGGCCGAACGGCGCGAGCGGGTCCTCGCCCTCCACCTCGCCGGTGTCCAGCAGCACCCGGCCGCGGGGGCCGAGCACGACCGCCCCGTCGCGCTCGGAGCGCACGAGCAGGAAGCCGATCCCCGGGTGCGCGCGCAGCGCGTCCAGCAGCCCCGGCCGCCGCGCCTCGATCTGCTCCAGCGTCACGCGGCCGGGCTCGCGCGGGAACGAGATGATCCCCAGGTTCCCCGACGCCATGACCGACACCTCGGGCACGCCGGGGGTCTCCTTGGGCTCCAGGCGCTTGCCCGCCGCCGTGCGGACGACGTGGCCGGTGCCGGTGGGCCGGGAGGCCAGCTCCGAGACCCCGGCCTGCAGCGAGGCGAGGCCCTCGTCGCTGCGCGCGTCCTCGGCGCGGATCTCGCCGACGGCGTGGCGGGACA
>JBQCIQ010000046.1:0-5901 GCA_051953595.1 Conexibacter sp. | reverse complement strand
CACGATGCGCTTCCACACGGGCTGGCGGTAGTAGGCGCGGTGCGCGACCTCCGGCGGGATCTCTTCGGTCGGGTTCATCCCGGTGATCCGGACGTAGCCGCCCAGCGGGATCGCCCCGATGCCGTACTCGGTCTCGCCGCGGCGGACCTTCCAGAACATCGGGCCGAAGAACAGCGAGAAGCGCTCGACGCGCATGCCGACCGCCTTCGCTGCGGCGAAGTGCCCGGCCTCGTGCAGGACGATCAGGAGGACGAAGCCGAGGAAGGCGAGCAGCCAGCTCATGCGGCGGCGCGCTCCTCGACCAGCTCGGCCGCGGCGGCGCGCGCGTCGCGGTCGGCGGCGTAGAGCGTCTGGAAGGCGTGGATGCGACCGGCGGGGACCGTCTCCAACGTGTGCTCGATCACCTCGGCGATCTCGTGGAAGCGCAGCCGGCCGTTGAGGAACGCATGCACGGCCACCTCATTGGCGGCGTTGAGGATGCACGGCGCCGTGCCGCCCTCCTCCCCTGCCTCGCGCGCCAGCCGCAGGCACGCGAACGTGTCGGTGTCCGGTTGCTCGAAGGTAAGCGAGCCGAGCTTGGCGAGGTCGAGCGGCTGCACCGGCAGCTCGACGCGGTCGGGGTGGTGCAGCGCGTAGGCGATCGGCACACGCATGTCGGGGTAGCCGAGGTGCGCGAGCGTCGCGCCGTCGCACAGCTGGATCAGGCTGTGCACGATCGACTGCGGGTGCACGACGACGTCGATCTGCTCGTACGGCGTGCCGAAGAGGTGGTGGGCCTCGATCAGCTCCAGCCCCTTGTTCATCAGCGTCGCCGAGTCGATCGTGATCTTGCCGCCCATCGCCCAGGTCGGATGCGCGAGCGCCTGCTCGACGGTCACGTCGCGCAGCTCGTTGGCGGTGCGACCACGGAACGGGCCGCCGGAGGCGGTGAGGATCAGCTTGTCGACCGTCCCCGTCCTCTCGCCGGCCAGCAGCTGATGGATCGCGGAGTGCTCGGAGTCGACCGGGATGATCTGCGCGCCGGTCGCCTCCGAGAGCTGGGTCACCAGCTCGCCGCCGACGACCAGCGACTCCTTGTTGGCGAGCGCGAGATCGATCCCCTCGCCGAGCGCGGCGACGGTCGGGCCGAGGCCGGCGGAGCCGACGAGCGCGTTGAGGACGACGTCGGCCTCGGACTCGACCACGAGCCGCACCAGCCCCTCGGCGCCGGACAGCACCTCGCCGTCGGTCCACGCCTCGGCCGCGCGGGCGGCGGCGTCGGCATCGGCGAGCGCGATCCGCTCCACGCCCAGCTCCCGCGCCTGCGCGACGAGCTGCTGCGCGGACGACTCCGCGGAGAGCCCGACGACCTCCAGCTCGCCCTCGGCGCGCGCGACGACGTCGAGCGCCTGCGTGCCGATCGAGCCCGTCGAGCCGAGGATGAGGAGGCGGCGGGGCATGGGGCCCTTGATTCTAGGTGGCGAGCTTTGCGCGGCCTCAAGCGGCGGGACGCGTCCAGCGGACGCCTGGGAAGCGCGCGAAGTCGCCGTCGTAGGAGCACAGCTCGGCGCCGTGCTCGATCGCGAGCGCGGCAAGGTGCGCGTCGCTCGTGAGGTTGCCGGCGGTGCCGAGCGGTTGCAGCAGATCGCGCAGCGTCGCGACGTGACGGATCGTCGGATCGACGACGGTCACGTTGGGCTGGTCGAGCCAGCCCTCCACGAGGTCGAGCGCCTCGTCTGCGCTGAGCGGCTGCTCGAACACGACCGCACGCGTGCTGAGGCGCACGAACGCCAGCAGCACGCTCCAGCAGAACGCGACCGTCTCGGTTCCCGACAGCGCCTCCTCAAGCCACGCGCGCGCGTCCGCGTGATGGCGCGAAGACTCATCGACCGCGTACAGCAGGACGTTGACGTCGGGCAGCTTCACTTGCCGAGGTCGAGCTTGCGCAGCGTCTCGGTGTCCTCGAGCTGCCCCGCAAGCGCGAGCGCCTTGTCGAGGTCGACCTCCGGCCGTGCGCCCATCCGACGCGTCGGGACGCGATACGGCTTCGAGCCGCCCGCCGTGCCCAGACCCGCACGAACCGCTTCGTTCAGCGCGACCTTGAACGACACGCGCCGCTCCCGGGCGGCGGCGTGAAGCTTCGCGGCAACATCGTCGTCGAGCGTGACCGTCGTGCGCATGTAGGCATCATAGCATCAGATTCAATGCTGTCATGATGCTTTTCCGCTGCTAAACCAACACGTACCAGATGTAGTAGCCGACAACCGCGGCGAACAGGGCGGCGTCGACGCGGTCGAGCGCGCCGCCGTGGGCACCGAAGGCGGCGCCGGTGTCCTTGACGCCGACGTCGCGCTTGACGAACGACTCGAACAGGTCGCCGATCGGCGCTGCGATTGCGACGCCGAGGCCGAGCAGCAGCGCGTCGGTCGTCGAGAGCCAGTCCTGGTAGAGGCCCGCGATCACGACGCCGGCGATCGCCGCCAGCATCCCGACCGCCAGCCCCTCGACCGTCTTGTTCGGCGAGATGCGCGGCGCCAGCGGCCGGCGGCCGAACGCGCGCCCGCCGAAGTAGGCGCCGGTGTCCCCCACGAACGTCCCCACGAGCACGTCGATCACGATCGCGTTGCCGTGCGGCAACTCGCGCAGCAGCACCGCATGCGCGAGCGCGAAGCCGATCCAGTAGATCCCGAACAGCGTCGTCGCCATCGCGAGCGAGGCGTGCTCGCGGCTCGGGCCCCACGCGGTGAGCGCGAACAAGATCGGGACCGCCGCGACCGCCGCCAGCAGGATGTGGAACTGCGTCCCCCACAGCGCCGCCGCCAGCAGGCCGGCCAACGCGAGGAAGCCGGCGAGCCGCACCGGTCTGACCGCACCCAGCATCTCGTACAGCTCGTGCAGGCACAGGCAGCCGACCGCGAACAGCGCAAGCGCCCACAGCGCCCCGCCGACCGCGTTCACCACGATCACGGCGATTGCCGCCGGGATCGCGACGACGACCCGGGCGCCGAGGTCCGAGCCGCCGTTGCGGCGCGCGAGCTTGCGCGCGCGGCGGTCGGCCGGCGTCGGACGGCGCGGGCGGGCGGGACCGGGTCCGCCCGCGCTCACGCCACCCGCCCCCCGAAGCGGCGCTGGCGCGTCGCGTACTCGGCGAGCGCGTCCTCGAACGCCGCTCGGTCGAAGTCCGGCCACAGCTCCTCGCGCGAGATGAACTCCGAGTAGGCCGTCTGCCACAGCAGGTAGTTCGACAGCCGCTGCTCGCCGCTCGTGCGTATCACCAGCTCCGGGTCGTGCATCTCGGGCGCGTAGAGATGGCGGCGGAACTCCTCCTCGGTCGTGCCGGTGAAGGCGCGCGCCGCGTCGACGATCTCCGCGCGGCCGCCGTAGTTGAACGGGATGAAGAACGTGATGCGGTCGTTGCCCGCGGTCAGCTGCTCCGCCCACTCCATCCGCCGCACGATCTGCTCCGGCACCGGCGCGCCGCGCCGGCCGATGAAGCGCAGCCGCACGCCCTCCTCGTGCAGCTCGGGCGTCTCGCGGTCGATGTACTCGGCGAACATCCGCACGAGCGCCTTCACCTCGTCCACCGAGCGCGACCAGTTCTCGGTCGAGAACGCGTAGATCGTCAGCTCCTCGACGCCGAGGTCGACCGCGTCGCGCAGCCGCGCCCTCACGTTCTCGGCGCCGGCGCGGTGCCCCTCGGTCACGGACAGCCCGCGCTGCTCGGCCCAGCGGCCGTTCCCGTCGGTGATGATCGCGACGTAGCGCGCGCGCTCGCGGCCTGCGTCGTCGTCGTCAGTCGGCACCCGGTGCCTCAGACCTCGAGGATCTCTTCCTCTTTGTGCTTCAGCAGCCCGTCGAGCTCGTGGACCTTCTCGTCGGTCAGTCTCTGAAGCTCCCCCTCGGCGCGGTGCTCGTCGTCGGCGCCGGCCTCGCCTGCGTCGCGCAGCTCGCGCAGGTCGTGCATGACGTCACGGCGGATGTTGCGGATCGCGATCCGGCCCTCCTCGGCGATGTGGCGCACGACCTTGACGAGGTCCTTGCGCCGCTCCTCCGTCAGCTCGGGGATGCCGAGGCGGATCAGGTTGCCGTCGTTGTTCGGCGTCAGGCCGACGTCCGATTCGAGGATCGCCTTCTCGATCGCCTTGATCGAGCTCTTGTCGTAGGGCTGGATCGACAGCAGGCGCGCCTCCGGCGCCGAGATCGTCGCGAGCTGTCTGAGCGGCGTCGTCGCGCCGTAGTAGTCGACCATGACGCGGTCGAGCAGCGCCGGCGTCGCACGGCCGGTGCGCACCGATCCGAACTCGTGGCGCGTCGACTCGACCGACTTCGTCATGCGCTCGCGCGCGTCCTGCAGCAGCTCTTCGATCATGACCTCACCAGGGTTCCGACACGGTCACCGCACACTATCCGGTCGATGTTCGCCTCGTCGTTCATGTTGAAGACGACGATCGGCAGGCGGTTCTCCATGCACAGCGTGAGCGCGGTCGTGTCCATCACGCGCAGGCGCCGCTCGACCGCCTCCATGTGACTGATCTCGGGGATGAACTCGGCGCTCGGGTCGATCGCCGGGTCGGCGCTGAAGACGCCCTCGACCCCGTTCTTCGCCATCAGGATCACCTCGGCGTGCATCTCGGTCGCGCGCAGCGCCGCCGCCGTGTCGGTCGTGAAGAACGGGTTGCCGGTTCCGGCCGCGAAGATCACGACGCGCCCCTTCTCCAGGTGGCGGATCGCGCGGCGGCGGATGTAGGGCTCGGCGACCTCGGAGACGGCGATCGCGGAGACGACGCGCGTCGGCACCGCTTCCTTCTCCAGCGCGTCCTGCAGCGGCAGCGCGTTGAGCAGCGTCGCGAGCATGCCCATGTAGTCGCCGGTCGCGCGGTCCATCCCGGCCGCCTGCGCGGCGACGCCGCGGAAGATGTTGCCGGCGCCGACGACGACGCACACCTCGACCCCGCGGGCATGCACCCGCGCGATCTGCTTGGCGACCGCCTGGATCCGCTCCGGGTCGGCGCCGTACTCCTGCTTGCCGAGCAGCGCCTCGCCCGACTGTTTCAGCTTGACCCGTTTTAACGCGGGCGCCGCGCCCTCGGGTTGCTCCGTGGGCGCGGGGGCGAGAGCCGGTTCAGGCTCAGTCGCCAACGGCGAACCGCGTGAAGCGGCGGATCACGATGTTCTCGCCCGTTCTGGCGGCGAGCGCGGCGCGGATCTCCTCGATCGTGCGGCCCTCGTACTTCTCGCCGTTGACGTGCGCCTGCTTGAGCAGGACGACCTCCTTGAGCCAGGAGTCGACCTTGCCTCTGACGATGTTGCCGCGAATGTTCTCCGGCTTGTCGGCGAACTGCTCCTCGGCGATGCGCGTCTCGCGCTCGACGTCCTCGGCGGGGACCCCGTCCTCGTCGACCGCGACCGGGGCGGCGGCGGCGATGTGCAGCGCGAGGTCCCGCGCGAACCCGACGAAGTCGTCGTTGCGCGCGACGAAGTCCGTCTCGCAGTCGACCTCGACGAGCACGCCGATCTTGCCGTTCGAATGGATGTAGGACTGCACGGTACCCTCGGAGGCCTCGCGCTCGCCGCGCTTCTCGGCCTTCGCCGCGCCCTTGATGCGCAGCGCCTCGATCGCCTTCTCGATGTCGCCGTCCGCCTCGACGAGGGCCTTCTTGCACTCCATCATCCCCGCGCCGGTGCGCTCGCGCAGGGTCTTCACGTCTTGGGCGGTGATGCTCATGCGGTGGGCTCCCCCCCGGAGCCGGAGTCGTCGGTCGTCGTGCCCGGTTCGGTCGGCTGCTGCGGCGCCGCGGGCGCCTGCGGCTGCTCGGCCGGCGGCTGCGGCGCCGAGCCGGCGGCGACCGGCTCCGGCGAGGCCTCGGCCGGCGCGGCGGCCTCGGCTGCCTGCGCGGCCTGCGCCTGCGCCTGTGCGGCGGC
>JBQCIQ010000045.1:0-4309 GCA_051953595.1 Conexibacter sp. | reverse complement strand
CCTCCCCCTCCTGCCGCAGTGCTTCGATCCGCTCGATCATGGCGTCGGCATCCTACGGTCCGCGGACACTGCCTCGCGCGTCACCTCGTAGAGCGCGACGGTCGCGGCCATCGCGGCGTTCAGCGACTCCGAGGCGATCGGGATCCGCACGACGCGATCGGCCGCCGCGAGGACGTCGTCCGGCAGCCCGGCCCGCTCGGCGCCGATCAGCAGCGTGAGCGGGTCGGCGAGCCCGCCGAGCGCCGCGATCGGCTCCTCCGCGTGCGCGTCGAGCGCGACGACCGTCCCCGGCAGCTCACTGACGTGGGCGTACCGCGCCACCGGCACCGCGAACAGCGCGCCCATCGAGGCACGCACGGCCTTCGGTCCGTACGGGTCGGCGCAATCCGGGCCCAGCGCGACGGACGCGGCGCCGAACGCGAGCGCCGAGCGCATGACCGTCCCGACGTTGCCCGGATCCGCGATCCCGTGCAGCGCGACGCACAGCGGCCCGGACGGCGCATCGGCCCAGCGCTGCTCGTAGACGCCGAGAGTGCGCGTACCGCTGCCGAGCTGCGACACGCCCGCCAGCAGCTCGGCCTCCACTTCGACTCCGCCCAGGCCGCTGCCGGCCGCGCAGTAGCGCTCCAGCGCAGGCCAGCTGGCCGCGTCGGCCGCCGCCAGCAGGTCCTCGCCCTCGGCCACGAAGCGCCCGCTGAGCGTCCGCTCGCGACGCCGCGCGAGCTTGCGGATCTCCTTGAGTCTGTCGTTGTGCGGGGAAGTGATGGTCATCAACGGTCGAAGTGCGGGCGGTTTAAACGAAGAAGGGCGCCGTCCTTGCGGAAGCGGCGCCCGGTGGAGTCTCGTCGGCGGTTCGGCTAGGCAGCCGCGGCCAACGCCTCGCGGGCGCGCTCGGCAAAACGTCGGAAGGTCTCGGCATCGCGGACGGCGATGTCCGCGAGGATCTTGCGGTCGAGCTCGACGCCGGCGAGCTGGAGACCGTGCATGAACTGCGAGTAGGACATGTCGTTCTGCCGCGCGGCCGCGTTGATCCGGGTGATCCACAGCCGCCGGAAGTCGCGCTTGCGATTGCGCCGGTCGCGGTAGCGGTACTGGTCGGCCTTGAGCAGGGCCTCCTTCGCGCGCCGGTAGGACGAGTTCGCCTCGCCGCGGAAGCCTCTCGTGAGCTCAAGGACCTCACGGCGCTTCTTCTTCGCGTGGACGGACCGCTTGACGCGCGTCACTTGCCCACCCCAAGCAGCTTCTTCACGCGGGGCGTGTCATGGTCGCTGATCGCGGCGGGGTTGCCGAGCCGGCGCTTCCGCTTCGGCGACTTCTTCTCGAGGATGTGGCTCGAGTTGGCGTGCCGGCCGCGGACCTTGCCCTTGGCGGACACCTTGAAGCGCTTCTTGGCGCCGGAATGCGTCTTCATCTTCGGCATGGAGTCGCGTAGTAAAGCAGAGAACGCCTGGATTGCGCCGCGAGACCCGCGAATCAGCGCAGGCGCTCGCGCAGCGCCAGCACGCGGTCCGCGCCGGCGTCGATCGCCGCGCGCGTGAGCGTGCCGCGTGCGACCGCCCGCCGCAGCGCCTCAGCGCCTCGCTGCGCCGCCGACGCGGTCTGCGCGAACAGCAGCAGGTCGTCCCCCGCGCGCACCGCCGCGAGCGCCTTGCGCTCGGGAGAAAGCCGTGCGAGCGCCGGCACTTCGAGGTCGTCGGTGATCGAGACGCCGCCGAAGCCGACGACGTCGCGCAGCTCGTGCGTCGCGACCTCCGGCGCGAACATCGCCGGGCGCTGCGCCAGCGCCGGGTAGACGCCGGTCGAGACCATCGTCAGCGGCACGTCCTCGCGCGCGAGCGCCGTGAACGGCGCCTCGTCCTGCGCGCGCAGCACGTCGCGATCGACCTCGATGCGGTTGAGGCGCAGGTCCTCGTTCGTCGTCGCGCGGCCGAGGCCGGGGAAGTGCTTCGCCGTCGCCAGCACGCCGCCGGACGCGAGTCCGCCCGCGAACGCGCCGGCGTAGCGGCTCACGGCCGCGGGCGTCGCGCCGAACGCGCGGCCGCTCGCGCGCTGGAAGGAGCCCGCCAACCCGAGGTCGAGGACCGGGGCGAGGTCGACGTTGACGCCGACGCCGCGCAGGTTGCGCGCCGTCGCGACGCCTTCGTTGCGCACAACCGCCGCGTCGCCCGTCGCGCCCATCTGCGCCGCCGAGCGCGACGGCGCTCCCGGCAGCCGTTTCACGAGCCCGCCCTCCTGGTCGGTCATCACGAGCAGCGGCAGGTCGCGCAGCGCAGCCGGGCCGCGACGGCGCTCCGCCTGGAGCTGGGCCGTGAGCGCGCGCAGCTGCGTGCGCGAGGCGATGTTGCGGCTGAAGAGGATCACGCCGGCGACCTCGCCGCGGCGCACCTGCCGCGCGAGCGCGTCCGGCACGGTCGTGCTCGGCAGCGAGACGACGATCCGCTGGCCGACGGCCTGTGCGAGCGTCAGCCCGGACGCGCCGCCGCTGTCGGCCGGCGGAGACGCGCCGCCGATGCCGGAGAATATGGCGACGGCCAGCAGCGAGGCGAGCATCGCGACGCGGAGCCGCAGGGGGTCAGCGCGCGGCGGCGCGCTTCGCGGCAGGTCTTCTCGGCGCCGCTCTTCTGGCGGCGGCCGGTCTCGCCTCCGCGGCGGGTCTGCCGTCGGCGGCTCTCGGCTCGTCGGCGGGTCTCGCGTCAGCTCTCGCGGGTCTCGCGTCAGCTCTCGCGACTCTCGCGTCAGCTCTCGCTGGTCTCGGCTCGGCCGGCGCAGGTCTCGCCTCGGCGGCTCTCGCGTCCGCAGCGGGTCTCGCCTCAGCAGCCGGTGCCTCCTCGACAGCCGGTCTCGCGTCCGCGGCTCTCGCGTCAGCCGGCGCGGCGGTCGTCTCGGCCTCCGCCGGCGCCTCGTCGGCGCTTCCGTCAACCGCCGCTCTCGCCTCGGCGCCCTCGGCGAGCACCGCTCTGGAGGGCCCGAGCATCATCGTCATGTTGCGACCGTCCTGGATCGGACGCTGCTCGACGACGGCCAGCTCGGCCAGCTCCTCGGCAAGTCTCTCCAGCAGCGCGACGCCGCGCTCCGGGTGCGTCACCTCGCGCCCGCGGAACATGATCGTGATCTTGACCTTGTCCTTGTGCTTGAGGAAGCGGGTGACGTGCCCCTTCTTCGTGTCGTAGTCGTTCTGCGCGATCTTCGGGCGGAACTTGATCTCGCGGATCGTGATCTGCTGCTGGTGCTTGCGCGCGGCCTTCTGCTTCTGCGCCTGCTCGTACTTGTACTTCGAGTAGTCGAGCACGCGGCAGACGGGCGGGCGCGCGTCGGCGGCCACCTCGACGAGGTCGAGGTCGCGTTCCTGCGCATAGCGGAGCGCATCGGGCGTCTTGAGGATCCCGACCTGCTGACCCTCCTCGTCGATGAGCCGCACCTCGGGAACGCGGATGCGTTCGTTGATGCGCGTCGTGTCCCGCTCGGGCGGGCGCCGGTCGAATCGTCGCGGGACCGGCACTTAGCTGGCGGCGTGAATGCGCGTCAAGCGGGGAAGCGCGGGCTGGTGGTGGACGGACGATTCATCAACGTCGGGCGAGTATAGCGGCGGATCGCAGCGCTGCGGAGGAGTGGCGAAGATTCCGTCACCGCGCTCGCGCGGCGCTGTCCTCGGCGATGCGCGCGGCCAGCTCGATCACGGGCACCCCGCTCGCCTCCTCCGCCCCGTGCTCGCGCACGGATACGGTCCCGGTCTCCGCCTCGCGGTCGCCGACGACGAGCATCAGCGGGATCTTGCGCAGCTCGGCGTCGCGGATCTTGCGCCCGACTGACTCGCCGCGCTCGTCGGCCTCGACGCGCACGCCGGCGGCGCGCAGCGCCTCCACGACCTCGGCGGCGTAGCCGTTGTGGCGGTCGGCGATCGGCAGCACGATCGCCTGCACCGGCGCGAGCCAGGTTGGGAAGCGGCCGGCCAGGTGCTCGATCAGGATCCCGATGAAGCGCTCGTAGGAGCCGAACGCGGCGCGGTGGATCATCACCGGCCGGTGCTCGCTGTCGTCGGCGCCGACGTACGTGAGGCCGAAGCGCTCCGGCATCGAGTAGTCGAGCTGGACCGTGCCGAGCTGCCACGAGCGGCCGAGCGAATCGCGCATGTGCAGGTCGATCTTGGGGCCGTAGAAGGCGCCGTCGCCCTCGTTGATGCGGTAGTCGAGGTCGTTGGCCTTCAGGGCCGCCTCGAGCGCCGCCTCCGAGTGGTCCCACAGCTCCTCGGAGCCGATCCGCTGCTCGGGACGGGTCGAGAGCTCGACCTCGACGTCGAACCCGAACAGCT
>JBQCIQ010000044.1:0-25071 GCA_051953595.1 Conexibacter sp. | reverse complement strand
AGCTCTGTGGTGATGTCGGAGACGCTGGCTTTGGCGTCGCCGAAGAGCATCGCGGTCTTGGGGTCGTAGAAGAGCGGGTTATCGATCCCGGCAAAGCCGGAGGACATGGAGCGTTTGAGGACGATGACCGATTGGGATTTGTCGACCTCGAGGATCGGCATGCCGTAGATCGGGGAGCCGGGGTCGTTGTTGGCGGCCGGGTTGGTGACGTCGTTGGCGCCGATGATCAGGCTGACGTCGGTGCGTCCGAACTCGGGGTTGATGTCGTCCATCTCCTTGAGCTGGTCATACGGCACGTCGGCCTCGGCGAGCAGGACGTTCATGTGGCCGGGCATCCGCCCGGCGACGGGGTGGATCGCGTACTTGACCTCGACCCCCTTCTTCTCCAGCGCGAGCGCCATCTCGCGGACCGCGTGCTGGGCCTGGGCGACGGCCATGCCGTAGCCGGGCACGATCACGACCTGACGCGCGTAGGCGAGCTGGATCGCCGCATCCTGCGCGCTCGTGGAGCGGGCGGTGCCGCCCGCGCCCGCACCCGCACCGCCGCCAGCGGTCACTGCGGCGTCGCCGCCGCCGAACCCGCCCGCGATGATCGACGGCACGCTGCGGTTCATCGCGACCGCCATCAAGTTCGTCAGGATCGAACCACTGGCCCCAACGATCGTGCCCGCCACGATCAACGCGAAGTTATCCAAGGCGATACCCGTCGCTGCCGCCGAGAGCCCCGTGAACGCGTTCAGCAAGGAAATGACGACGGGCATGTCCGCCCCACCGATCGGCAACACGACCATGTTCCCCAGGATCCCCGCCGCGACCAGCACGCCGAGGATGAACAACGCCTGAGAGTGCGTGCCCGCCGCGATCGCGACCGCGGAACCGACACAGATCAGCAGCAGGATGAGGTTGATCAGCTGCTGGCCGGGGAGCTTGATCGGCCGTCCCGGCAGGATCTCCTGGAGCTTCCCGAACGCGATATTGCTGCCCCAGAAGCTGATGCTTCCGATGATCGCCGCGAACAGCGACGCGATCGTCGTCTTCGTATACCAATCCCCACCAGCCCCCGGGAACCGACGCCGAAACTCCGCCCACGCAATCAACGCCACCGCACCACCACCGACCCCGTTGAAGAGGGCCACCATCTGCGGCATCGCCGTCATCTTCACACTACGCGCCGAAGGGATCCCCACCGCGGTACCGACCACAACCCCGATCGCGATCAGGATCGCGGTGTGGCCGTTCGGCACCACCCCCTCTTGCAAGAGCGTCGCGACGAACGCGATCACCATCCCCACCGCCGCGATCATGTTCCCCCGCACCGCGCTCTGCGGACCCGCAAGACCCCGCAAGCCGATGATGAAGAGGATCACCGCCAGGATGTAGAGGCTGTTGATGAAATCGTGATCCTGCAAGAACGACGACCCGAACGCGATCACGACGTCTCCTCCCCATCGCGCTTGGCCGGCACCGGCTTTCTCTTGAACATCCCCAACATCCGGTCCGTCACCAAAAACCCGCCGATGATGTTGATCGTCCCAAACGCGATCGCGATCACGAGAATGACCTGCCCCAAGATGTCGTCAGCGCCGACCGCCTCACCAATCACGAGCAGACCGCCCAAGAGGACGATCCCGTGGATCGCGTTCGTGCCCGACATCAACGGCGTATGCAACGTATTCGGCACCTTGCTGATCACCTCAAAGCCCACAAACGCCGCCAGCACCAACACGCCGATCTGCGTCACCAAATCCATACCAAGAACTCCTTAGGCCGACTGGCTCGCGCCAGCGCTCGCAGCGGCCTTGGCGCCCTCATGAACAATCTCGCCATCGCGCGTCACACACGCCCCAGCGATCACCTCATCCTCAAAATCCAAGCTCAGCTCACCGTCTCTCACCATGAGACCGAGCAGCGCCTCGATGTTGCGGGCGTAGAGCTGCGAGGCGTGCTCAGCCATCGTGGACGGCACGTTGAGCGGCGCCATGATCTTCACGTCATGACGGATCACCGTCTCACCCGGCTCTGAACACTCACAGTTCCCGCCAGCCTCACCCGCGAGATCCACGACAACGCTGCCCGGCTTCATCCGCTTGACCGCATCCTCGGTCACCAGGATCGGCGCCCGGCGCCCGGGAACGAGGGCGGTGGTAATGACAACATCGACCTTGCCGATCGCCTCCGCCATCAACTCCTGCTGCCTGGCCTGCTGCTCCGGAGTCAACTCCTTCGCGTAGCCGCCCTCCCCTTCGAGATCGCCGCCCAGGTCGAACTCGAGGAAGCTCGCGCCAAGCGACTCGACCTGCTCCTTCACCGCCGCACGCACATCAAACCCCTGCACGACAGCGCCGAGACGGCGAGCGGTGGCGATGGCCTGAAGGCCGGCGACACCGACACCGAGCACGAGCACCGTCGCCGGACGAATCGTGCCGGCGGCGGTCATCAACATCGGATAAAACCGACCCATCTCCTGCGCCCCCATAAGCGCCGCCCGATACCCCGCAATATTCGACTGCGACGACAACGCATCCATCGACTGCGCACGCGAAATCCGCGGCACCGTCTCCAACGCAAACGCCGTCGCCCCACTCGCCGCCAACGCCCGCACACCATCCACATTCGTCAACGGCTGCAGAAAGCCGATCAGCACGCTCTCTCTCCCCAACCGCACCAGCTCCTCGGCGTTCGGGGGAGCGACCTTCACCACCACGTCACTGCTCCAGATGGCGGCCAGGTCGTCGGTCACCGTCGCGCCGGCATCGGCGAACTGACCGTCGGGGATCATCGCCTCAGCGCCCGCGCCGGCCTGCACAAGCACCTCGTGTCCGGCGCTCGTCAGCTTTCTCGCGACCTCGGGCACAAGCGCGACGCGACGCTCGCCTTCGACGGTCTCCTTGGGGACTCCGATTCTCATAAGCGCGGGAACCCTACCGACCGGACCCGCGAGCAGGAGTCACTGGAAGCGGTCGCTTCGCGAACGCCAGCACGGCGTACGCGGTGACCCACACGGGTGACTGCGTGCTCGTGCGCGAGTAGCGCACCGCCCCGTTCGCGCCGACGAGCGAGCGCACGTAGGCGAGCGGCGTCCGCGCGCCGTCGCGGTGGACGCTGGCGAGCCGCACGCGCGCCGCCACGAGGCCCTGGATCGCCCACGCGGTCGACTGCGCGTTCGAGCTGCCGCCGCGCTGCTGCGGCATGCCGCCGTCCGGGTTCTGGAGGCCGCGGATGTAGGCCGCGGCGCGTCTGAGCGCGGCGCCGCGGCCCCCGAGCGCGGCGAGCGCCTGCATCGCCGCCGCGGTGTCGTCGACGTCGCTCCCGAGCCCCTTCGTGAGGAAGCTGAAGCCGCCGTCGCCGTTCTGCTGATCCGCGACCCAGCCGCCGGCGCGACGCAGCACCGGCGCGTCGGCGGGCACGCGGGCGGCGCGCAGCGCGAGGATCGCGAACGCGGTCAGGTTCACCTGCCCCAGCACGGAGCCGTTCGCGCCGACGCGCCGCGTGAGCGCCGCGACGAGGTCCTGTCTCGCGAACGCGCGCGGCGATCTGCCCGCCGCGGCGAGCAGGAGGATCGTGCGCTCGAGGTCGCCGATGCCGGTCGCGCCGCTGTTGCGCGTCAGGCCGGCCCCGTGCGCGCGCGTCCATGCGACCGCCCGCCGGACGGCGGCCCCGCCCCCGTGCTGCGTCGCGAGCGCGATCCCGGCCCAGCCGGTGTAGAGGCCCGACGCGCGTCCGCCGGGCGTGACGCCGAAGCCGCCGTCGCTGTGCTGTGCATGCAGCAGGTACTGGGTCGGCGTGGCGGCCTGGGCGGGCGCCGTCGCGGCACCGGCCCCGCCCGCGAGCAGCAGCGCCGCCGCGAGCACGACCGCGAGCCCGGCGGGGTGCGGCTGCCACGTGAACGACAGGCGCGTGCGGAAGCGCCGCAGCGTCTGCACGAGCGCGGAGCCGAAGATCAGGAAGAAGACGACGTTGCCGCCCGCATGCGCGAGGTCCCACGGAAGCGAGGTGCCCTGATAGACGAGGTAGCGGTGCCAGATGTCGCCCGCGCCGGCGAACGTGACGACGCTGCCGAAGTTGACGATCACGCCATAGAGCAGGCCGGCCGCGCCGCATGCGAGCGCGAGCGGGATCCGCCCGAGGCGGCCGCGGCTCGCCCACGCGAGGCCGGCCCCGCCGACGCCGATCGCGCCCCACGCCGCCATCTGCCACGGCGTCCACGGTCCCTGCGTGAAGAAGAGGTTGGAGGCGAGGGCGGCGACCGCGCCGACGGCGAAGCCGGGCGCGCCGCCGAAGACGTAGCCGGCGAGCAGCACGATGTCGGTCGTCGGCTTGACGTTCGGGACGGGCGCGAACGCGATCCGCCCAAGCACCGCGAGCGCCGCGAGCGTGCCGACGAGCGCGAGCACGCGCGCGGACGGGTGCGAGCGCTCGTACCAGGCGAAGCCGCCGGCGAGCGCGAGCGCGAGCAGCAGGAACGAGGCGAGTTGCCAGCTCATCGGCGAGGGACCTCCGTGGTGGGGTGCGGGTGGGAAGCGGGTCGGGGCGGCGCGGCG
The DNA here is from genome assembly GCA_051953595.1 of Conexibacter sp. GTDB lineage: Bacteria > Actinomycetota > Thermoleophilia > Solirubrobacterales > Solirubrobacteraceae > Conexibacter. The sequence goes on along the minus strand of JBQCIQ010000044.1, from coordinate 20,530 downwards.
GCGGACGCGGGCGGCGCGCCGGCGAGTCGCGCGCGCACGAGCGCGGCGCCGGCGTCGGGGTCGAGCGCGCCGCCGGCGCCGCGCAGGATGCGCGCGGTCTCGGTGGCGAAGTACCAGCCGCCGGCGAGCACGTCGGCGGCGGCGCCGTCGGCGATCGGCGCGCCGTCCGCCAGCAGCACGACCCGGTCGGCGACGGCCGCCGCGAACTCGGGATCGTGCGTCGCGACGAGCAAAGCGGTGCCGGTCGCGGCGAGCCTGCCGAGCAGCACGGCGAGATCGGCCTTGTGCGCCCGATCCATCCCCCGCGTCGGCTCGTCGAGGCACAGCAGCGCGGGCGGCTCGACCTCCTCCCCGCCAAGCACGATCGCCAACGCCAGCCGCTGCCGCTCGCCGCCGGACAGGTCGCGCGGATGGCGGTCGGCGAAGTCAGCCAGCCCGACCGCGGCAAGCGCGTCGGCGGACGCCTCCTCGGAGACGCGCTCGTGGACGAGATAGTCGTTCGGGTTCTGCAGCAGCAGCGCCACCCGGCCGGACGCCAAGATCTTGCCGCGGCTGGGCGAGGCGAGCCCGGCGACATGCCGCAGCAAGGTCGACTTGCCGGCCCCGTTGCGTCCCATCAACGCCACGCGCTCGCCCGCACGGATCGACAGGTCGACGCCGCGCAGGATCGCTGGCGCGCCCTTCGGCTCCACCCACACGCCGCGGAGGCGCAATGCCGGAGCCCGGTTGCCGTGGCGGGCGGGTCCTGTCGGCTCCGGGTGCGCGCACACCCGCCTGCCGGCGGGCGCACGTGCATCCTCACCGCCACCCGCCCGATCGGCGTTGGGCGGCAATGCGCCGTGACTCCGGAGCGTGTTGCGGGCCTGCTTCACGCCCACCGGCGCGGGTGTGAGGCCGACCTGTGCGAGCAGGCGGGCGCCTGGGGTCTCCAAGGCGGGTGCGTGCTCGTGAGCCCAAGCGAGGAACCCGGACGGATCGGCGTCGCAGGCGATGCGCCCGCCGGCCATCGCGACGACGCGATCCGCCGCGGTAAGGCAGCGCTCCAGGCGGTGCTCTGCCAGCAGGATCGTCGTCCCCCACTCCTCGTTCAGACGCCGCAGCAGACCGATCAGCTCGTCGCCGGCGACGGGGTCGAGCTGCGAGGTCGGCTCGTCCAAAAGCACCAGCTGTGGCCGCCCGACGAGGGCGGCGGCCAACGCCACGCGCTGGAGCTCGCCACCGGAGAGGGCGTGCGTGGGGCGTTCGAGGAGATGGGCGATGCCCAATGCCAGCGCCGCCTCCTCCACCCCGCGCGCGATCGCGGCCGCCGACTCGCCGCGGTTCTCCAGCGGGAACGCGAGCTCGTTGCGGACGGTGCCCATCACGACCTGCGTCTCGGGGTCCTGGAACAGCGAACCGGTCACGGACGCCAGCTCGCCGGGACCGTGCTCGCGCACGTCCATGCCGGCGACGATCGCCGTGCCGCTGACGGTCCCGCCGTGCACATGCGGCACGAGCCCGCTCGCGAGCCGCAGCAGCGTCGACTTGCCGCTGCCCGAGCGACCGGCGAGCACGACCAGCTCGCCCTCCTCGACGTGCAGCGTGACGTCGTCGAGCGCCGGAGCGTCCGCGTCCGGGTATGCGTACGTCAGGCGCTCGACCGCGAGGACCCGTGTCATCGCCGCCCCCACGCCAGCTGCAACGCCGCCGCGCGCGGCTCGATCCCGCGGCGATCGAGGAACGGCAGCAGCGGCAGCAGCACGATCGCGCCCGCGAGCGCCCACGTCCCCGCGCCCCAGTCGCCGTGCACGAGCGGGTAGGCGTCGAACGCGGCGACGTCGGCGAGCCACGCGGCGAGCGTGAGCCCGAACAGCACGAGCGTGACGGCGGCGAACGCGATGTCGTGACGCGACCACGGCGCGCGCACGCGCGGCGGACGCCGGGCGGTCCCGTAGCCGCGCACCTCCAGCGCGGCCGCCACGTCGACCGCGCGGTCGAGCGCGCCGGCGGCGACCGCGCGCATCAGCGCCACGCGCGAAGGCGGCGTGCCGGGGCGGCAGCGCTGCGCGTCCGCCATGCGACGCCCGTCGCGCTGGAGCACCGGCACCATCCGCGTCGCGAGCGTCGCCGTCAGCGCCGAGCGGAACGAGACGCGCCGGAAGAGTCGCAACACCTCGTCGGGGTCGACCACCGCCGCGTACAGCGCGCAGCAGAGGATCAGCGCGAGCGCGCGCAGGCCCAGCACGCAGCCGTAGACCAGCGCCTCCAGCGTGAGGTCCAGGCGACCGAGCACCGGCGCCTCGCCGAGCCGCGCGATCACGGTCAGCCCGTTGCGCGTCACGAGCGGGTTCAGCAGCGCGATCACGAGCGCGAACGGCAGCGCCAGCAGCAGCGCGCGCAGCAGCGGCCGCGCGACGCCCGCGGCGGCGCCCACCACCAGCGCGGACAGGCACACCGCGCCGAGCACGAGCGGGCTGTCGAACAGCAGCGCCGGCAGCGCCAGCGCCGCGCACAGCAGGCAGCCGACCGCCGCGCGCACGGCGTGGAGCGGGCTGGCGCTGCTCCGCACGGGCATCACTTCACCACGGGCAGCCCGATCGCGCGTCCGTGGTCGAGCGCGAGCGCGAAGCGGCGCTGGAGCGTCTGCTCGTCGAGCGCGCGCGCCGCCGCCGTCACGCCGGCGACGTCCGTGCCGGTGATCGCCCACGTCGGCGCCTGCTGCTCGAAGCGCGTGGCGGCGACGAGTCCCGTGCCGGCGCCGAGCGTGCGCACCGTCTGCGCGCGCGCGTCGAGCAGCTGCAGCGACGTGCCGCCCGCGCCGAAGCGCGCGTAGACGCCGCTCGCGGCCGGGCCGCGGTCGATCTGCTCCAGCGCCTGGTCGCCGCGCAGCGTCCCCCAGCGGCCGACGAGCACGCGCACCGTTCTCTCGCCGACGCCCGTGCCGAGCGTCTGACGGCCAGCGACGACGCCGACCGCGCCGAGCTGGTTCGAGACCGTCGTGCAGGCGTCCTCGACGTCGTCGGCGCACTCCAGCACCACCGGGTAGCGCTTGCCGCCGGCGCCGTGCGCGAACGGCTCCGGGAACGAGCCGACGACCGCGGGGATGTGCGGCGTCGCGCCCCAGTCGTGCCAGTCCCACCAGATGCGGTCGCCGTCGTGGAGCTGCACGTCGGCCGCGCCCACGTCGCTCTCGACGCCGTTGACGTAGATGAACCAGTCGACCGGGCGGCCGTCACGGCGCCCGCCGGCGAGGCCGTCGATCGACTGCACGAAGTCGCCGCCGTAGCGCGTCTTGACGTCGAAGCTGCGCTGCAGGAAGCGCATCGCCGTCTCGGAGGACGGCAGGTCCTGGGCGATCCGCGCCTGCAGCTGACGGGTGCCGAAGTCGCGCGTGACGATCACGCGCGCCTCGGTGCCGCCCTTGCCCGCGCCGAGCCCGCAGCCGGCGAGGCCGGCCACGAGCAGCAGCGCGAGCGCGGCGAGCGCCGTCAGCCGACGGAGGCGCGGACCGCCCATGCCGCTAGCCCGCCACGACGAAGTGGACGCGCAGGACGCGCCGGTTGCCGGCACCGTCCGTCGCGATCACGACGAGGCGGTAGCTGCCCGCGGCGAGCCGCGCCGGCAGCAAGTAGGACCAGCGCGGACCGTCGCCGGCGTCGACGAGCGGCGCCCCGCCTCTGCCGCAGGCGCGGAAGCGCGACTTGGTCCCGTCGAACGCCGTGCAGGCACCGCCGCTGCGGCGCGTCAGGCGGAACGCGACGCCGGCGCCCTCGGGGTCGACCGCCGTCCCGCGCAACGTGCGCGGCGCGTGCGCGGCGGCGAACGTCTCGCCGTTCGCGATCCCCTTCAGCACGAGCGTCGGCGGGACGCGATCGCGGCTGCCGCAGTGGGCGCCGCGGCCGTGCTGGCAGTGCAGCCGCGCCGACGGCACGTCGCCGGTGTGCGTGGCGCGCAGCGTCGACTGGCCGACGCGCAGCTTCACGTTCGCGGTGCCGCCGGCCGCCGTTCTGACCGGCGCGACGCCGCCCGTGACGGTGGCGCCGGCGACCGGCGTGCTGGTTCCGTCGCCTCTGAGCAGGACGACCTTCACGTCCATCGAGCCGCGGTGCGGACGCACGACCTGCAGGTCGAGCGGCAGGTTCGTGCAGCTGGAGAAGTCCGGCGTCGAGGTGCAGAGGAACTCGAGCACGTCGTCGCCGGCGTGCAGCTCGGTGCCGCAGACGCCCATCGTCGAGACCTTGCCGTTGAGCCAGAAGGCCCAGTAGGCGCTGAAGTCGGCCGGCGCTCTGACGTCGCCGAACGCGCCGACCGCGTAGTCCTTGAGCGAGTCGAACCAGCTGCCGCTCCAGTGGTCGGGCACGGCCTGCCACAGCGCGCCGCCGGCGCTCGTGCCGGAGCAGAGGTGCGTGCCGTCGGGCCTGACCGGCGTGCGCGTGGTCGTAAGCGTCGTGTCGGCGAGCGTTCTGCCGGGCGCCTCGACGCGCACTCCGACGCGCGCCGGCGAGCCGGCTGCATGCGCGAGCGGCGCCACGAGCGCCGTAGCGGCGAGCGCTCCGGCGATGGAGCCGATGATCCTTCGAGACATTCAGGCCACCCCTTTCCGCGAGGGCGTATTTGACTGTGCGGTCGGGGCCTGGTCTCCTGGCTCTCGGGCCTACTCTCCACGCCTTCCCGGGACGGCGGTGCCTCCCAGTGGCTGCGCTGCTCCTGCTGCGCGTGCGGCGAGCGTCACCCGATCACAGTGGCGGGTCCGCGCCGGATTCGCACCGGACTTCCCATCGCCACCGACCTGTTGAACGCGCGGGATGCTAGCGCGGGGCAGGGTCGGATCGCGTCGCGGCCGGGCGTAGACTGCGTCCGGCGATGGTCAACCTCACGCGCATCTACACCCGCCACGGCGACAAGGGCGAGACGCATCTCGGCGACATGAGCCGCGTGCCGAAGACGCATCCGCGGATCGAGGCGTACGGAACCGTCGACGAGCTCAACGCGCACATCGGCGTCGCGCTCGCGAGCACCGGCATGCCGGAGCGCTACGTGTCGTGGCTCCAGCACGTGCAGAACGACCTCTTCGACGTCGGCGCCGACATCGCCGTCCCGCATGGCGGCGACCGCACGCGGCTGCGCGTGAGCGCCGAGCAGACGAGCTGGCTGGAGGAGCGCTGCGACGAGGTCAACGCCGAGCTGCCGAAGCTCAGATCGTTCGTGATCCCCGGCGGCTCCCCCGCCGCGGCGCAGCTGCACGTCTGCCGCACGGTCTGCCGGCGCGCCGAGCGGGCGGCGATCGTGTGCGGCGAGGAGGAGCTGGGCGAGGAGGTCGTGCGTTACCTCAACCGCCTTTCGGACCTGCTCTTCATCCTCAGCCGCGGCGCCGTCGAGGGCGACGAGCCGCTGTGGGAGCCGGGCCGCTTCCGCTGACCTGAGGCGGGCGCGCGCCGGTCAGCGCGCACTCGCAACCGGCGCATCGGGCCGGGAGGCTCCGGTAGGTTCGCCTCTGCACGGCTCGAAGGCAACACGCCGGATTGGGGGAAATAGGGGGATGCGCGTTCTGCTCTGCAGCGCAGCGATCATGGTCGCGCTCGCGATCGCCGGATGCGGCAGCGACTCGGGCTCGTCGAGGGGCGCGAGCACCACCAGAAGCTCCACGACCTCGCAGAGACAGCAGACGATCCTGCACTACGTCACGCGGGAAGCCAGGCCGAGGAACCCGGGTCCGCACCCCGGCGCGAGGGTCGACCACCTGATCGTCAAGGACGTCAGAAGAGGCATCGGCCCGGCGATCCAGGCCGGCGATCGCGGGATCTTCGAATTCATAGCCACCAACTGGGTGACGGGCAGACCGCTCGAAGCGTCCTGGCACAGAAAGAGACCGTTCGAAACGCAGGTCGAACACAACGTCGTGATCGACGGCTGGTGGCAGGGGATCCCCGGCATGAGAGTCGGCGGCCGCCGCCAGCTGATCATCCCGCCGGCGCTCGGCTTCACGACGAACCCGACCCTCGCCGAAGCGACGACGTTCTTCGACATCGTGCTCGTGGAGATCAGACCGCAGAGACCGGCCGGCCTCGAAGAAAACAGCTCGCAGCCGCACGTATCGACGCAGTAGCCCCCGCGGACGCGCCGCGCTGCCGGCGCACGCGGCGCGCGGCGCGTGACAAGGTGCCGGCCCTCTCGACGAGGAGCTGACACCAGATGGGAAGAGGAACGATCGTCTCCGGCCGCACCGCCGTCATCAGCGGTGCGGGCTCCGGCATCGGGCGCGCGATGGCGCAGCGGCTCGCGCGCCACGGCTGCCCCGTCGCGATCTGCGACTGGAACGAGGACGACCTCCAGGAGACGGCCGCGACGATCGACGGGCCGGTGCTCGCGCGCAGACTCGACGTGCGCGACCGCGGCGGCCAGATGGCGTTCGCCGCCGAGGTCCGCGCGTGGGCGCCGAGACCGCTCGGGATGGTCTTCAACAACGCCGGGGTGACCGTCTCGCAGACCGCCGCCGAGGCATCCCACGAGGACGACGAGTGGGTGATCGACGTGAACATGTGGGGCGTGATCCACGGCACGCGCGCCTTCCTGCCGATCCTGCTGGAGCAGGACTCCGGCGCGATCGTGAACGTCTCCAGCGTCTTCGGGCTGATCGGCTTCCCGACGCAGAGCGCGTACTGCGCGTCGAAGTTCGCGGTGCGCGGCTATACCGAGTCGCTGCGCGCGGAGCTGCGCAGAACGGGCGTGCGCGCGGTGGCGGTCCACCCCGGCGGCGTGCGGACGAACATCGTCGAGCACGCGCGCTTCCACGTCGACGACCGCGGCAACAGAGACCACGAGGTCCTGAAGCGCGACTTCAGAAGAGTCGCGCGCACGACCCCGGAGAAGGCGGCGGAGATCGTCCACCGCGGCGTCGAGGCCGGGCGCGGGCGGATCCTCGTCGGGCGCGACGCCGGCTTCCTGTCGCTGCTGACGCGGATCGCCCCCGTGCGCTACTTCGACGTGATCGAGCGGCTTGAGCCGCTGATGCGCAGATAGCGTCCGCTAGCTTCGTCGGTGGATGGCGAAGAAGAAGCTCACGCCCGGCACGGAGCTGAAGCCGAAGAGGAAGTGCTGCAAGTCGCGGCCGCGCTGCAAGCGCTGCCACGTGACGCTGGAGCGGCTTGCGGCGATGGGCTTCGCGCAGCGGCGCGCGTCGGACGGCCGCTACGTGATCGTGGAGGTCGTGCCGAAGCGCGAGCTGAAGGCGGCGCGCGGGAAGTAGCTACGCGACGCGGACCCGCTCGCCGACCGCGTCCACGACGTCGCCGCGGCGGAGCTGGCGCCCGCGCCGCTCCTCCGGCTCGCCGTTGACGCGCACCTCACCGGCGGCGAGCAGGTCCTTCGCGTCCACGCCCGAGTCGGCGAGGCCGGCCAGCTTCAGCAGCTGGCCGAGGCGGATCGTCTCGTCGCGGATGGGGACGTCGCGCATGCGGCGTCAGACGGTATCGCGCTCGTCCTCGATCGCCTTCGCCGCGCGAATCGCCGCGACGATGCCGGCGGAGCGGGTGCCGCGGCACTGCGGGCCGGAGATCGCCTCGCGCACCTGCTCGTCGCTCATCTCGGCCGCCGCGCGGTAGAGCGGCAGCGCCGCCATCAGGAAGCCCGGCGTGCAGAAGCCGCACTGGAGGCCGTGATGGCGCCGGAACGCCTCCTGCAGCGGGTGCAGCGTGCCGTCCTCCTGCGCCAGGTCCTCGACCGTGCGGATCTCGCAGCCCTCCACCTGCGCGGCGAACGTGAGGCACGAGCGCGCCGGCTCGCCGTCGATCAGCACGGTGCAGGCGCCGCAGACGCCGTGCTCGCAGCCGACGTGCGTGCCGGTCAGGCCGAGCTCGTGGCGCAGGACGTCGGACAGCAGCCAGCGCGCCTCGACCTCGACCTCGCGGATCGCGCCGTTGACCGTCACGGTGACGGTCGTGCGCTCGTTGGCGGGCACGGCGCTCATGCGCGCTCCATCCGTTCAAGCGCGCGGTGAGCCGCGCGCGCTCCCAGCGTGCGCGCCAGCAGCCGGCGCAGCTCGACGGTGGCGTGCAGGTCGGCCTCGATCTCGAGCGCGTCCTGCGCCAGCGCCCCGATCGCCTCCTCGAGCTGCGCGCGCTCGCCGTCGCCGACCGACAGCTCGACGCGCTGGGCGAGCGACCCGAGCCCGTAGTAGGTGAGCGCGACGGTCGCGGCGTCCTCGCCCGCCTGCGTCGCGACCGCGATCACGCCGCAGAGCGCGAAGTCGCCGCTGCGCCGCGCCTGCTCCTCGACCGCCGTGCCGGCTCCGGCCGGCTGGCGCGGGATGCGGACCTCCTCGATCCACTCGGTCGGCTCCAACGAGGTCGTCAGCGGCGCGACGAGCAGGTCAGCCCCGGCGACCGCCCGCGCGCCGCCGGCGCCGCGCACCCGCGCCTCTCCCCCGAGCGCCAGCAGCACAGCCGGCAGCTCGGCGGCGGGATCGGCGTGCGCGACGCTGCCCACGACCGTCCCGCGCGTGCGGATCGGAGCGTGGGCCACGTAGGAGAGCGCCTCGACCATGACCGGCGCCGCGTCGGCGACGAGCGCCGAGCGCTCGGCGGCGGCCTGGCGCACCATCGGCGCGAACGCGAGCGCGTCGCCGTCGAGGCGCGGTGCGCGCGGCTCGCCTTCGAGCCCGCCGAGGTCGATCAGGTGGGCGGGCTCGGCGAGGCGCATGTTGAGGATCGGCACGAGGCTCTGCCCGCCCGCCAGCAGCTTCGCCTCGTCGCCGTGCTCGGCCAGCAGCCGGTCGACCTCCTCGCGGCTGCGCGGCCGGTGGAACGCGAACGGCGCGGGCTTCATGCGGCCTCCTCCGGGTCGAGCGGCGGCAGGCCGAACAGCGCCGCCGCGGTGCCGCCGCGCACCGACGCCGCCGCCGGCCCCGCGAACACGCGCTCGATCGCCGCGAGGTTGCCGGCCGGGTCGGCGATGTCGAAGGGATGGTCGGTCCCGAGCATCAGCCGCTCCGGCCCGACCAGCTCGGCCGCCGCCGCCAGCGGTCCCGGCGCATAGACGAGCGCGTCGAGCGCCAGCTTGCGCAGCTCCTCGCTCGGGGGCACCGGCAGGCGCTCCTGGGCGGCCGCGTCGGCGCGCCAGATCGCGTCGAGCCGACCCGCGAGGTAAGGCAGGGTGCCGCCGCCGTGGACGGCGACGACGGTCAGGCGCGGGAAGCGCTGCAGCACGCCGCCGAGCACGAGCCGGGCGACCGCGAACGTCGTCTCGCTGGGGAAGCCGAGCGCGAGCGGCAGCGTCGCGCCGCGACCGGCGAGCGCCGGGTCGGGAACGCTGTAGTGCGGGTGGACCATGATCGGCAGGCGCTCGCGTTCGAGCACCTGCCAGAGCGGGTCCAGGTCGGGGTCGTCGAGCAGCCGCCCGCACATGCGCGCACCGTTCGCGACGCCGTAGAGCGTCGGCGTCGCCGCGATCTCCCCAGCGGCCGCGACGGCCGCGGCGACGGTGTCCTGCGGCAGGACGCCGAGCCCGACCAGGCGGTTGCCGGTCGCCGGACCGAGCGCGGCCAGCTCCGCGTTGATGTCGCGGGCGGCGGCGTGCGCGTCCGCGGGGTCGAGCGGGTCGAGCCACGGGTTGCCGAGCGAGACGATCGAGCGCTCGATGCCCGCCTCGCGCATGAACGCGAGCTTCGCCTCGACCGACCAGTACGACGCGTCGATCGGCCGGCCGCCGGTCTTCTCCTCGCCGGCGAAGAACTGCAGCCGCTCGTGCGGCGGCTCGCCGGTCACGCGCGGGGCGACGTCGCGCGCGCGCAGCAGGTCGAGGTAGGACCGCGGGTAGAGGTGGCTGTGGCAGTCGATCGTCACCGCGACAGCTCGCCCAGCTCGCTCAGGACCTCGGACCGCCGCCAGCGCATCAGGCCGGGGACGGTGCGGCAGCGCCGCGGCGACTCGACCTTCTCGTCCTCCGCGCGCAGGAACGCCAGCCGCTCGAGGTCGAGGTCGGCGAGCACCATCCCGGGGTCGGACCGCTGCGCGAGGATCGCCTCCGGCGCGGCGATCCGCGCCAGGCCCGCCTCGCCGTCCTCGTAGAGGTTCTGCGTCGCGACCGTGTAGACCAGGTTCTCGATCGCGCGCGCCCACACGAGCGTGCTCCACGGCGGGATCAGCTCCTTGATCGAGCCGCCGGCCGGGTAGAGGATCACGTCGGCGCCCTTGAGCGCCAGCAGGCGCGACTGCTCGGTCGAGTAGACCTCGCTGCAGACCTGCAGGCCGATGCGTCCGAGCTTCGTCTCGAAGACCGGCACCTCGCCCTCGGAGGCGGCGTAGTCGAACTCCCACGCCGGGATGTCCTGGTAGATGTAGGGCCCGTGCGGCGTCGTGCGGCGGTAGACGCCGACGGTCTCGCCCGCGTCGTCGATCAGGTGCAGCACGACGTACCAGCGCCCGTCGTCGGCCGGCTCGATGCGCCCCGCGACGACATGGATGCGGCGCTGCGCGGCGCGCTTGCGCAGCGCCTTGAAGGCGTCGTAGTCGTTGATCGGATTCGTCGGGCCCGGATAGCCCTCCGGGAAGACGACGAGGTCGGCGCCGGCGTCCGCCGCGCGGTCGATCCAGGCCAACGCCTCCGGGACGTTGGCCTGCTCCTCGGCGCCGAAGCTGCTGCGCGGCTGCACGGCCGCGACGCGGATCGTCATCGCTGCTCCTCCATCCTCGGCCTAGCTTCTGACGAACGGGCGCCCGAGCGCCGTCGGGATCGAGCCGCTGCGCGCCGCGAGCGCGTACACGAGCAGCGTCACCAGGTACGGCAGCGCGAGCGACAGCTCGTACGGCACGACGGTGATGTCGAGCGCCTGCATCCGCAGCGCAAGCGCCTCGGTGGCGCCGAACAGCAGCGCCGCCGCGACCGCCCACAGCGGGTTCCAGCGCGCGACGATCACGAGCGCCAGCGCGATGAAGCCGCGCCCGCCTGTCATGTTGTCGCTGAAGCTGAACAGCTCGCCGAGCGAGATCACCGCGCCGGCGATGCCGGCCAGCGCCGCGCATACGAGCAGCGCGCCCCAGCGCGAGCGCACGACCGAGACGCCGGTCGACTCCAGCCCCGCGGGATCCTCGCCGGCGGCGCGCCAGTGCAGGCCCCAGCGCGAGCGGAACAGCAGGTACCACGCGGCGAGCGCGATCAGCGGCGCCAGGTAGACGAGCACGTGCTGCTGGAACAGCGCCTCGCCGACCACCGGCAGGTGCGAGAGCCCCGGCACGTTCAGCGGGTTGAAGTGCGCGACCTGCTGCTGGTCGGTCCCGAACGTCTCGCGGTTGACGAACGTCGTGAGCCCGAGCGCCACCAGGTTCAGGCCGACGCCGCTGACGATCTGGTCGGCGCCGAGGTTGATCGAGAGGTAGCCGTGCGGCAGCGCGATCGCCATCGCGGCGGCCATCGCGACCAGCACGCCGACCCACGGGCTGCCGCTCCAGTGCGCGCCGAGCACGCCGGCGAGCGCGCCCGTCAGCATCATCCCCTCGAGGCCGATGTTGAGCACGCCCGCGCGCTCCGAGATCGCCTCGCCGACGGCCGCGATCATGATCGGCACCGCCAGCCGCACGGCGCTCGCGACCAGCGCGGTCGAGAACAGCAGCGTCGTCACGTCGCTCATGACGTCGCCTCCCCCGCCGCGCGCGCCACGGACGCCCTCGCCGGCTGCGCCGGCCGTCGCCACAGGCGTTCGATGCGCGCCATCACGACCGGCGCCCGCGCCGCCACGAGCACGATCACGATCGCGCCCTGGACGATCAGCGAGACCGCCGCCGGGATCTGCGCGATCGCCTCCATCGACGCCGCGCCGGCCTGCAGCGCACCGAAGAACAGGCCCGCGAGGACCGTCCCGAGGACGCGGCCGTTGCCGACGAGCGCGACGGCGATCGCCGTGAAGCCGTAGCTGGGCGAGAAGAAGTCGCTGAGCCGGTGCTGGAAGGCGATCAGCTCCACCGCGCCCGCCACGCCGGCGAGCAGGCCGCTGATCGCCATCGCCTGCACGATCCGGCGCCCGGTCGGCACGCCGGCCGACTGCGCCGCCGCCGCGTTGTCGCCGACGAGCCGCAGCTCGAAGCCGAGCGCCGTGCGGTTGACGACGAGCGCGGTCAGCGCCGCCAGCGCGAACGTGATCAGCAGCCCGACCGGCACGTGCAGCGAGCCGACCGCCACGTCGCCGAGCTGCGCCGCCGGCCCGACCGCGCGCGTCCACGGCGTGCCGCCGCCCTCGCTGTCGAGCAGCGGCCCGTGCACCGCCCAGCTCACGAGCCAGAAGGCGACGAAGTTCAGCAGCAGCGTCGTGATCACCTCGTTCATCGCCCGCCGGCTGCGCATGACGCCGGGGAGCGCGCCCCACAGGCCGCCGCCGGCGGCGCCGGCGAGCAGCGCGAGCAGCACGACGAGCGGCGCGGGCAGGCCGGTCACGTAGAGGCCGACGAGCACGGCCGCGAGCGCCCCCATGTAGATCTGGCCGTTGGCGCCGATGTTGAAGAGGCCGGCGCGCAGCGCGAACGCGACGCCGATCCCGGCGATCGTGATCGGGATCGCCTGGCGCATGCTCTCGTGCAGCGCCTGCGGAGTGGCGAGCGAGCCCGTCCAGAGGGCGTCCAGCGCCGCCTGCACGTCCTTGCCGGCGACGGCGAGGATCGCCATCCCGCACAGCAGGCCGCCGGCGATCGCGACCGCCGTGACGAGCACCGACACGGCGGCGCGGCGCAGGTCCACGCTCATCCGGCCTCGCCTCCCAGCAGCATCCCGATCTCCTCCGGCGAGGCGTCGCCGGCGACGAACTCGCCGACGATCCGGCCGTCGAACATCACCGCGACGCGGTCGGACAGGGCCAAGATCTCCTCCAGGTCGTACGAGACGAAGACGACGCCGCCGCCGCGCTCGCGCACGGCCAGCAGCTGCTCGAAGACGAAGCGGCTCGCGCCGATGTCGAGCCCGCGGGTCGGGTTGACGGCGACGACCACCTCGGTGCCGTCGACCAGCTCGCGGCCGAGGATCACCTTCTGCTGATTGCCGCCCGAGAGCTGCCCCGTCAGCTGCTCGACGCCGGAGCTGCGGACGTCGAAGCGGTCGATCACCTCGGCCGCGCGGCGACGCGCCGCGGACGTGTCGAGCACGCCCATGCTGCGCACCGCGCGCAGGCGCGGCGAGCCCAGCAGCAGGTTCTCCCAGATCGTCATGCCGAGCGCGAGCCCGTCGGCGCGGCGGTCCTCCGGGATGTGGCCGACGCCGCGCTCCATGAAGGCGACCGGCCCGCGGCCCGTCAGCTCCTCGCCGCGCAGCAGGACGGTGCCGGAGCTCGGCGCGCGCACCCCCGTCGCGCACTCCGCGAGCGCGCGCTGGCCGTTGCCGTCGACGCCGGCGACGCCGACGATCTCGCCCGCGTCGACGTGCAGCGAGAGGTTCTTCAGCGACGGCACCGCGTCCTCCAGCGAGAGGTCACGGATCTCCAGCAGGCGCTCGCCCGGCCGGCGCGGCGCGCGCGGCAGGCGCGTGTCGAGCGGGCGGCCGACCATCATCGCCGCCAGCTCCTCCTTGCTCGTCTCCGCCACCGGCATCGAGGCGACCGTCTCGCCCGCGCGCATCACGGTGACGTGGTCGCACAGCGACGTCACCTCGTCGAGCTTGTGCGTGATCAGGACCATCGAGGTGCCCTCCGCGCGCAGCTCGCGCAGCGTGTCGAAGAAGCGGTCGCGCTCCTGCGGCGTGAGGCAGGCGGTCGGCTCGTCGAGGATCAGCAGCCGCACCGGCGCGGTCAGCACGCGCATGAAGCTCAGCCACTGGCGCTGTCCGACCGACAGGTCGCGCACCCGCGTGGACGCGTCGATCTCGATCCCCCACCGCCGGCACAGCGCCGCGTAGTGCTCGGCCGTCTCGCCCAGCTCCAGCCGCAGCGGCCGCTCGAGGCTCGTCAGCTCGAAGTTCTCCAGGACGCTGAACGCCCCGACCAGCATGTCGTGCTGATGGACCATGCCGATCCCGAGCGCGAGCGCGTCGCGCGGGGAGGCGATCTCGACCGGGCGCCCGTCCCACAGCAGCTCGCCCGCGTCCGGGCGCGTGAGCCCGTACAGCACGCGCATCAGCGTCGTCTTGCCGGCGCCGTTCTCGCCCAGCAGCGCGTGGATCTGCCCGCGCTCGATGCGCAGGCTCGTGCCGCGGTTCGCGGTCACGTCGCCGTAGCGCTTGACGACGCCGCTGACCTCCATCAGCGGCGTCGTCGCGGTCATGTCCGTACCGTCGCTCGTCTGTGCTTCCGCGAGCACGGCGTTACGACGTGGGCTTGGGGATGAACGGCACCGTGCGCTTGCCGGCGAGGATCTGCTTGCGGACCGCGTCCACCTTCGCCTGGATCGAGGCGGCCTCGGCCGCCGGCAGCGCGCGGATCGGCGCGACGCCGACGACGCCGGAGTCCAGGCCGTAGTCGATCGTGCCGCCCTTGAAGCTGCCGTCGGTGATCGATCTGACGGCGAGGAAGATCGCCCGCGCCTGGTCGACGAGCATCGAGGTGATGACCGTGTCGGGCGCCAGCTTGCTCTGATCGCTGGTGAAGCCGATCGCCTTGATGCCGGCGGCCTTGGCGGCCTCGATGATGCCCGGCCCGGCGGCGTCGGCGACGTGGAAGATCACGTCGACGTGGTCGCTCGCCATCGCCCGCGCCGTCTCCTTGCCCTTCTCGACGTCGGTCAGGCTGCCGAGGTAGGACTTGCGCACCTCGACCTGCGGGTTGGCCGCTCTGGCGCCGAGCGCGTAGGCCTCGATGTCCGCGACGATCGGCGGGAACGGCATCGCGCCGATCGCGCCCACCTTGTTGGTTCTGGTCGCGAGCCCGGCGGCGTAGCCCGCCAGGAAGGCGGCGTCCTGCACCTTCGGGTTCAGGCCGGCCGCGTTCGGCGCCGCCTTCACGAGATTCGTGTTGTTGACCAGGAAGTACGTGCTCTTGTTCTGCGGCGCGAGCTGGTTGACGAGGTCGGAGAACTGGAAGCCCTGACCGACGATCACCTTGAAGCCCTGCGTGATGTAGTTCTGGAACGTCTGCTGGAAGCTCGGGACCGCGACCGACTCGCTGTACGCGGTCTTCGCGCCGAGCTTCGCTCTCAGCACCGGCAGCGACTCGAACGCGACCTCGTTGAAGCCGCCGTCGTTCGCGGGGCCGGGCAGGACCAACGCGACGCTCGTCTTTCCGGAGCCTGATGTGGACGTTGAGCCGGACCCGTCGGTGGATCCGCCCTGCGAGCCGCCGCACGCGGCGAGCGCCCACATCGAGACGGCAACGACGATCAACGGCACGATGCGACGAACTGCACCCATCGACAACCTCTCCTCAGCTGGTGGGAACAGGGGCGAGTGTCCGATGGTGAGCCCGATGCCAGCAATGGCGTTCAGGGTTAGTAGACGGCGGGACAATTGACGGTGCTTGCTATGCCGCACCGGCAGCGCGGCTCCGTAGGGTCGCCTTCATGAAGATCGATGGAGAGCACGTCTTTTCCACCTCCCGAGACGCGGTCTGGGCCGCCCTCACCGACCCGCGCGTGCTGGCGGCGAGCGTCCCCGGCGCCAAGCGCCTGGAGGTGACGGGAGATCACCGTTACGCAGTCACAGTGAAAGCCGGCGTCGGCGCCGTCACCGGCACCTACAGCGGCGAGCTCGAGCTCACCGACCAGGTCGCGCCCGAGCGCTGCACGGTCCGCGCCGCGATCGCGGGAGCGCCCGGCTCCGTGCAGACCGTCGCGCAGATGCACCTCACGACGCGCGACGACGGCAGCACGCTGCTGCGCTACGAGGCGGACGCGAGCGTGACCGGCTCGCTGGCCGGCGTCGGCCAGCGGCTGCTGGGCGCGGCCGCCAAGCGCACGACGGCCCAGTTCCTCGACGCCGTCGCGGTCAACATGCAGGGCCTCCCCGCCGAGCAGGCCGGGGCCGGCGAAGCCGGGGCCGAGCAGGCGTCCGCGCCTGCGCCCGGAGCCGTGTTCGCGCCGCCCGCCGCGCCGCCGCGGGCGCCCGGCGGCGAGCTGCGCGTCGCCGCGCTCAGCGCCGGCGCCGGCTTCCTGCTCGCGCTCCTCGCGGTGATCGTCGGCCGGCTCACGGCGCGCCGGTAGGGGCCGGCGCAGTCGTGGCCGTCGCCCCCGCCCCACCGCGCCCGGACGCGCACCCGCCCACCGGCCGGCGACTCCCCCGCCTCGAGGATCCGCGCCTGCTGACCGGACGCGGCTGCTACGTCGACGACCTCGAGCCGCACGCCCTGCACGCGGCGTTCGTGCGCTCCGAGCACGCGCACGCCCGCGTGCGCGACGTCGACGTCACCGGCGCGCTCGCCGTCCCGGGCGTCGCCGCCGTCTACACGTGGGAGGACCTGGACGGTCCGCTCGCCGACCCGCTGCCGCTGATCTCGCCGCACCCCGGGATCGTCGCGCGCAGAACGCAGCGCGCGCTCGCCCACGACGAGGTCTGCTACGCCGGCGAGACGATCGCGATGGTCGTCGCGCGCGACCGCTACGTCGCCGAGGACGCCGCCGCCGCGATCCGCGTCTCCTACGAGCCGCTGCCGGTCATCGCCGACCTGCTCGCGGCCGCCGCGCCGGACGCGCCGACGGCGCACGCCGACATGCAGGACAACCTCGCCGCGGTCCTCGCAGGCCAGACCGCCGACGTCGAGGCGGCGCTGGCGGAGGCGCCGCACGTCTTCTCGTGGCGCTTCGACGTCGAGCGCAGCGCGGCGATGCCGCTTGAGGGCCGCGCGGTGCTCGCGCGCTACGACCCCGCGCACGACAGCCTGCTCGTCCACGACTCGACGCAGGTGCCGACGAGCGTGCGGCGGGGCCTCGCGCACCTGCTCGGCATGGACCTGGAGCGCGTCCACGTCGTCGCGCCGGACGTCGGCGGCGCGTTCGGCGTGAAGGGCATGCAGTACTACGCCGAGGAGGTGCTGGTGCCGTGGGCGGCGCGCCGCCTCGGCGCCGCGGTCAAGTGGACGGAGGACCGCCGCGAGCACTTCATCGCCTCCAACCAGGAGCGCCGTCAGGTCCACGACGTGCGCGTCGGCTGCGACGGCGACGGGCGCCTGCTGGCGTTCGAGACGCGCTTCCTGCACGACACCGGCGCGTACATCCCGTATGGGCTGATCGTCCCGATCAACACGCTCTCGCACGTGCCCGGCGTCTACCGCGTGCCCGCCTACGGCTACGAGATGCGGGCGATCTTCACGAACACGGTCTGCACGAGCCCCTACCGCGGCGCCGGCCGGCCGCAGGCGATCTTCGCGATGGAGCGCACGCTCGACCGCCTCGCCGGCGAGCTGGGGATCGACCGCGCCGAGATCCGCCGCCGCAACCTCGTGACGCCGGAGGAGATGCCCTACGACACCGGCATCGTCGGCGAGGACGGCGGCCACGCCGTCTACGACTCGGGCGACTTCCCCCACGGCCTGGAGCTGGCGCTGCAGCGGATCGGCTACGACGGCTGGAGCAGACGCCGCCGCGCCGCCGCGCGCGGCGGCCGGCGCGTCGGCCTCGGCATCGCCTGCTACGTGGAGGGAACCGGCATCGGGCCGTTCGAGGGCGCGCGCGTGGAGGTCCACGGCAGCGGCCGCGTGACGGTCGCCACCGGGCTCTCGACGCAGGGCCAGTCGCACGCGACCGTCTTCGCGCAGGTGACGGCGGAGCAGCTGGGCGTCGCGCCCGACGAGGTCGACGTGACGACCGGCGACACGCGGCTGATCGGCTACGGCGTCGGGACGTTCGCGAGCCGCGCGGCGGTCGTCGCCGGCAGCGCCGTGCACGAGGCCGCGCAGGCGGTGCGCGAGCAGGCGCTCCAGCTCGCCGCGCGCGCGCTCGCCGCCGACCCGGCCGACGTCGAGCTGGCCGACGGCGCGGCGCGCGTGAAGGGCGCCGCCGACCCGGGGATCCCGCTCGGGCGGCTCGCGCTGCTGGCGAACCCGTCGCACCACGCCTACGACGCCGAGTCGGAGGCGGCACAGGCGCAGCGCCATGCGGTGCACCCGCCGGGCGGCCCCGCGCTCCGCGACGGCGAGCGGCCGGGGCTCGTCGCGGTCAGCTGGTTCAGCCCGCCGGCGACGACGTGGGCGAGCGGCATGCACGCCGCCGTCGTCGAGGTCGATGCGGCGACGATGGAGCTGCGCATCCTCGACTACGTGATCGTCCATGACTGCGGCACGGTGCTGAACCCGCTGGTCGTGGACGGGCAGGTGATCGGCGGCTTCGCGCAGGGCATCGGCGGCGCGTTCTACGAGCGGATCGCCTACGACGCCGACGGCCAGATCCAGAACGCCAGCTTCATGGACTTCCTGATGCCGTACGCGACCGAGGTGCCGCTGCCGCAGGTCGTCCACATGGAGACCGCCTCGCCGCTGAACCCGCTCGGCGCCAAGGGCGCGGGCGAGGGCGGCGTGATGCCGGTCAGCGCGGTGATCGCCAACGCGGTCGCCGACGCGCTCGACACGCCGGTCGACCGCATGCCGCTCTCGCCGGTCGCGCTGCAGGAGCTGCTGGCGGGGCTCAGCCGCTCGGGCTCGCCGAGCCGAGCCTGACGAGGTCCTGCTGGAGCCCGCGCTCCTGCGCGGCCACGCGCTCGCTCGCGTGCGCGTAGGCGGTGCGGTGCGTCGCGCGGGCCGCCGCGGCGAGCCCGGCGTAGGCGCGAGCGGTCTCCTCCAGCCGATCGGCGAGGCGTGGGAGCTCGCCGGGCGCGCCGACCGTCCCGATCCTTCTGGCGCGTTGCGCGGCGTCCGCGTACGCGGCGTTCAGCCGATCCGCCGCGGCCGCTTGCCGACGCCCCGTCGTCGCGGCCGCCAGTGCGCGGCGCGCTTGCTTGCGCGCCTGGTCGAGGTCCGCCACGACCCGCGCCAGCTCGCGTCGGGCCGCGGCTTCGCCGCCGAGCGGGAGGACGCCGCCGGCGCGGACCCGCAGCGTCGTGAGCGCGGCGGCGCACGCCGCGCGCGCCCCGGCCGCCGCACCGGTCGGCCCGACGCAGGCGGCGACGATCGGGCCGTCGCGGTCCTCCAGCACGTAGACGTCGGCGACGCTGCCGGCAGCGAGCGCGACGTCGCGGTAGCGCCACGCATCGTTGCCGGCGCCCAACCGCACCGGCTCGGGCGCAGCGTCAGCCAAGCGTGCGAGCAGCGGCGCGGCCGTGCGCGTGAGCACGAGCTGCGTCGCGGGGGATCTGGGCGGGTGGGCGACGAGCGCCGGCGCGCCGACCGCCGCTGGAGCCTCCCCCGGCCCGGCGCGCAGCCAGCCCTGCGGCGCCTCGACGGCGAGGCCGGCGCCGACCAGCGTCACGGCCGCGGGCGCGTCGGACGGCGTGGACGCGGACCCCGCGGCGACGCCGATCGCTGCCGCGACGAGCGTCACGGCGACCGCCGCGATGGCGGTCCCACGTCGTCCCGGCCGCGTCTCGCTACCTGCGACCGCGGTGCGCGCTCTGCGTGGCTCACGCGTCGCGCGGGGCGCGCGCGCGTCGCTGCGCCGCACGGGCGCCCCGACCGCGTCGCCGAGCGCCGCGACGAGCGCCGCCGGAGTCGCGTACCGCTCGGACGGGCGCGCTGCGAGGCCGCGACGCAGCACCTGCTCGAGCTGCGCGGGCAGTGTCGTCTGCGCAGCGTCCGGCTGCGGCCCGCGCAGCGCGGCGGAGACGATCGACGCCAGCGCGTAGGTCATGCTCTCCGCGGTCGGATGGGCGGGCTCCGGGCGCTCCGCGCGGACGCCCTGCGCACGGTCGGCGAGCGCCGCCGCGCGCTCGGGCGCGAGATGGTCAGGGTCGACGCACGCGTGCGCGAGCTGGCCGCCGGGCAGCCCGACGTCGGCCAGCAGCCGTGCCCGCTCGCCGACGAGCACGATGTCCGCGGGACCGATGTCGACGGGCGCCATGCCGATGCCTTCGAGCACGGCCAGCGCGTCGGTGACGTCGGCGCACATCGCGACGGCGGCCGCGGGCGTCATCGGCGCATGGGCGATCCGGCGCGCCAGCGGCTCGGCGCTCGCGCAGGCGAAGGTCACGCGCGGCCACACGTCGAGCGCGACGTCCGTGATCCGGATCAGCCGCGCGTCGGACGCGTACCGCCGCCACGAGGCGGCCAGCTCGAGCTCGTGCCATTCCCGCAGACGCGGAAGGCCGGGATAGAGCCGCAGCAGCGACGTCTCGCCCTCGTCGTCCTCGGCGAGCCACAGGCCGGCCTCGCCGCGCACCGCCAGCAGCTCGCGCAGCTGACGTGTGCCGAAGCGGTGACCGGTCGCGCTGAGCGCGCTGCCGGACGGGCGCGTGTTCGTCGGTTCCAGCACGGGATCAGCCGGAGTCGTCGAAGGTTACGGGCGGCTTCGCCGGCGGAGGCGATCTCGTGGGCGTCGGAGCTGGCGCCGGCTTCGGGGTGGGCGCCGGTGCGGGCGCAGGCGTCGGCGTGGGCGCCGGCGTCGGTGTCGGCGTCGGCGTCGAGACGACCGGCGCCGGGGTGGTCACGGTCGGCTGCGGCTGGACCGGATTCGGCCGCGGTCGCGGCACGATCAGCGCCGGCAGCCGGCTGGCATGGTGGAGCGTG
>JBQCIQ010000043.1:0-13720 GCA_051953595.1 Conexibacter sp. | reverse complement strand
CGCGGGCGCTCGCCGCAAAGCCGCGGGCGCTGCTGCTCGACGAGCCGCTGGCGGCCCTCGACGCGCGCAGCGCGGCGGCGGCCCGGCGCGAGCTGGGCGGCCTGCTGCGCGAGCTGCGCGTCCCGGCGCTGCTCGTCACGCACGACTTCGAGGAGGCGGCGCTGCTCGGCGACGAGGTCGCGGTGCTCGACGACGGGCGGATCGTGCAGCGCGGGAGCGCGGCGCAGCTCGCGGCGGCGCCGGCCTCCGCGTTCGTCGCCGACTTCACGGGCGCCGTCGTGCTGCACGGCCATGCTCGCACCGACACGGACGGGACGACGTGCGTCACGCTCGACGGCGGCGGCGAGGTCGTCGCGCTCGCTCCGGCGGTGGGGCCGGTGGCCGTCTCCGTGCATCCGTGGGAGATCTCGCTGGAGCCGCCCGGCAGTCCCGCGACCG
Source organism: Conexibacter sp. (assembly GCA_051953595.1). Taxonomy (GTDB): domain Bacteria; phylum Actinomycetota; class Thermoleophilia; order Solirubrobacterales; family Solirubrobacteraceae; genus Conexibacter. Next base: position 13,282 of record JBQCIQ010000043.1, on the reverse strand, counting down.
GCTCGGCGCGCAACCGGCTGGCCGTCGAGGTCACGTCCGTGACCGCGCTCGGCAATCGCGTGCGCGTCGGCCTGGCGACACCGCAGCCGCTGGCGGCCGAGCTGACGGAGGCGTCGGCCGCGCGGCTCGGGCTGGCGCCGGGCGCGCGTGCGCTCGCGAGCTGGAAGGCGGCTGCGACGCGCGTGCTGCCGCGCTGAAGCGACTCCCTCGGGGCTCCGCGCGTTGCCGCGTGCGCGGAGCCCCGAGGCAGGCGCCCGTCAGCGGTCCGTGCGCTCGCGCGCGGCGCGCACGGCGCCTTCGACCGAATGGGTGCGGACGAGCGCGTCGCGCAGCGCCTCGATCTCCGCCCGCTTGAAGCGCGTCGTGGCGCCGGTCCCGTCCTGATGGGGGAACGCAAGCTGCTGTGCCCACCGCTCGAGCGCCGCCGGCGGCACGCCGAGCAGGGCCGCGGCCTCCGCACAGGAGAGGTCCTGGGCGTCCTCCTGCCAGGGGAAGGTTGTCGCGTAGCCGCTCACCGTGCCGTCACCGTAATGGAGGGGATGGTTCACTGCCAAGGCGAAACATGAATAAAAACGGCCAGAAATTGCACGAAACCTGAACGAACGATCGGTAAGCAGTGTTTAACCGTTCAACAGAACGGTGACGGACAGGTGAAACGGTCGCGCCCCGCCCTCGCGCGCGCCCGACGCGTGGCGCCCTGCGGCGTCGGGTATCTCAGCGACACGACCCCGACGAAGGAGCAGCGATGACCGCAGACCCGCGCTACGAGCAGGAGGAGACGGACGCAGCGGCGGCCGAGGCGGCCCGTATCGGCGGCGTCGCCGGCGATGAGGACCTCGATCCGGCGCTGCGGCCGGTGATCGAGGGCGGGGGCGGCGAGGCCGAGGGGTTCGAGGAGGCCGAGGAAGCGCTGATCGAGCACGCCTCGCACGGGGACCAGCAGTCGGCGCACGCCGTCATCCACGACGCCGGCATCCCGGAGGACCAGGGCACGAGCGAGGACGGCGAGGCCGATTACGAGCGCAGCAGCGAGCGCGCGGACGAGGATCGCTGAGCGGCCGGGGCGCCGCGCCCGGCGCCTCGTCTAGCCCGCTTCGACGGCGGCCGGATCGTCGACGATCTCGAGCCGCTCGTGCAGGCGCGTCATCTCGATGATGCGCTGAACCGTGTCGCTGCCGCGCACGATGACCACTCTGCGCCCCTGCTCGCGGGCGCGACTGTCGGCCGCCACGATCACGCGCAGGCCGGTCGAGTCCATGAAGGCCAGCGCCCGCAGGTCGAGCACGATCGTCGCGGGCGGTTCGCGCTCGATCCGCTCGAGCTCCTGCTCGACACGGGCGGCGCCGGCGATGTCAAGCTCGCCTGTGAGGGCGAGCCGCACCGTGGTGCCATCGGTTTCGGTCGTCAGCTCGAGGAGCTTCATCGCGCCTGAGGCACGATAGCGAGTTCACCGGGCGGAGTGCTCAGGGTGGCGGCGGCTCGCACTGACGCCACCGCGGCGCAGCTCAAGCGAGGCCCTCCGCCTCGTACTCGCGCAGATAGCCCTCGAACAGCCGGCGATGACCCTCCTCGTCGTGAAGGATCTCGATCACCATGTCCTGCGTCACCCAGTCGACGCCGTCGGTCACCTCGATGATGCGGTTGTAATGCTCGATCGCACCGGTCTCGGCCTCGATCACGCCGCGGATCACGTGGACGATGTCGGTCTGGTGCTCGGGCGGCTGGAGATAGGACTGCTCGGCGGTGAAGTCGAGCGAGCCGGGCACGACGCCGTACAGCTCCTTGATGCGCTCGGCGAATCTCTGCGCGTGGCCAAGCTCCTCCTGGATGTCCTGCGCCAGCGACTCGACGATCTCCTGCGCCCGCACGCCGTCGGGGTTGATCGAGTTCGCGAGGTAGCTCATGACCGTCTCGAGCTCCATCCAATACGCCTTCTTGAGCAGGCCGATGATCTCCTGGCGCTTCTCGGCGTTCTCGTCGGAGAGGATGCCCTGAGAGCTCGAGCGGACCGTCATTGCATGTGCCTCCATCGGGGTTCGGACGCGTCGAGACTCGACATACCCCGGGGGAGCGGGCGGAAATCCGTCAGTCCGGAGTCTTGCGCCGCCGCGTCGCGGCGGGTGCGGCCGGCGGGCGGCGCAGCCGCGGAGCGATCGTGTCGGTCGCACGACGCTCCCACAGCTCGATGATCTCGGACAGCGGCAGCTGAAGCCCGCGCTCAAGCTTGAGCAGGACACGGAAGGTGGGATTGATCTCCCCGCGCTCGATTGCGCCGACGTAGTTGCGGTGCAGGCCAGCGCGGAAGCCAAGCTCCTCTTGCGAGAGCCCGCGCCGCGCGCGCAGCTCGCGCACGGCGCGGCCGAGGCGCGCGTGGTCGGCGGAATGGGGGTCGGGCTTCATCGTGCCCGGCAGTTTCCAGTGCGCGCGGGGTGTGGTCTACAGCGCGGGTGACTGGAAAGTCAACGAGCTATCGTGACACCTTAATTATGGGCACGATGTATCTGGCTTAGGTCCGGTCCGCGCCAGCGGGTACAACTGCGCCGTGGATCCGCTGAGGCCCGTACGCGCGCTCGACCGCCTCCAGCGGCGCAGCGGCACGCTCGGCTTCCCGCTCGGCGTCCTCAAGAAGTGCTCCGACGACCACGCCGGCAACCTCGCCGCGCTGATGGCGTGGTACGGCTTCTTCGCGCTGTTCCCGCTGCTGCTCGTGCTCGTGACGGTGCTCGGGTACGTCCTCAGAGACAACCCCGGCGTCTACAAGGACATCGTCGACTCCGCGATCGGCCAGTTCCCGGTGATCGGCAGAGACCTGCAGGTGAACGCGCTCGGCGGCAGCGCCGTCGCGCTCGCGATCGGCCTCGCCGGCGCGATCTGGGCCGGGCTCGGCATCGCGCTCGCCGGCCAGCGCGCGATGGACGAGGTGTGGGACGTGCCGCACCGCCTGCGGCGCAACTTCCTCACGGCGCGCCTGCGCGGCCTGCTGATCCTGCTCGTGCTCGGGCTGCTGAACGTCGCCGTGACGACGGCGGTGGGACTGCTCGCCGGCGGGCTCGGCGGCACGGCGCTGAAGGCGGCCGGGTTTCCCGCCTCGGTGCTGCTGGACGTCGTCTTGTTCTGGGCGGTCGTCCGCCTCTTCACCACGGATGAGGTGCCGACGCGGCAGCTGTGGCTCGGCATCGTGCTCGCGGCGGTCGGGTGGGCGGCGCTGCAGGCGCTCGGCGGCATCTACGTCGACCGCGTCGTCCGTCCGCGCAACCAGACGTACGGCTTCTTCGCGTTCGTGCTCGGCCTGCTGACGTGGCTCTACCTCGGCGCGCAGATGCTGCTGTACGCCGCCGAGGCCAACGTCGTGCGCGCGCGGCGGCTGTGGCCGCGCAGCCTGTTCGACCCGGCCACCGAGGCCGACGTGCGCGCGCTGCGCGCCGGCGCGCGCGTGCAGGAGCGGCGCGAGGGCGAGCGCATCGAGGTGACGTTCGAGCCGCGTGATTAGCCCGCAAAATCGCGGGAACTCTCATGTTCATAGCCATGAGGAGGGCTGTGAGATGCGAGTGCGCATGCGTGGAGCAGCCGCGGTCGCGGCGGTGCTCATGACGGTCGCTGTCGGGTGCGGTGGCGGCAGCAGCGGTAACAACAACGCCAGCACGACCGGGGGCGGTTCCAGCGGCGGCGGCAGAGAGGGCGGCACGGTCAGCGTGCTGATGGGCACCGCGCCCGACTACCTCGATCCGCAGCTCGGCTACACGACGCAGTCGGCCGAGCCGGACTGGATCATCTACACGCCGCTGCTGACGTACCGTCACGCGAGCGGCACGAGCGGCGGCCAGCTGATCCCAGGCCTCGCGACGAGCCTGCCGCAGGTCTCCAGAGACGGCCTCACGTACACGCTCACGCTGCGCAGAGGCCTCACCTTCTCCGACGGCAGAGCGGTCAAGGCCAGCGACTTCGCGTACACGATCATGCGCGCGATCAGAGTGAACTGGGGCGGCAAGTCCTTCTACACGAGCTACATCGCCGGCGCCGCGGCCTACGACGGCGGCAGAGCCAGCTCGATCTCCGGCATCACGACCGACGACGCGACCGGCAGAGTCACGATCAGACTGACGCAGCCCTACGGCGCGTTCGCCAACGTGCTCGCGTTCCCCTCGTCCGGCCTCGTGCCGAGAGGGACGGCGATGAGAAACCTGTCGAACTCGCCGCCGCCCGGGGTGGGGCCGTACAAGTACTCGAGCGTGTCGGTCAATCGCGGCTTCACGATCGTGAGAAACCCGACCTTCGCGCGCTTCAACATCCCCGACATCCCGACGGGTCACCTCGACACGATCAGAGTGACGATCGTCTCGAACACGCAGTCCGAGGCGCAGCAGGTGCTCAACAACCAGGCCGACGTGTTCGACGCCGGCGACACGCTGCCGCCGTCGCTGCTGCCGCAGATCCAGAGCCAGGCCAGCGACCGCTTCTCGCGCGAGCCGATCCCGTCGACGTTCTACTTCTTCCTCAACGTCACGAAGCCGCCGTTCAACAACGCGCAGGCGCGTCAGGCGGTCAACACGGCGATCGACCGCGAGGCGATGGTGCGGCTGGCGAGCGGCTTCCTCAAGCCGACCTGCTGGTTCCTGCCGGAGGGCATCGTCGGCCATCCCGGCAGCGACGTGAGATGCCCCTACGGCGACAGACCCGACCTGGCGGCCGCGAAGAGGCTCGTGCAGCAGTCCGGCACGGCCGGCACGGCGATCACCGTGTGGGGCGAGCAGCGCAGCCCGCGCCGCGAGTACGTCGACTACTACACCGACCTGCTCAACAAGCTGGGCTGGAAGGCCCAGGAGAGAATCATCTCCGACACGGTCTACTTCCCGACGATCGGCAACGCGAAGACCGACCCGCAGACCGGCTTCGCCGACTGGATCCAGGACTTCCCGAACCCGTCCGACTTCTATCTGTTGATGGATGGGCGCGCGATCCAGCCGACGAACAACCAGAACTTCAGCAAGGTCAACGACCCACACATCCAGGCCGCGCTGAAGAGACTGAACCCGGTCCCCGCGCAGCAGCTCCAGAGTGTCGCCAACGACTGGTCGACGCTTGACCAGTACACCGCGAGCAGAGCGTATGTGGCGGTGTACGGGACCGAGACGATGCCGAAGTTCTTCTCCAACCGGCTGAACTTCGGCGCCGCGATCTTCCATCCCACGTACCTCAACGATTGGACCTCGCTGCAGCTGAAGTAGGCGAGCGGAATGGCCACCGTCGACTCCACCGTCCGCGCCGGGGCCCCAGCGGCTCCCGGCGCGAACGCGGGGACGGCGGGCGCCGGGCCGTACCGGCTGGCGCTGCGGCGCCTGCGGCGCAACAAGACGGCGCTCGCGTTCGGGGTGCTGTTCCTCGTGATCGTCGTCCTGTGCGTGTGCGCGCCGCTGTACGCGCGGCACGTCGCGCACACCGGACCGAACGCCAACCACGTGACCGACACGGTGACCGTCGGCGGGGTGAGGAAGGACGTCGTCTCTCCGACGGGCCAGCCGATCGGTCCCACCTGGCAGGGCAGATTCCTGCTCGGCGCCGACCAGAACGGCCGCGACATCGCGGTCCGCCTGCTCTACGGCGGCCGCAACTCGCTCGAGGTCGGCGCGATCGCGACGCTCGTGACGATGGTGCTGGCGACAATCGTCGGGATCGTCGCGGGCTTCTTCCGCGGCTTCGTCGACGGCGTGCTCGCGCGCATCCTCGACCTCATCTGGGCCTACCCGGTCGTGCTGCTGGGGATCGCGCTCGGCACGTCGCTGGCGCTCGGCGGCATCTCGATCGGCCCGCTGCAGCTGCAGGGCAACTCGCTGCTCGTGCCGGCCTTCATCATCGGGATCGTCTACATCCCGTACGTCGCCAAGCCGATCCGCGGCCAGGTGCTGGCGCTGCGCGAGCAGGAGTTCGTCGACGCCGCGCGCGTCGGCGGCGCGGGGCCGCTGCGGATCATGTGGAGCGAGATCCTGCCCAACGTCTCCTCGACGCTCGTCGTGTTCGTCCCGCTGATGATCGCCAACGCGATCCTGCTGGAGGCGGCGCTGTCCTACCTCGGCGCCGGCGTGCAGCCGCCGAACCCCTCGTGGGGGACGATGATCGCCGACGGCATCCGCCTGATCCCCAGCGCGATGCACATGACGTTCGTGCCCGGTGCGATGCTCGTGCTCGCCGTCCTCGGGATCAACGTCTTCGGCGACGGCGTGCGCGACGCGCTCGACCCGCGCGCGAAGGTGCGCCTGGAGGAGCATGCGGAGGAGGCGTCGCGATGACGCGCTTCGTCGTGCGCCGCCTGATCTCGATGGTGCTCGTGCTGTTCGCGATCTCCGTGCTGACGTTCCTGATCTTTCAGGTGATCCCGAACGGCGACCCGGCGCAGCGGATGGCGGGGCGGCTGTCGACGCCGGAGACGGTCGCCGCGATCAGAAAGACGTGGGGCTTCGACGATCCGATCTGGCAGCAGTACCTGACGACGATGAAGAAGATCTTCTCGGGCGAGGTGATCTCCTACACGCAGCAGGTCAACGTGCTCGACCAGATCAAGCAGGACCTGCCGGCGACGCTGTCGCTCGCGATCGGCGCGGGGATCATCTGGCTCGTCCTCGGCGTGCTGTTCGGCCTGCTGAGCGCGATCCGCGCCGGCCGCTTCACCGACCGCGCGCTCACCGTGCTGGCGCTCGTGGGCGTCTCGACGCCGGTGTTCCTGCTCGGCGCGGTGGCGCTCTACTTCCTCGCGTTCAAGGTGCAGCTGTTCCCCAACGGCGGCTACGTGCCGCTCACGCAGGACCCGGTCCAGTGGCTCTACCACATGATCCTGCCGTGGCTCGTGCTGAGCGTCCTGTTCATCGGCATCTACTCGCGCGTGCTGCGCTCGAACGTGCTCGACACGATGAACGAGGACTACGTGCGCACCGCGCGCGCGAAGGGGATCTCGGAGCGGCGCGTGCTCCTGCGCCACGTGCTGCGCAACTCGCTGATCCCGATCGTCTCGCTGTGGTCGCTCGACTTCGCGGCGGTGATCGGCGGCGGCGCGATCCTGACCGAGTCGGTCTTCAACCTGCATGGCGTCGGGCAGTACGCGGCCGAGTCGATCGCCCAGCTCGACGTGCCGCCGGTGATGGTGATCGTGATGCTCGGCGCGTTCGCCGTCGTGGTGCTGAGCGCGATCACCGACGTGATCTTCGCGCTGCTCGACCCGCGGATCCGGTTGGTGGGGTCGTGAGCGCGAACGGCCAGCACCTGCTGGAGGTCGCGGACCTGCGCGTCGCGTTCCGCACCGAGGACGGTCTCGTGCAGGCCGTCGACGGCGTCTCCTTCCACGTCGACGCCGGCGAGGTGCTGGCGATCGTGGGGGAGTCGGGCTGCGGCAAGTCGGTGACGGGGATGACGCTGCTCGGCCTCACGCGCGGGCCGAACGCGCGCTTCGGCGGGCGCGCGGCGTTCGACGGCTGCGAGCTGGTGAGCGCGACGGACGAGCAGCTGCAGCGCATCCGCGGCGCCGAGATCGCGATGGTCTTCCAGGACCCGATGACGGCGCTGAACCCGGTGCAGCGGATCGGCAAGCAGCTGGTCGAGCAGATCCGCGCGCACGACGACGTCGACAGCGGCACCGCGACCGAGCGAGCCCGCGCGCTGCTGGAGCGCGTCGGCATCCCGCGCCCGGCGGAGCGGCTGCGCGCGTTCCCGCACGAGCTGTCGGGCGGGATGCGCCAGCGCGTGATGATCGCGATGGCGCTCTCGTGCGATCCGCGCCTGCTGATCGCCGACGAGCCGACGACCGCGCTCGACGTGACGATCCAGGCGCAGATCCTCGAGGAGGTGCGCCAGCTGCGCGCCGAGACGAACGCCGGCGTGATCCTGATCACCCACGACCTCGGCGTCGTCGCCGACGTCGCCGATCGCGTGGCGGTGATGTACGCCGGTCAGATCGTCGAGCAGGGGACGCTCGACGAGATCTTCTACGACCCGCAGCATCCGTACACGTGGGGGCTGCTCGGCTCGATCGCGCGCGTCGACCGCCCGCGGCCCGAGCGGCTTCCGGCGATCGCGGGGTCGCCGCCCTCGCTCGCCGCGCCGCCGCGCGGCTGCCGCTTCCGCCCGCGCTGCCCGCACGCGTTCGGCAGATGCGCGGAGCTGCCGCCGCTGGAGGCGCGCGCCGATCATCCCGACCGCTGCTGGCTGACGCCCGAGGAGAAGCGCGCGAAGCGGCAGGTCGGCGGGCAGATCGGGCTGGAGCGCGTCGCATGACCGCGCTGCTCGAGGTCGAGCACCTGGTCGTGCACTTCCCGATCAAGCGCGGCGTGCTGTTCGACCGCACGGTCGGCCAGGTGCACGCGGTCTCCGACGTGTCGCTGACGCTCGCGGAGGGGGAGCCGCTGGGGATCGTCGGCGAGTCCGGCTGCGGCAAGACGACGCTCGTGCGCGCGATCGCGCGGCTCGTCGACGCGACCGAGGGGGAGATCCGCTTCCGCGGGAGGGACATCACGCACGCCGGCCGCCGCGCGCTGGAGCCGGTGCGGAGCGAGCTGCAGATGGTCTTCCAGGACCCGCAGGCGTCGCTGAACCCGCGCAAGCGCGTCGGCCAGATCGTCGGCGCGCCGCTGCGGCTGCAGCGAGGCGCCTCCGCGAACGGGAACGGCGACGGGAAGGACGGCCCCGACGTCGGCGCGCGCGTGCGCGAGCTGCTGGAGCGCGTCGGGCTGAGCGCCGAGCACGTCAACCGCTTCCCGCACGAGTTCTCCGGCGGGCAGCGCCAGCGGATCGGGATCGCGCGCGCGCTCGCGACCGACCCGCACCTGATCCTGCTCGACGAGCCGGTCTCGGCGCTCGACGTCTCGGTGCAGGCGCAGGTCGTCAACCTGCTGGAGGACCTGCAGCAGGAGCTGGGGCTGAGCTACGTGTTCGTCGCGCACGACCTGTCGGTCGTGCGGCACGTCTCCGACCGCATCCTCGTCATGTACCTCGGCATGGTCGTCGAGTCGGCGCCGGCGGAGCAGCTGTACGCGAAGCCGATCCATCCGTACACGGACGCGCTGCTCGACGCCGTCCCGATCCCCGACCCGAAGGAGAACCGCGCCCGCGAGCGTCACGTCGTGCGCGGCGAGCCGCCGAACCCGATCGAGCCGCCGAGCGGCTGCCGCTTCCGCACGCGCTGCCCGCGCGCGAGCGAGCTCTGCGCGCGCGTCGAGCCGCCGCTGACCGCCTACCCCGACGGGCATCTGGCCGCCTGCCACCACCCGCTCAACGTGACGGACGAGGAGATCGCCGCGGCGACGCGCTCGCCGCTCAGCCCCGCCACAGCGGGGGAGGAGCTGCCCCGGCCCGAGCCGTCCGCGCATTAGGAGGCTCCAACTTGTCGGCGCGCTCCGCTACCTTGCGCCGCTCGCTGCGTTAGGAAGCCTGTGCCGCGCGCCGCGGCGCCCCCCAAGCCAACCAGCCGAAGGAGGTCGCCTCGTGCGCCATCGGATCCTGTTCGTCGTCGTGACCATGCTCGCCCTGCTGCTGCCGACCGCGGCCGCGAGCGCGAGCAAGACCCAGTTCACGACCGTCGAGGCGCCGTCCGAGCTGCTGAGCGGCTCGCCCGACGCGGCGCTCGACACGATCAGCAGCCTCGGCGCCACGGCGATCCGCATCCAGCTCGCGTGGAGCAGCGTCGCGCCGGACCCCGACGCGACGCGCGCGCCGTCCTTCAACGCCACGGACCCGAACGCGTACCCCGCCGGCGCGTGGGCCCGGTACGACGCCGCGATCGACGGTGCGCGGGCCCGCGGCCTGCGCGTCTACCTGACGCTCGCCGGGCCGGCGCCGCGCTGGGCGACGGCCGCGAGGAGGGACGGTGTGACGAAGCCGAGCGCGGAGGCGTTCAGCAAGTTCGCGAGCGCCGCCGGCCGCCGCTACGGGGCGGACGTCTCGTGGTGGTCGATCTGGAACGAGCCGAACCTCGGCAAGCTGCTCAAGCCGATCTACGCCGGCCGCCGCGGCCGCACGCTCGCCAGCCCGGCGATCTACCGCCAGCTCTACCTGCAGGCGTACGGCGGCCTGCGCGGCGTCGGCGTGCGTGCGCCGATCCTGCTCGGCGAGCTGGCCCCGCGCGCGAACTCGATGCGCGAGAACGGGACCGTCGCCCCGCTCGCGTTCCTGCGCGCGGTGCTGTGCCTCGACGGCCGCTACCACCGGATTCGCGCGTGCAGCAAGGTGCCGACGCAGGGCCTCGCGATGCACCCGTACACGACGAAGTTCGGGCCGGCCTTCCGGCCGCCGAACCCCGACGACGTGACGATCGGCGTGCTCTCGCGCCTCACGACCGCGCTCGACCGCGCCGCCCGCGCCGGGGCGCTGCCGCGCCGCCTGCCCGTGTACGTGAGCGAGTTCGGCGTGCAGAGCTACCCGGACAAGATCTCCGGCGTGCCGCTGCCGACGCAGTCCGACTTCCGCTCGATCGGCGAGCGGATGGCCTGGAGCAACCCGCGCGTGAAGTCGTTCTCGCAGTACCTGCTGCGCGACGACCGCACGATCGACGGCGGGTACGGCGCGTTCGAGTCCGGCCTGTTCCTGTATGCGACCGGCGCCGCCAAGCCCGCGTTCTACGGCTTCCGCCTGCCGCTCGTCGTCATGAAGAAGCCGCACGGGCGCGTCGCGCTGTGGGGCTTCGTGCGGCCGGCGCACGGCCACGGCGGCTCGCTGGAGATCCAGGCCGAGGACCGTCGCGGCGGCTGGAGGAAGCTCGCGACGCAGCGCTACCCGGGCAGCGGCTACTGGACGCGCGGCGCGGCGGCGAAGGCCGGCCGCCAGTGGCGCGTCGTGTGGACCGATCCGGCGACCGGCACGCAGTGGGCCGGCTCGGCGACGGTCGCGCGTTAGCGGGAAGGTTCCTCAAGTTCTCACGCCCCGTGCCGACTCACGGGGCGTGAAGGGCTTTCTCGGCATCCGCTGGAGCGTCGGTCGCAAGCTCGGGCTCGCGTTCGGAGGCGTCGTCTGCTTCCTGCTCGGGATCTCGATCGTCGCGCTGCACGCGATCGGCACGCTCAAGCGCGACCACGACCGCGCGATGGACACGCTGCCGGCGATGGTCGACGACCGCACGGCGAGAATCGCGCAGGCGAACGACCACTTCCACGCGACGGTCAGCTCCACGCGCCTCTTGATCATCGCCGCGACCGTCGCGGGCGCACTGCTCGCGATCGGCGTCGCGGTGTGGATCACGCTCGCGCTGCGGCTGCGCGTACGGCGCGTGCTCTCGCGCCTGCAGCACCTGCGCGACGACGACGTCCGCGGGCTCGCGGACGGTCTGGAGGCGGTCGCGAACGGCGACATGACCGTCGAGGTGGCGACCTCGACACGTCCGATCCAGCGCATCTCGTCCGACGAGATCGGCGAGGTCTCGCTCGCCGTCAACGCGATCCACGAGACGACGCTGACCTCGCTCGACGCCTACAACCGCATGCGCGCACGGGTCGCGCGAATCCTCGGCGAGATCGCGCACAGCTCCGCCTCGGTGGCCGCCGCCTCGCAGCAGATGGCGACGACCTCGGAGGAGACGGGCCGCGCGATCGGCGAGATCGCGACGACCGTCAGCGAGGTCGCTCAGGGCGCCGAGCGCCAGGTGCGCTCGGTCAAGGAGGCGCGCGAGCTGACCGCCGAGGTCGCCGCCGCCACGCAGCAGAGCGCCGGCGACGCGCAGGAGACGGCGAGCGCCGCGCAGCAGGCGCGCGCGGTCGCGGAGGAGGGCGCGATGACGGTGACGCGCGCGACGGAGGCGATGCGCGCCGCGCGCGCGGTCTCCAGCGAGGCGACCGGCGCGATCCGCGAGCTGGGGGAGAAGTCGCAGCAGATCGGCGGGATCGTCGGCACGATCACCGGGATCGCCGAGCAGACGAACCTGCTGGCGCTGAACGCGGCGATCGAGGCCGCGCGCGCGGGGGAGCAGGGGCGCGGCTTCGCGGTCGTCGCCGAGGAGGTGCGCAAGCTCGCAGAGGAGTCCTCGCGGGCGGCCGGCTCCATCGCAGAGCTTGTGGGGGAGATCCAGCGGGAGACGGGTCGCGTGGTCGCAGTCGTCGAGGACGGCGCGCGGCAGACGGAGGACGGTGCCGCGACGGTCGAGCAGGCGCGCGCCTCGTTCGAGCGCATCGGCGGCTCGGTCGACGACATGCACGAGCGCGTCGAGCGGATCGCCTGCGAGATCGAGCAGATCGCCGCGCGGGCGGGGAGGATGCAGGAGTCGATGGCGCAGGTCGCCGCGGTCGCCGAGCAGTCCTCGGCCTCCAGCGAGCAGGTCTCCGCCTCGACGCAGCAGACCTCGGCCGCCACCCAGCAGGTCGCCGCCTCCGCGCAGGAGCTGGCGAAGACGGCCGAGGAGCTGGACTCGCTCGTCGGCCAGTTCACGCTGGCCTGAGGCGGTGCGGGCGGGCGGGCCTTTCCTAGCGCCCGCCCTTGCAACCCGCCCGGTCATGGATCACCACTGAACTACTACGTCCCAGGACTTGTGTCGATGCCTGGGCGGCGTGACACTCCCGGTCACCTGGACAGGCCGCCGGCCCGAGGGCCGACGCGTTGCCGCGGCTGGGTTCCGAAGAGCCCGCGACCGAGTGGGCGATCCGCCGGATAACGAAGGATACTCGCGCGATGGAGCCGGGCCTCGGATCCGCACAGCAGGGGACTCCCGGCTGGCGCGGGGCGCGCAACGGCAACTTCGCCGCCGCCGTCTATGGGTCGATCCTCGCGGCGGGAGTCGTCGCTTCGCTCGACGTCAGCCACGTGAGCGACGCCGGCATGACGATCGCGCTCGGCGGCACGCTGCTCGTCTTCTGGCTCGCGCACGTGTGGTCGGAGGGGATCGCCGACCGCATGCACGACCCGCGCCCCTACACGTGGGAGCGTCTGCGGGCGGCGGCCGCCTGGCACTGGCCGATGCTTCAGGCCGCTGCGGGGCCGCTCGCCGCGCTGCTGCTCGCCGACGTCGGGGCGTGGTCTCTGCACACCGCCGTCACCGTGGCGCTGGCCGTGAGCGTGGCGCAGCTGGTCGGGTGGGGCGTGGTCGTCGGCTGGCGCACGTTCGGCAGCTGGCCGGCGGCGCTGCTCTCAGGCGCGGTCGATGGGCTGCTCGGGGCCGTACTGATCGCGCTGAAGTCGCTCGTGCACTGAACGGAGGCGGGGGGGGCCCCCCGGGGCCCGGCCCCCCCCACCAAAAAAAAAAAAAACGGGGGGGGGAACCAACAAAAAGACCCCCGCCCCCCCCCACCCCCCCCCAAAAAAACAACCCCAGCCGGAAAAC
>JBQCIQ010000042.1:0-4143 GCA_051953595.1 Conexibacter sp. | reverse complement strand
GGATGAGGCGCTGCGCGAGCGGCGTGCGCGCGCCGGCGTCGCGGGGGTCGGCGAGCGCACAAGGGCGCGCGCGGCCGAGCCTGTAGAGGCCAGCCAGCGGACCGCGCACAGGCGCAGCGCCGCAGACCGAGGAGGCGGAGCAGGAACGACGAGAAGAAGACCTGAATCCCGACGATCACGAGTGTGAACGCGAGGATCGACAGACGCTGCTCGCTCAGCGAGCCGAAGCCGCGGTCGATCCACTCGACCACGATCACGGCGGCCATCAACAGCCCGGCGAGCGCGACGCCGCCGCCCAGCAGCAGGCCGTGCTCCAGTCTCCAGCGTCTGCGCATGCGGTCGAACCACGGATCGCGCTCGTTCATGAAGTACGTGCCGTAGGCGTGCGCGCACAGTCCGAGCGCGACGACCTGCGTGCCGACGACCAGCAGCAGCGAGCCGCCGATCAGCGCGTGGATGTCCCACTGGCGGCCGAACACGTCGACGCGCGCCAGCACCATCAGGGACACGAGTGCGCCGAGCAGCGCCATCAGCGCGCCGGGCAGGATGAACAGGTGGTTGGGCGAGTGCACGAGCAGGAAGCGCAGGTGCCGCCAGCCGTCGCGGAAGCTCGACAGCTTCGACTCGCCGCCGCGCGGGTGGTACTCGATCGGGAACTGGCGGATCACCAGCTTCTCCTTCGCCGCCCGGATCACCATCTCGGAGGCGAACTCCATCCCGGTCGTGCGCAGGTCGAGCTGCGGCAGCGTGTCGGTGCGCACTGCGCGCATGCCGCAGTGCGCGTCGCTGACGCCGGTTCTGAACAGCACGTTGAGGAAGCCCGACAGCAGCGGGTTCCCGATATACCGGTGGAGCCACGGCATCGCGCCCGGGTGAATGTTCTGCATGCGGTCGCCGATGACCATGTCGGCGCCGTCCTGCAGTTCGGCGACGAATCTCGGGATCTCATCGAAGTCGTAGGTGAGGTCGGCGTCGCCCATCACGATGAACTCGCCGCGCGCGGCGGCGAAGCCGGCGAGGTAGGCGCTGCCGTAGCCACGCCGCGGCTCGTGCACGACGCGCGCGCCGGCGGACTCCGCCAGCTCGCGGCTGCCGTCGTCGGAGTCGTTGTCGGCGACGATCACCTCGCCGGCGATCGCGTTGCGCGTGAGCGCGTCGCGCGCCCGTGTAACGCATTCGACGATGTTCTCCGCCTCGTTGAGGCAGGGAATCACGACGGACACCAGCGGACGGTCCGCGACGATTCCGCTCGGGGTTGCCGTGAGCGTGTTCTCGGTCGTGCTCATGCGAAGGGGCGACGCCCCTGAGGTCGCCACTGGTCGCTGCAACGCGCACGCCAGGGGAAAGTCGCGCGCTTTCGCGGGCGCGATGCTAGCGGACGCGGCGGGCGGCGGACCGCTGCCGGCGCGGCGGCAGACCGGCGTCGGCAGGGCCACGCGCTACGCTCCCGCACTCGCATGACTGCCGCTCACCGCCCCGAGCTCGCGTCACGCGCCGGCCGTGCGCGCGGGTCCTTGGAGCGCTGGCGGGCGCACGTGCGGGCGTTCCCGCGGCCGCTCGCGCTGCTGCTCGCCGCGGCGGCGACGCTGTCGCTGGCGTGGGCGATCGTGCTGCCGCCGTTCCAGGGGCCCGACGAGTCCGAGCACTTCGCCTACGTCCAGCACCTCGCGGAGACCGGCAGCGCGCCGTCGCCGACGACCTTCTCCGGCGCGGGCAGCCACTCCACCGAGCAGCGCGAGGCGATGGACACGCTCGGCCTGCGTGCGCTGATGGCGAATCCGAGCGCACGGCCGTCGTGGAGCGCAGCCGACCAGGATCCGTGGCGGCGCTTCGAGGCATCCCTGCCCGACGCGGCCCGCAAGGACGGCGACGGCCTCAACCCGATCGGCAAGAACCCGCCGCTCTACTACGCCTACGAGGCGGTGGCGTACCGCGCGAGTCCGTCGCACTCGCTGTGGGGACGGCTGCTCGCAGCCCGGCTCGCGAACGGCCTGCTGTTCCTCGCCACCGTCGCGTTCGCCTGGCTGGCGGCCAGCGAGCTGACGCGCCGCACGTGGGCGCGCACGCTCGCCGCCGGCCTCGTCGCGCTGCAGCCGCAGCTGATCTCGCTGAGCGCGATCGTGAACGCCGACACGCTGCTGACGGCCGTCTGGACGGCCTTCCTCGCGCTTGCGATCCGCACGCTTGTGCGCGGCCCGACCGCGCGCCGGGTGGTCGGCCTGTTCGCGCTCGCCGCCGCCTCGGCGCTCACCCACGGCCGCGGCATCGCGCTGCTGCCGCCGCTGGCGGTCGTGCTGGCGGCGGCCGCGTGGCGTCACCGGCCGCCGCTGCGCGAGGCGCTGCGCTGGAGCGGCGCCGGCGTGGCGATCCTGGCGGTCGCGCTCGTCGCCTTCCGCCTCTTCACGACCGCGGGCGGCAGCGGCGGGACGCTCTATGGCGGTCAGACGAACTACATCCACCAGGGCGGGTTCGACCTGAAGCAGCTCGCCTCGCTCGTGTGGCAGTTCTACCTGCCGCCGCTGCCGAGCATGCAGCCGCCGCTCGGCGGCAGCTACGGGTACCGCCAGCTCTACATCGAGACGTTCTTCGGCGCCTTCGGCTGGCTGGAGGTGCGCTATCCGCAGCGCATCTACACGCTCATCCAACTGGCCGCGGCCGGCGGGCTCATCGCGCTCTACACCGCGGTCGTCGTACGCGCGCGCGAGCTGTGGGCGCAGCGCCATGTGGCGATCGGCGTCGCCGCGATCGCGCTGTCGCTGATCGCGCTGCTGCACCTTGTCTCGTATCTGTCGCTGCTCGGGTCCGCGGACCCGCTGATCGTCGGGCGCTATCTGATGCCGCTCGTCGGCGTGTTCGCGTTGGCCGTCACGTTCGTCGCGACGTCGCTGCCGCGACGGCTGGGGCCGCTGCTGGCCGCCGTGCTGCTCGGCGCCGCCGTCGCGCTCGACCTCGGCGGCCTCGGGATGGTGGTGATCCGCTTCTATGGCTGAGCGCGGGACCCGCCGAGCGTGGATCGCCGCCGCGCTGCTGCTCGCCGTCGCGCTCGTGGCGCTCGGCACGCAGGCGCTGCCGCGCGCGCTGCGAGCGAATGTCCCGACGAGCGGCACGCCGGTGCCGTTCGGCAGCGACGTGGCCGCCACGATCCCGCTCGGACCGAGCGCGCAGGCGTGCGAGCCGCGCATCGCGCTCGACCCCTCGGGCGCGCGCGCGACGATCGCCGCACACCCGACCGGCGCTCACGGCGGGCCGCCGCTGCGACTAACGCTGTCGGGAGCCGGCTATCGAGCCCAGGCGACGATCCCGGGCGGCTATCGCCAGGACGCGCTGACCGTTGCCGTCACGCCGCCGCCTCGCGCGCTGATCGGCAGCGCCTGCGTGCGCAACGTCGGCCGCCGGCCGGTGTCGCTGCTGGCGAGCGGCAGCCCGCGCGTCCTGACGCGCACGCGCGCCAGCGTCGACGGCAGAGAGCACGCAGCCGCGTTCATGCTCACGTTCTCCGAGCGCGGCGTCCGCACGCCGCTCGCGCGGACCGGCGACCTGATCGGGCGCGCGGCCACCTTCAGCGCGGTGGGGCCGTGGCTCTACTGGCTGCTGCTGCCGCTGCTGCTGCTCGGCGTCCCGCTCGCCGTCGCCGCCGCGCTGCTGCTGGCGCTGCGCGCGCCGGACGAGGGCCCGACCGACCGCTGATGCGCATCTGCCTCGTCTACGACTGCCTCTTCCCCCATACGGTCGGCGGGGCGGAGCGCTGGTACCGCAACCTCGGCGAGCGGCTTGCGGGCGAGGGACACGAGGTGACATACGTGACGCTGCGCCAGTGGGACCGCGGCGTCGACCCCGGCGTGCCCGGGGTCGACGTGCGCGCCGTCGGTCCCCAGATGCCGCTGTACGTGAGCGACGCGAGCGGCCGGCGACGGATCCTGCCGCCGCTCGTGTTCGGCGTCGGCGTGCTGTTGCACCTGCTGCGGCACGGGCGCCGCTACGACGTCGTGCACACCGCCTCGTTCCCCTACTTCTCGCTGCTGGCGGCGGGGCTCGTGCGCCCGCTGCACAGCTTCGCGCTCGTCGTCGACTGGCACGAGCACTGGTCGCCGGCGTACTGGCGCGAATACCTCGGCCCGCTCGCGGGGCGCGTCGGCGCGGCCG
>JBQCIQ010000041.1:0-10790 GCA_051953595.1 Conexibacter sp. | reverse complement strand
TTTCTATTGTATGTGAACGTGGTGGGGGGCGCGTGGGGGTCGGCGGCAGCGTATTTTTTCCGGTTTGTGGTGGGTGAGTTTCGCCGCGCGCCGACCGGACGCGCCGGGCGCGCCCGGCCCCCAGCGGTAGAAGCGCTCGTCGACCGCGTAGCCCTCCGCGCGCGGCACGTCGCCGTAGCCGAAGCGGCTCGTGACCAGCTCCACCCGGACTCGATCCCCGCCCACCCGCGCGAGCGCCCCCGCCAGCGCGTGGTCGTACGGCGGCGTGAAGGCCGAGGGGTCGACGAGCTGCACGCTGAGCGGTGAAGCCGGCATCTGCGGCATGATCCCGGACCCGCCCGTCGTCGGACGCGAGGGTCGGGCTCCACCCGTCAATGAGCGTCGAGGTCTCCTACTGCATCGTCAACACCGAGCAGCGCGTGCTGCTCGAACGCTGCCTCGACGCGATCGCGCGCGAGCAGGCGACGCTGCCGTTCGAGACCGAGGTGCTGGTGCTCGACAACGCCTCGCGCGACGGCTCGGTCGGGATGGCGAGATCCCACCCCGTCGTGACCGAGTTGATCCGGCGCGGGCAGCGGCGAGGGAAGGCGGAGAACGACTCCGCGCTGATGCAGCGCGCGCGCGGCCGCTGGTGCCTGCTGCTCAACGAGGACTCGGAGCTGCTGCCGGGTGCGACCGCCGCGCTGCACGCCGCATGCGCCGAGCACCCTGACGTCGGCGCCGCCGGCGCGAAGCTGCTGCGCCCGGACGGGAAGCAGCAGGCGTCGGCGTGGCGCTTCCCGACGCCGTCGACCGCGCTCGTCGGCGCGCTGTTCCTGCACCGCTGGCTGACGGTCGAGAGCAAGGGCGGCGACGTGCGCGACGTCGACTGGGCGCAGTCGGCCGCGCTGCTCGTGCGGCGCGAGGCGGCGCAGCGGATCGGCTGGATGGACCCGGCGTTCTTCGTCTACTCCGACGAGGTCGACTTCTGCAAGCGCCTGCGCGACGCCGGCTGGCGCGTGCTGTACGTGCCGCAGGCGGAGGCGGTCCACCACGAGCAGCTGTCGACCGGCAACGTGCCGACGCGGCGGATCGTCGAGCTGTCGCGCAACCGCGACCGCTACATGCGCAAGCACCACTCGGCGCTGTCGGCGCTCGTGGTGCGCTGGCTGACGGCGTGGGCGTACGCGCTGCGCGCGCTCGCCGCCGGCGCGCTGCCCGGGCACGACGCGGCGCGCTACTGGCAGCACGTGCGGGCGACGCTCCACCCCGAGCGCGGCGAGGGGCTGCGCGAGGCGGCCGCGGACTGGAATCGCGGGCCGCGGCTCTAGCTAGCTAGGGCGCCTCGTACAGCTGCGCGAAGTCGTCGGCGTAGCGGTCGTAGACGACGTTGCGCTTGAGCTTCAGCGTCGGCGTCAGCTCGCCCGCCGCCTGCGAGAAATCGTGGTCGAGGATGCCGAACCGCTTGATCTGCTCGATCCTCGCGAAGCGCGCGTTGACCGCCGCGACCTCGGCGTCGAGCAGCGCACGCACGCGCGGATCGGCGGCGAGCGACCCCGCTTCGGCGCCGTCCTCGTGGCCGACGCAGCGCGCGAGCGCCGGCAGCTCGTCGGGGTCGAGCGTGAGCAGCGCGACGAGGTACGGGCGCCGGTCGCCAAACGCGACCGCCTGCGAGATCCAGCGCACCTCGCGCAGCGCCGCCTCCAGGTTGGAGGGCGTCACGTTCTTGCCGCTGGAGGTGATGATGAGGTCCTTCGTGCGGCCGGTGATGCGCAGGAAGCCGCCGTCGTCGAGCGTGCCGAGGTCACCGGTGCGCAGCCAGCCGTGCTCGTCAAGCGCCTCGCGCGTGGCGGCCTCGTTCTCGTAGTAGCCGAGGAAGACGTTCGGTCCGCGCAGCAGCACCTCTCCATCGCTCGCGATCCGCACCTCGACGCCCGGCAGCGGCCGACCGGCGGTCCCGAGTCGCGTCGCCTCCGGCACGTTGAGCGTCGCCGCCGCGCACGTCTCCGTCAGGCCGTAGCCCTCCAGCACGGTGACGCCGCACGCCTCGAAGAACGCCAGCACCTCCGGACCGACCGGCGCCGCGCCGACGAGCAGCTGCTCCAGCCGGTCGCCGAACACCTCGCGCACGCTCGCCAGGACGAAGCGGTCGGCGAGCCTGTGCGCGGTCAGCAGCGCCGGCGGCATGCGTCCGCTGGCGGTGGCGCGCCGGCGGGCGGCCGCGTGGCGGCGGCCGAGGCTGAGCGCGGCGCGGAAGGCGTGCCGACGCAGCGGGTCGGCCTGCTCGACCGCGTCGAGCACGCGCGCGTGGATCTTCTCCAGGATCCGTGGGACGACCGGCAGGTGCGTCGGGCGCAGGGTCGCGACGTCGTCCATCACGCGCCGCGCGTCGCCGCTCCAGAACGCGAGCGTGCCGCCGATGTCGAGCGTGACGAGCTGCGCGACGCGCGCGAGCGAGTGCGCCAGCGGCAGGAACAGGAAGACGACCGGCCGCTCGCCGAACGGCACCTGCTCGGCGTACATCTGCACCGCCGCGAGCCAGTTGCGGTGCGTCAGCACGCACCCCTTCGGCGGCCCTGTCGTGCCGGAGGTGTAGACAATCGTCGCGGGGTCGTCGGGGCGCAGCCGCGCGAGCCGCGCGTCGATCTCCGCGGCGTCCCGCTCGGCGCCGCGCAGGCGCAGCTCGGCGAGCGAGAGGACACCGTCGCCGCCGGTCCCGAGCAGGACGACGACGTGCTCCAGCGCGGGCAGCTCGGAGCGGACCTGCGCGATCTTCGCGACCTGTCCGGCGTCCTCGCAGAGGATCGCGCGGGCGCCGCTGTGCGCGAGCACGTAGCGGCACTCCTCCGGCGAGCTCGTGTGGTAGACGGGTACGGTCGTCGCGGCGGCGACGGCGATGCCGGCGTCGGCCAGCGTCCACTCCGGGCGCGTGTCGGCGAGCAGCGCGACGCGGTCGCCCGGCGCGATCCCGAGCGCGGCGAGCCCGCGTGCGATCTCGTGCGCAGAGCGACCCAGCTCGCCGTAGGAGATCTCCAGCGGATCGCCGTCGCCGCGCGGCTGGCGCAGCGCCACCGCATCGGGCTCCCGCGCGGCGGCGCGCAGGAACAGCTCGGCGAGCGTGGCGGCCGGGCCGCTCATGCGGACACCTGCGGCAGCAGCGCCGCCAGCTCCTCATCGACCGCGGCGACGATCGCCTGGGGCTCCGGTATGAGGCTCGCGTCGACCATGAATCCAATCGTGACCTGCCCGTCGTAGGAGAAGATCGAAACGCTCGTGGAGACGCTGCCCGCGCACGGCGCCCACACGAGCACGCCGCGCAACTGCGTGCCGGCGAGGTAGACGGGCGCTCTCGGCCCGGGCACGTTCGTCAGCACGAGCGACGCCTTCGCCGAGAAGAGGTCGATCAGCTGCGCCTCGACGGCCGGCGGCGAGACGCCCATCGCACCGAGCACGCCGTAGGAGACCGGGCCCTCGGGCGAGTCCTTGATCGCCCGCATGCGGCGGTGCGTCTCGTGCAGCCGCGCCACCGGATCGACCTCCAGCAGCGGCAGCGCGAGCAGCACCAGGCCGAAGCGGTTGCCGAGCTCGCGCGGCAGCAGCCGATCGAGCGGGCGCAGGTTGAAGGGGACCATCGCGTGGATCTCGCGCTCGATCGGCCCCTGCGCGAGCATCCAGCTGCGCAGCCCGCCGGCGACGGTCGCGACGAGCACGTCGTTGACGGTCGCGTCGTGGGCGCGCGCGATGCGTCTGACGTCGGCGAGCGAGACCGGGCTGCACCAGGCGACGCGCTCGCCGGGGCGCAGCTCGCCGCGCAGCGGCCCGTCTGGGTCGGCCGGCGTCGCCAGCTCCTTCGCGAGCGCCCTCGCGACGCCGGCGGCGCCGCGCGCCAGCTCGCCGGCGTGCCGCGGGTGGCGCAGCGTCTCGACGCCCTCGTGCGCGAGCGCTCCGGCGACGGCGCGGCCGGCGTCGAGCGCGGGGGCGAGCGGCCCGGCGGCGCGGCGCAGCAGGCCGTGGTCGCGGTCGTGGTCGTCGAGGTCGATCGCGAGCGGCGCCTCGGGGTGGCGAAGCCGGCCACGTGGCCGGCGGAGGCGGGCCCCCTCCTCCGAATCCGGCGCCGGGTCGGTCAGCGAGAGCATCACGCGCGCGAGCGCGATCCCGTCCGCGATGCAGTGGTGCATGCGCGTGACGATCGCGCCACCGTCGCCGAAGCCGTCGACGACCCACGTGTGCCACAGCGGCTTCGTGCGATCGAGCGGACGCGCCATCAGGTCGGCGACGAGCGCCTGCAGCTCCTCGCTGCCGCCGGGCGCCGGCAGCGCGACGTGGTGGACGTGCAGGTCGATGTCGAAGGCGGGATCGTCCTCCCACTGCACGCCGCCGAGCACGCCCCCGTCGACGACGCGCTGGGTGAAGCGCGGGAAGCGCTCGACAAGCCGCTCTCTCAGCACCGCGCGCAGCGGCTCGACCGGGATCGGCGCTTCGAACCACAGCACGCTCGTGATCACCATCAGGTTCTCGGCGCGGTCCATCCGCAGCCATGCCGCGTCCGCGCTCGGCATCGGGTGTCGGGCCATGCCGCGACCGTACGCCCGTCGCGGCGGCGCGCCGTCCGGGGAACGTACGGATCGCGCGGCGGGCTATCGCGTGCGCACGCGTGCGAGCAGCGTCCGCACGAGCGCGCGCTCCTCGGGGCGGTAGAAGCCCGTCAGACCGAGGATCAAGGGGAGCGCGAGCGCGAGCAGCGCGCGGCTGACGAAGCCGGCGGCGCCGCTCGTCGGCAGCAGCAGCTCGCCGGCGCCGGCGAGGCCGCCGAGCACGAGCGCAAGCAGCGCGATCCGCCGCCACTCGAACGCGACGTGGAAGAGGCGGCGGGTCAGCAGCCGCATCGCCGTGAGCATCGCGACGTAGGCGCCGGCGAGCGCGAGGCCGGCCCCGGCGATCCCGAGCGGCGGCGTCAGGACGATCAGCAGGACGACGTTGACGGCGAGCCCGACGGCGGCCGCCGGGAAGTTGCGCGTCGTCACCTCGGCGCGGCCGGCGATCACGACGAAGATCACGAACAGGCCGTAGAGCGACCAGCCGAGCGCGAGCCACGGCAGCGCCGTGGACGCGTGGTAGTACTCGGGGTGGGTGAGCAGTCTCGTGAACCAGCGCCCCAGCAGCAGCAGCCCGGCGACGAGCCAGCCGGTGACGAGCAGGTAGTAGGTCGCGACGAAGGCGTAGAAGCGGCTCGCCTCGGCGTCGTCCTTGATCGAGTAGGCGAGCGGCGGCCAGCTGTACTGGAACGCGCGCGCGACGAAGCCGGTGACGGCGGCGAGCTTGACGGCGATCGAGTAGACGCCGGCCGTGGCGGCGCCGTAGCGGTGGAAGAGGTACCAGCGGTCGACGAGGTTGAGCGCGTAGACGGACGCGTCGGCGGGGACCGTCGGCAAGCCGAAGCTCAACAGGCGGCGGAGCGGCTGAAGCCCCGGGGGCGACGCGCCGCCGCGGCGGGGCAGCAGACGGTCGGCCATCGAGAGCCACAGGCCGAGCAGGATCACCGTGGAGGCGGCGTAGTTGCCGAGCAGCAGTCCGCGCGCCTGCTGGTCGCGCGCGACGACGAGGTACACGGTGAGCGCGATCGTCAACAGGACGTTGGCGACGGACGAGATCGCGTACGCGCGGGCGCGCTCGTCGACGCGCAGCAGCGCGTAGGCCAGTTCGAGGTTCGTGAAGGCCCACAGGCCGAGCACGGCGACGCGGAAGACGGCCGCGTCGGACCGGTCGAGCACGAGCCTCGACAGCGGCTCGGCGAAGACGGCGAGCGGGATCGCGGCGAGCGTGGTGGCGACGAGCAGGAAGCCGGTCGCGCGGCGCGCGAGCGCGTCGCGGCGGTCCTGGTCCTCGTCGGCGTAGTGGTAGCGCACGAGCGCCTCGCCGATCCCGAGGCGGATCAGGATGCTGAGCAGGATGATCCCGGTCATCAGCAGCTCGGCGACGCCGAACTGCGCGGGCACGACGTGCCCCGTGTAGACGGGCAGCAGCACGACCGCGAAGAGCTTCGAGACGACGTCGCCGACCTGGTAGGCCGCGGTCGTCTTCAGCAGCCGCTGGAGGAGGGCGTGCATGCGCGCGAGACGGTACCCGTCGGCGCGGGTGGCCGGCGCGGCGCTGCCACAATGAGGATGTGGAGTCGCTGAAGGGAAAGCTGCTGCTGGCCTCGCCGACGCTGGAGGACCCGAACTTCGCGCGGACGGTCGTGCTGATCGCCGAGCACAACGAGGACGGCGCGATGGGGCTGGTGCTGAACCGGCCGGCCGACGTGACGGTCGGCGAGAGCGCGCCGGAGCTGGAGGAGCTGGTCGACGGCGACGAGCCGATCTACGTCGGCGGCCCCGTGCAGCCGACCGCGGTGATCGTGCTCGCCGCCTTCACCGACCCTGGCGCCGCGGGGCTCATGATCAGCGACGACGTCGGCTTCCTGTCAGCCCAGTTGGACCTCGCCGAGTCGGCCGCGGTGACGAAGCGCACGCGGGTCTTCGCGGGGCACGCCGGCTGGGGACCCGGCCAGCTCGACGAGGAGATGGAGCGCGAGGACTGGATCGTCGAGACGCCGCGTCCCGACGAGCTGTTCGCCTCCGACCCCGACGCGCTCTGGAGCCGCGTGCTGACGCGCAAGGGCGGTACGTTCGCGCTTGTCGCGCGCATGCCGCTCGACCCCTCGCTGAATTAGCGGCCGAGCAGGACCCAGATGCGCTGCACGAGCGCGGCGGCGTCGGGGTCGCCGGCCTGGGCCTTCGCGACGAGCTGCGGCAGGCCGGTGTGGATCGCGAAGCCGTCGCCGAGCGTCCAGGCCGCGATCACGGGCACGTTCGCCTCGGCGCCGGCCTGGCCGTCGAGTCTCGCGCCGGGCATCACGCCCGCCAGCGTCTCGTACGCGTCGTAGCCGCCGAACGCGCCGCTCGTGCCCTCGAACAGCCCGAGCGTGCCCTCCGCGTAGGTCGTGACCGTCGCCGGGGCGTCCGCCGCGCCGATCCGCGTGAGCGGCTGGCGCGGACGGGCGCCGAGCGCGTCGGTCGCCTGCGGCGCCGAGGGCCGGCGCAGCTCGCCGCCGTCGAGCTGCACGAGCCGCCGCAGCGCGTCCACGCCCGGCGACCACACGCGGCCGCCGTCGCGCACCCAGCGCCGCAGCTTGTCGCGCAGCCGCGGCGTGATCCAACGCGGATCGCCGGCCAGCACGACGCCGCGATGCGTGCCGAGCGGCGGGCCATCGCCGCCGGCCAGCGCGACGTCGGTCGTGAGGTCGTAGCGGAGCAGGTTGTCGTCGAGCAAGCGCAGCAGCGCGCCCTCGTCCTGGGCGAAGCCCGCCGGCATGCCGTGCGCGAACGGCCGCGTCAGCAGCGCGCTCGCGCGCGGACCGGCGTCGAGCACATTGGGCATCCCGTCGCCGTCGTCGTCGACGGGGTTGCGGCCCTGCCACGTGAGCGCGGGCAGGACGACGAGCACGCGGCGCGGCTTGGTCGTGCGCACGACGAGCGGGACGGTCGTGCGGTAGCCGCCATGCCGCGTCGCGAGCGTCAGCTCGTAGAGGCCGGACTGGCCACGCGGCACGCGCACGCGCAGGCGCGCACCGGTGTCGCGGCCGTGGGCGAGCACCTTGGGAGTCCCGAGACGGCGCAGCGCCCAGTCGTAGGTCCGTCCGCGCGCGTCGACGAACACGGCCGCGATCTTGCCGGCGTCGACCGGTGCGAGCGGCGGTGCGGCGGCGAGGCGGCGGATCGTGACGCCGGCGTGGCCGTTCACGACGCCCGCGGGCGGCAACCGCCGCGGAAACGTCCCCACGTTGCCCGAGCGATCGGCCACCAGGACGCCCATCAAGTACGTGCCGGGCGGCGCCGGTCTCCCGCCGAGCGTGCCGTCCCAGCTGGCGGTGCGCGCACCGGGGCCGACGTGCAGCTCGCCGACGCGCCGCGGCGGCGCGAGGTCGGTGCGGTAGATCAGCACGCGCGCGCTGCGCCCCTCGAGGCCGGTCAGGTGGATCGTCACCGCCTTGACGCCGCGCTGCGGCAGGAACGCGGGGCCGTCGCCGGCGTGCGGGGAGACGTCCGTCACGAGCGGCCGCGGCGGTCGGGTGTCGACGCGGATCGGCTGCGCGAGGTCGATCGTGCGGCCCTGATGGATCAGCGCGACGCGCACGCGGTAGGCGCCGTCGGGTACGACGACGCCGTCGTCGGCGCGGCCGTTCCAGCGCAGCGCGATGCGCTTGCGCGACGGCAGGTGGCGCCCGTCGACGAGCCGCCGCACGATCCCGCCCTCGTCGTCGACGATCGAGACGCTGACGTCGTCGCCGTGCACGATCCAGAACGAGATGCGCGCGCTCGTGACGCGCGCGTGCGGCGTCGGCGAGAAGACGACGGAGATGTGCGGCCGCACGACGAGCGGGGGCGAGCTCTTGAGCTTCTGCGTGACGACGAACGCCGCGAGCGTCGCCAGCACGAGCACCGCGAACGCGACGCGGGCGAGGCGCGTCACCGCAGCACCGCCTCCTCAACCGGCATGAGCGCGACGTTCGGCACGGTGAACGTGTGGAAGGCGGCGAGGCCGCGCGGGTCGTGCGCGCACAGCACGGTGCGGATCGAGCCGCCGTGGCAGACGGCCAGCGCGGGCAGCGGACCGACGGCGATCGCTCGCAGGCACTCCAGCACGCGCGCCTGCTGCTGCGCAAGCGTCTCGCCGCCGGGGAAGTGGAAGCCGACCTCGGCGTTCGGCGACCGCCAAGCCGCGTAGCGCTCGGGATCCCGCGCGGCGATCTCGTCGAACAGGAAGCCCTCCCACTCCCCGCGCCAGCCCTCGCGCAGGCGCGCGTCGAGCCGCGGTGTGAGGCCGATCCGCGCGCCGACGATCTCGGCCGTCTCGCGTGCGCGGGAGAGATCGCTCGACCACAGCGACGCGACCGGCGGGTCGAGCGCCGCCACTCGCTCCGCCAGCTCGCGCGCCTGCTCGCGACCGACCTCGTTGAGGGGCGTGTCGCGCTGGCCCTGGAAGCGGTAGGGCGGGACGTTGTCGTCGGTCTCGCCGTGGCGGGCGAGCAGGATCATCGGGCGGCGGGGGGCGGGTGGGCGGGGCCGACTGGGGGCGGGTGGGCGGGGACCGTGTCGGATCGCAAGCCGAGCCGCAGCGTCTCCAGCGAGAGCACGTCGCGCGGCGCGATGTTGCCGAGGTTGACCTCGTGGCCGAAGCGCTGCAGGAACCACACCTGCTGCTCCTTGCGCGGCGCCTCGAACAGCAGCCGCTCGACGGGGATCGCGTGCGCGATCTCGTCGATCAGGCCCATCCGCACCTCGCCGTCGGCGCGGTAGATGCCGGCGGTGCCGCTCTCGCGCGCCTCGGCGATCACCTTCCACGCGCCGGCCGCCAGCTCCGACTCGATCTGCTCGACCCACACGTACGGCGCCATGATGCGGTCCGCGTCCTTGCTGCCGACCTCGGAGAGGACGGTGAAGCCCTCGCCGGCAAGCCGCTCAATCAGCGCGAGCTTGCGCGCGTGCGGCAGCTCGATCGCGCCGTCGGAGATCTCGACGTACGTGAGCTGCAGCTCGCGCAGCCAGGCGGTCAGCTCGTCGACTCTGCCCTGCGCGATCGCCAGCTCGGTGAGCGTGCCGCCGAGCACGACCGGGATTCCGTGGCCGCGGTAGCAGGCGAGCTTCGCGTCAAGGTTCTCCGTGACGACGGCGGTCCCCCAGCCGAGCTTGACGAGGTCGACCGCCGCGCCGGCGACCTCGATCAGCGACTCGACCTCCGCGACCGACAGGCCGCTGTCGAGCACGTGCGTGATCCCCCGCTCGCGCGGCTTCGCGCTGCGCTGCGGGAGGTCGAGGAACGGCGGGGTCACAGGGGGTGCTACTGACGATCGGCGCCGACCGTGACGACGACGGTCGCGGTGCAGGCGCCGCCCTGTCCGCACGCCTGCTCGGTGTCGGGGTCGATCGGCTGGACCGCGTCGGAGGGCACGTTGAGCGCCTTCGCGACTTCCTGCGCCTCGCGCTCGTGGCCGCCGAAGTAGGAGACGACCGTCACCGAGCGCTGCTGGTCGGACGCGTTCGTGACCGGCCCTTGGACGAAGCCGTCGGCGACGAGGCTGGACGCGATTCTCTGCGCGAGCCCCGCCGTCGTCGTGCCGTTGAGGACCGCGACGGTGATCTTGTCGTGCGCCGGCGCGGCGGTCGGGGTCGTCTGGGCGGCCCCGGTCGTCTGCTGCGACGGCGTGCTCGACGCGGCGGACGACTGCGAAGGCGAGTCCGAGCCGCCGCTCGTCAGCGCGATCGCGGCGATCGCCACCACGGCGATGACGCCAAGCGCCGCCAGCAGGAAGATCAGACGGCGCCCGTGCGGCGACCCGCCGCTCGCGCCGTTGCCGTTGCCGTTGCTCGTGCCGCGCGGCGTCGCGGTGGCGGGGCCGCGCTGACGCAGCGGCGCAGCGGGGGCCGGCCGCTGAGCGGGGCGCGCGGGCGGGCGTCTGCCGGCGCCGGCGCGCGCAGGCGGCGCCGGGCGGCGGACCGGCGGAACGGGCGGGAACGTGTCGCTGTGGCCGTTGCCGGAGGCGGGCGCGGTCGGCAACTGCGCGGGCGCTGACGGCGCGGACGGTGCAGGCGCGGCGGAGACGGGCTCGGCCGGTCCCTGCGCGGCGGCGGTCGCCGGCGCCGGCGCTGCCGTCGAGGCGGCTGCTGCCGACGCTGCGGCGGCGGCAGCAGCGGGGATCGCGGCCGGCGTGGCCGCCGGCGTGGCCGGCGGGACGGGCGCCGCGGTGGGCGCGGGCGCCGGCGTGATCCTCG
>JBQCIQ010000040.1:0-13248 GCA_051953595.1 Conexibacter sp. | reverse complement strand
AGGCCGATGCGCTCCTCTGCATGCTCAGCGACCGCATCGACGCCCCCTTCCTCGACGCCAATCCGCAGCTGAAGGTGATCGCGAACTACGCGGTCGGCCTCGACAACGTCGACCTCGCGGCCGCGCGGCGGCACGGCATCGCCGTCGGCAACACGCCCGACGTGCTCACCGACGCGACGGCGGACCTCGCGTTCGCCCTGCTGCTCGCCGCCGCGCGCCGCCTGCCACAAGCCGCCAACGCGGTCAGGCAAGGCAGCTGGGGCACCTGGCACCCCGACGGCTTCCTCGGCGCGGACCTCGTCGGCGCCACGCTCGGGATCGTCGGCGCCGGTCGCATCGGCGAAGCCGTCGCCAGGCGCGCGAGCGGCTTCGAGATGCGCGTGCTCAAGACCACGAGCCGTGGCGGCACGCCGCTCGAAACGCTCCTCGAGCAGTCCGACTTCGTCTCCCTGCACGTCCCGCTCACACCGCAGACGCACCATCTGATCGACGCCGACGCGCTCGCCCGCATGAAGCCGACCGCGATCCTCGTCAACACCGCCCGCGGGCAGGTGATCGACCAGCGGGCGCTGATCGACGCGCTGCACGCCGGCACGATCGCCGGCGCCGCGCTCGACGTCGCCGACCCCGAGCCGCTGCCGGCCGACCATCCGCTGTTGCAGGCCCCCAACGTGCTCGTGCTGCCGCACATCGGCTCGGCCACCATCCGCACGCGCACGCAGATGACGCACCTCGCGGTCGACAACGTGCTCGCGGGGCTCGCGGGCGAGCCGCTGCCGCATCCGGCGCCGACGCCGGCCTCCGCGGCCCCATAGCATCCGCGTCGACATGCGCGTTGGCGTCGTCGACATCGGGACCAACTCCACGCGGCTGCTGATCGCGGACGTGCACGACGGCGCGATCGACGAGCTCGACCGCCGCTCGGAAGTCACGCGCCTCGGTCAGGGCGTCGACACGGCCGGCCGGCTTGCCGAGGAGGCGATGGGGCGCGTGTTCGCGACGCTCGACGCCTACCGCGACGCGATGGACAACGCCGACGTCCTCGCCGACGCACGCGTCGCGGTGCTCACGAGCGCCGCGCGCGACGCCGCCAACGGCGCCGACTTCACCCAGCGCGTGACCGACGACTACGGCCTTCGAGCGCGCACGATCACCGGCGACCAGGAGGCGACGCTCACCTTCCGCGGCGCGACGCACGACCGTGACCCGGAGGACACGACGCCGCTGCTCGTGGTCGACATCGGCGGCGGCTCGACCGAGCTGATCGTCGGCGCGGCCGGCAGCTCGGAGCCGTCGTTTCACGTCTCGCTGCAAGCGGGCGTCGTGCGCCAGACGGAGCGCCACCTTCACCACGACCCGCCATCGCCGCACGAGCTGCAGCAGCTCGCCGACGACGTCCGCGCGACGATCGTGGCGGGCGTCCCCGAGACGGTCCGCAGGAGCGCGCGCGTCGCGGTCGGCGTCGCCGGCACGGCGACGTCGCTCGCCGCGATCGACCAGGAGCTCGACCCCTACGACCCACGACGCGTTCACGGCTACGTGCTGCAGCGCGCCGAGGTCGAGCTGCTGCTCGCGCGGCTCGCGCAGATGCCGCTCGCACAGCGGCGCGAGGTGCGCGGCCTCCACCCGGACCGTGCGCCGACGATCGTGGCGGGCGCCGCGATCCTGCTGGAGGTTCTGCGCGCGTTCGAGCTGGAGCGCGCAGAGGTGTCCGAGCACGATCTCCTGCATGGAGTCGCGTTGACACAGGCCGACCCGCCGGTGCGCTGACCGAGTCGGCGCGTCGCAACGCCCCGCCAGCGCACTGATTATCGGGAATCTGACTCGATCACATGCCATGCACATGGCGGCATCGTTTAGTAATGAACTGGACGTATGTTCGATTGTCCGGTCCATGACACCCTAGGAATATGGCCACGTCGGGCAGTGGGGTTGCGTGCGAACGTCTCCCGTTGCTCGGCCCATAGGCTCGGGCGAAGCCGCATCAACGGCGCCTCCCGCCGTCCGAGCCACTGATAGGCCCTTTCACGGCACGTACCCCTGCCCGTCCTGATGGGGCCACTTCGAGGAAGCCGTCCACATGATGTGGGCGGCTTCCTCTTTGTTCAGGCGAGATTCGACTTGCGCGGATACACGACGCTCGGATCCGTGAGCACGTTCACGAGCGCCGGGACTCCGGCCGAGAACGCGCGCTCCAGCGCACCGCGCAGATCGTCCGGCCGCTCGACCAGCTCGCCGTGGCCGCCGAGCGCCTCGACCACCGCGTCGTAGCGCGTCGCGGGGCGCAGCTCGGCCGCGACCGAGTAGCCGTACAGGAACTCCATCGGGTGCTTCTCCAGCGCCCAGATGCCGTTGTTGCCCATCACGCCCACGACATGCACGCCGTGGCGCGCGAGCGTGTCGAACTCCATCCCCGAGAAGCCGAACGCGCCGTCGCCGAGCAGCAGCACGACCTGACGCTCCGGTCTCGCGAGCTTCGCCGCGAGCGCGTAGCCGGGACCAGAGCCCAGGCACCCGAACGGCCCCGGGTCGAGCCAGCAGCCGGGCTCGTAGGAGTCGACGACCCGCCCGGCGTAGGAGACGAAGTCGCCGCCGTCGCAGACGACGATCGCGTTGCGGTCGATCACCTCCGCCAACCCGCGATAGACGCGCATCGGGTGCAGCGGCGCGCGGTCGTCGTTCAGCTCCGCCGCCTCGGCGGCGTGCTTCTCGGACTCGACGCCGCGCAGCTGCTCGATCCACGCGCGCGTGCGGCCGGCGTCGCCGCCGGCGGACGCGGCGGCGGAGCGCAGCGCGTCGAGCGTCGCCGGCAGCGCCCCGTACAGCTCGGCCGCGACCGCGCGCGGGTGCTCGCGCAACGGCTCGGCGACGTCGATCGCGACGATCTCGGTCTGCGGGCCGAACGCCTCGCCGAAGCCGAGCCGGAAGTCCATCGGCACGCCGATCACGAGCGCGACGTCGGCGTTCGTCAGCGCGGCGCCGCGCGCGCGAGAGAAGAACAGCTCGTGGTCGGCGGGCACGCAGCCGCGCGCGAGCCCGTTGAGGAAGACCGGGACGCCCAGCTGCTCGGCCAGCGCGCGCAGCGCCGTCTCGCCATGCCCCCAGTAGAGGTTCGTCCCGGCCATCACGACCGGCCGCTCGGCCTCGGCCAACAGGCGCGCGGCCCGCTCGAACGCATTCCCGTCGCCGGCGGCCGGCCCGCGCCACGGCTCCAGCAGCGACGCGTCGCTCGCCGGCTCCTCGGCCTCGCTGAAGACGTGGTCCATCGGGAAGTCGAGGAACGTCGGCCCCGAGTGCGGCGTCATCGCGACGCGCAGCGCCTCGTCCACCATCGCGGGGATCTCGGCCGTCCCGTCGGGCGTCGCCGCGAGCTTCGTCAGCGGCCGCACGAACGGCACGTGGTCGATCTCCTGCAGCGACCCGCGGCCCCAGCGCAGCGCCGGCGCGCGCCCGCCGAGCACCATCAGCGGCGAGTTGTTCGACTGCGCGGAGCCGATCGCGCTGACGGCGTTCGTCACGCCCGGCCCAGCCGTCACCGCCGCCACGCCGGGCGTGCGCGTGACCTTCGACCAGCCCTCGGCGGCGAACGCTGCGGTCTGCTCGTGGCGCACGTCGACGATGTCGATCCCCTCCGCCCGGCAGCCGTCGTAGATCGGGAAGATGTGGCCGCCCGAGAGCGTGAACAGCTTGCTCACGCCGTGGGCTCTGAGGCGCCGCGCGATCAGCCGGCCGCCGTGCAGACGCGTCTGCTCCGTGGTGTCTGTGGACATGCAGGCGATGCTAGATGGCCGGCCAACTAGCCGCGCCGGACGACCGGCTGATGCGCCGCACGACATCCCGGCACACGTGGCGTATGAGGGACGTATGACGGCCGACCCCTTCTCTTGCACCCGCTCAAAAGGGGGCACATGATGACCAGGAGCCCAGGAGCATTCATGGCACGAACTCCTCGGTTCCCGACATAGGTCGAACGAGGCCGGCGGGAACGCCGGCCGCCTCCCGAAAGCGTTCGGCCGGCGACGCACAGCTCCCCGCGAGGCGGGACCCCCCGACCCGGCTCGCCCTTCACGGAGCTGCGAACGTGGACTGGGGCCCGGCAGCGAGGCCGGGCCCCGTCTGCGTCTCGGGACCGGTCACGATCCGGCGCGCCGCCAGACGTGCTCGCCGGTGTCCGCGTCCGCGGCCGCCTCGTCGGCCAGCATCGGCGCGAGCGCCCGCGGCGCCCACAGCTGCACGCGCTCGCGCTTGCCCTTCAGCGGCGCCGCGGGGCGTGGCTCGAAGCCGCCGTGGTCGAGGCACAGCAGCCGCTGCGTCGCGTCGGTCACGAGCACCGCGTCGCCGGTCTGGCGCGTGACCTGCTCCACGCGCGCGGCGGTGTTGACCGGATCGCCGATGACGGTGAACTCGACGTGGCCGCCGCCGCCGACGGTGCCGGCGACGACGAGGCCGGAGTTGACGCCGATGCCGACGCGCAGGCTGCCGCGGTAGCGCTCGTGCACGGCGGCCGCGATCTCGATCGCCGCCGCGACCGCGCGGTCGGCGTGCGCGACGATCGGCTCCGGCGCGCCGAAGACGCCCAGCAGTCCGTCGCCGACGTACTTGTCCGGGTAGCCGCCGTGGCGCACGAGCAGCGGCACGACCAGCTCGTAGAACTCGTTGAGGCGGTCGACGACCTCGCGTGCGCTCGCGCGCTCGGCGAAGCGCGTGAAGTCGCGGATGTCGAGGCAGAGGATCGAGACCTGCAGTTCCTCGCCGTCGAGGTCGACGCCGTCGCGCAGCACCATCTCGGCCACGTTGGGACCCACGTACGCGCCGAACGCCTCGTGCAGCCGCTCGCGCTCCTGCAAGCCGGCGACCATGTCGTTGAAGGAGCGGGCCAGGCGCCCCGTCTCGTCGGTGGAGACGACCGGCACGCGCGTGCGCAGGTCGCCGCGGCGCACGCGCTCGGTCGCTTCGCGCAGCGCGTCGAGCGGCCCGAAGATCGAGCGCGACAGCAGGATCGTCAGCTCCAGCGAGACCGTGAAGGCCACGAGCGTCGCGACGACGGCCGCCGGCCCCAGGTCCGACAGCTGCGCGCCGTGGCGGTTGAGCTCGATGCCGGCCACGATCGCGCCCGTCAAGACGTTGATCGCCGGCAGCCCGACGAGCAGGCGGCGGCGCAGCGGCACCCCGCCACGCCCCGGTTCGAAGTCGTCGGAGAGGTGCAGCGCGACGTCGGCGAGCACCGGCCGCAGCAGCGTCTCCATCGCGAAGAAGCGCAGCAGCGCGCCGTACAGCAGCGTCAGCAGGATGCCGGCCACGATCGCGGCGCCCGCCCATGGCGGCAGGTCGAGCTGCGCCGTCACGAATGCGCCGAACGGGACGATCGTGAGCAGGATCGGGACGCTGCGCACGCGGCGCGCGAACGTGCTCGGCATGAACGCGAGCGCGCGCCACGTCGCCGTCGTGGAGACGCGGTCCCGCGTGCCGTTCAGCCAGGCGTCGACCGGCACGAGCAGCCGCCGCGCAAGCAGCGTCGAGCTGACGTTGTCGGCCGCCACCAGCAGCTCCGCCACGACGAGCAGCACGACGAAGCTGCGATTGCTCATCGGCTGGTAGAGCCGCAGGAGCACGAGCCCGCCGAGCACGACGAGGTGCGCGAGCTGGAACTGGAGGACGACGACCGTCAGCGGATATCGCCGGCCGAGCCGGCGATACGCGTATCGCAATGCCCGGTCCATCCCATCCAGGATTGTGACAGCGAAGCGACCGGATGCCAGC
Organism: Conexibacter sp.; assembly: GCA_051953595.1. Classification (GTDB taxonomy): domain Bacteria; phylum Actinomycetota; class Thermoleophilia; order Solirubrobacterales; family Solirubrobacteraceae; genus Conexibacter. The sequence continues at coordinate 7,488 of JBQCIQ010000040.1, read as the reverse complement.
CCGGCGCGATGAGGAAGCGCTAACGGAAGGCGGCCTGGGGCGCTACGACACGCTGGGGCGCGCGATCGCGCCGGCCGCCTGCGACAGCCACGCGGTGATGTGCGCCTCCCCGCAGTAGAGCCGCCGCTCGTGCTCGAGCGCCGGCAGCGCGCTGCCGCCGGCGTGGCCGACGGCGCGGCCCGCCATGTCGATCTGATGGTCGCGGCGCGGCTCGCGCGAGGCCAGCAGCGCGCCTTCGACGTCGAGGCCGGCCGCGGCGGCCGCCTCGGCGAGGATGTCCGGGTCCTCCAGGTCGAAGCCGCCGCAGAACGCGAGCCGCCCGGCGGCGATCGCGAAGCGCGACCCGAGCCCGTGCTCGTTCGCGTACGTCGCGACGCGCATCGCGGAGGGCACGCGCGACGGGAACCGTTCGGGCCACACGAGCGGCATCCGCAGCGCCAGGGCGCGACGCTGCGCGGCCGCGACGACCTCCTCGCCGCGCGGGAGCGGCTGGCGCAGCATCGCCGGACGCCAGGTGGCGTTGCCGACACGCCGCTCGATGCGCTCCGCCAGGAGGTACGTGTAGGGCGACGCGAGATCGAAGTAGAGGGTCGCCGGCGACATGTCCGGCGCCTGCGGCACCACGTGCCGACCTGACAGATCAGGGCGGCGCTGCGAAAGCTGGATCACCTCAGCCATCTGCCTGTTCCTCCCCAAGTCCACCGCCGACGTGCGCTGCCCGATCGCTCGCGAAGGAGCCAATCGTCAGCGCGGAAGACGAACTCTGCTGTGCGTCGTTCGATGCGCTGTACGGCAATCCCGATCCACTGTACGGCACCAAGGTGTGTCAAAGGAATCCCTCGGCTACCCGTCAGTCGGTTAATCTGTATCACGGTAGGTAGGTCCAAAGCACACGTAAAACGGAGGTCGCCATCCCACCCGCTCCCCCGCCCAAACGCCATCCATACGACCAGTGGTCGCCGGACGCGCGTGCCCTGGATCTCGTCGGCGACAAGTGGACGCTGCTGATCGTGCGAGATCTCGTCAGCGGTCCGCGCCGGTTCGTCGAGCTCCAGCGCACCTTGCCTGGCATCTCGACGGAGCAGCTGCGCTCGCGTCTGAACCGCATGGTCGCCGACGGTCTGCTGACCCGTCAGCGTTACCGCGAGGTGCCGCCACGGGTCGACTACGAGCTGACGGACAGGGCCCGCGACCTCGTCCCGGTCCTCGGCGCGCTCGCGCGCTGGGGCTACGAGTGGTCGTGGACCGAGCCTCGCCGCAACGAGGCGATCGACATCGGTGCCATCTTCCGGCTCGCGCCGGGACTGCTGTCGCTGCCGCGATCGCTGCGCGGCACCGTCGAGCTCACCGTCGTCGACCGGTCGAAGGACGGCGAGACCAAGCAGTACACGCTGATCGTCAAGCGCGGCGACGTCACGCTCGAGGAGCGTGCCGAGCCGGAGGCCGACGCACAGGTCACCGGATCGGAACGCGCGTGGATCGACGCGCTCGTGCCGGACGGAGTCACGAACGGCCTGGAGATTCGCGGCGACGCGCGTCTCGCGGCCGCGGTGCTCGAAGGTCTGACGCCCGCCTCGACGCGCGCGAGCGCCGTCGCCTGAGGCGAACCGGTCTCGCATACGAGGATGACCGCGCGGCCCATCGGCTGCGCGGTCTCCTGCTCCGGTGTCAACGCGACCTTCGCACCTCACAGTCCTACGCTACGCCCGCGCGTCAAGCATCGTTCGAACGCGGACGTTTAGCACCGAGCGCCGGGCCGCCACACCCCCAACGTGGTTCTGAGGAGACCTTCTCAGGGCTCGTAGACTCCTCCCGCACACCCCGCCCGGGTGGCGGAATTGGCATACGCAGCCGACTTAAAATCGGTCGTCCTTCAGGGCATGTGGGTTCGAGTCCCACCCCGGGCACTGGATGACGCTCGGCTTCTGGATCTCGGATGCCTGCCTCGTCGGCGTGCAGAGCGCGCTCGTCGCCCTTCCGCGCGGGCACGCGCCGGCGGCGCTGGAGCGGCTTGCGCGCCGCTGCTCGGGCCGCGGCTGGGCGCTCGTCCCGCTCGCCTCGATCGTGATCGTCGTCGTGGCGATCCGTGCCGCCGGCGCGACCGCCGACGGGCTCACGTGGCTCGCGCTGCTGGCGGTCCCGCCGCTGGCCGCGGCCGCGCTCGGCGCGACGATGCGCGGCGGCCGCCCGCTGCTGGCGCTGCTCGTGGTGCCGCTGTTCGCGCTCGCGTGGTGGCAGCGCACGACGCTCGTCGGCGAGGGCGCGGCCGTGCTGCTGTCGGCGCTGTCCTGCGTGACGCTCGGCGTGCTGCTGACGGCGGTCGCGCCGCGCGGCTGGCTGAAGGTCGGCATCGTTGCGATGGCCGCCGTCGACGCCTACCTCGTCGGCACCGAGCTGCTGCAGCCGGCGAACGATCTGCTCAACGCGGCCGCCCCGCCGGCGCATCTGCCGCAGCTGCAGCGCGCGCTCTTCGGGGACGCGCTGATCGGCTACGGCGACCTGTTCGTCGCGGGCGTCTTCGGCGCGATCGTGGCCGCCGAGCGGGTCGAGTCCGCTGCCGGCGGACCTCCGTGGCGCTGGGCGCTGGCGGTGCTCGCGCTGGCGCTCGCGTTCGACCTGCTGTTCTTCGCCGTCGACGTGCTGCCGGCGACGGTTCCGGTGGCGCTCGCGCTGCTGCTGCGGGAGTGGATCCGCAAACGCGAAACACGCCGAAAAGCCGCAACTTTCGCCGCTGCTACGGTGTCCTAGAGGACGAGTGGAGGCATCGGCTCTCACCCAACCGCTGTCGGGGGCGCACGGTCGCTCGCCGCTCCTGCGGCTGCAGTCGGACGAGCGCCTGATCGCGCTCGTGCGGCGCGGCAACCACAGCGCCTTCGAGGCGCTTGTGAGCCGCTACCAGGCGCGGCTGCTGGCCTTCTGCCGTCACATGCTCGGCTCGCGCGAGGACGCGGAGGACGTGCTGCAGGAGGTCTTCGCCGCCGCCTTCAACGCGATCCTCGCCGACGAGCGGCCGATCAACGCGCGCCCGTGGCTCTACCGCATCGCGCGCAACCGCAGCCTCAACCATCTGCGCCGCGCGCAGGCGATCGGCGTCGACTCGATGGACGTGCACCTGTCCGAGCACGGCACGACGACGGCCGACAAGGTCGACAAGCGCGAGCAGTTCCGCGAGCTGATCGCCGACGTGCAGGAGCTGCCGGAGACGCAGCGCACGGCGCTGCTGCTGCGTGAGATCGACGCGCTCTCCTACGAGCAGATCGCCGAGGCGATGGAGACGACGATCCCGAGCGTCAAGTCGCTGCTCGTGCGCGCCCGCGTCTCGCTCGCCGAGGCGGCCGAGGCGCGCCAGCTCAACTGCGAGGACGTGCGCCTCGAGCTCGGCGAGATCGCCGAGGGGCTGCGCCGCCGCACGACCCCGCCGGTGCGCCGCCACCTGCGTACGTGCGAGCGCTGCCAGCTGTTCCGCACCGAGCTGCGCGCCACGAGCAAGGCGCTCGCGCTGCTGCTGCCGGTCGGGCCGCTGCTGCTCGCAAAGAAGCTGCTGCTCGCGCACGTCGGACTGTCGTCGGTGGCCGGTGGCGGCGCCGGCGGCGCCGGGACCGCCGCCTCGGGGACGGCGGCCGTCGGCGCCGTGGCCGGCAGCGCGAGCGCGACGGGCGGCAGCGGGCTGCTGTCGGCTGGCCTCGGCGCGCTCGGCGCGAAGGCCGCCGCCGGCATCGCCGCCGCGGCGCTCGTCACCGCGGGCGCGGTCGAGATGGAGCAGACGACGCCGCGACGCACGACCTCCCATCCGCAGGTGCTCGCGCAGCAGGCGGCACCCGCCCCCGCGCCGGCAGCCGTCGTGCGCCCAGCCCCGGCCCGCGTGCAGCGCGCGCTCGAAGCGCCCGCCAAGCACGACGCGAAGCCGACCGCGGACACGAAGACGAGCACCACGCCGACGACGACCACCGATCAGACGATCACCGTCGCGACGACGACACCGGCCGACCCGGCCGCCGCAGCCCCGGGCCGCACGCACGTCGAGACGGGCGTCACCACGCTGCCGTCGACGCTGCCGGCCGAGCCGCCCCCGCCGACGCTGAACCCGGCCCCGCCCCCGGTCGCCGGCGTTCCCACCGCCGCCGCGCCGCCAGCGACCACGACGACGCCCGCGCCGCCTCCGCCGCCGCCCGCGACCGACACGACGCCGGCACCACCGCCGTCGTCGACCACGCCGACGCCGCCGGTCACGATCCCGCCGGTCGACCACGGCACGCCGGGCCCGCCCGCCGACCTGCCCGAGCAGGCGGCGGCCGGCGACTCGTAGCGCCGCCGCTCAGGCGGCCGCGACGAGCCCGATCACCTTCATGCGGCGCTCCAGCGCCTTGAAGGCGAACGCGCGCGTCTCAGCGATCGAGGTGCCGAACAGCTCGACGGTCTCGTCGTCGGGCGCCCACTTCGGCTTCAGCACCGCCTCGGCGATCGGCGCCACCTCGCCGAGCGTGCGCTGGATGGCCGTCACGTAGCGCGGGTCCTCGCGCGCCATCTCGCGCAGGAAGCGCGCGCCGAACGCGACGTGGCGGTGCTCGTCGCGGGCGACGTTCGTGAAGCCCTCGACGAAGCCGGGCAGCGTGCCCTCTCGCTCGTTGTAGTCGATGATGAAGTGCTGGCCGGTGAGCGCCAGCATCCCCTCGACCACCAGGTGGTAGATCGTGACCGCCTCGACGAGCGTCTCGACGTCCTCCGGCTCCGCGGCGAGGCGGTCGACCCGCCCCTTCAGCATCTCGTCGAAGAGGACGCCGAACTCGGGGTTGAGGTGCTCGCTCGTCTCCACCAGGCGCTCGTCGAGCCCGTCCGCCTCCAGCACGCCGACCTCGCTGTAGAAGCGGTCGAAGAAGGCGACGTGGCGCGCCTCGTCGGCGATCTGCGTGGAGAGGAAGATGCGCATGTCCTCGCTCGGCGCGGCGCGCATCATCGGTCCGAGCTCGGAGGTGACGCGCTGCTCGCCGATGAAGAACGACGACAGCCCGTACATGCGCGCGTAGCGCTCCTCGGCGTCGATCCGCTCGTGCCAGTCGACGCGGTCCTGCGTGAAGTCGAGGTCCTGCACCGCCCACTGCTGGCGCTCCCACAGCGAGTACAGCTCGCGGTAGGTGAGCAGGTTCGCCTCGCCGCGATCGGCGCTCTCCAGCAGCGCGGGGTCGCTTGTGGCGCGGAAGTCGACGCGCGCGGTGCGCGAGGTGGCGGCCCGCTCGGCCATGCGTCCAGCCTACCCGAGGCTTGGCTGGCTGGCCAGCAGCAGCGCGCGAGCGCCGGAGCCTACCCCGCGTCGTAGACCCGCATCAGGCCCTCGTACCAGGCGTCGGGCGAGTGGCGCGCGCGAGCGCGCGCAAGCGCGGCTGCACCGGCGGCGGCGCGCGCAGCCGGATCCGACCACAGCGCGCGCAGCGCCGCCGCCCACGCCGATACGTCGTCGACCGGCAGCGCCATGTCCGCGCCGACCAGCTCGGGCACGCCGCCGCGGTCGCCGCCGAGCACCGGCAGCCCGTCGGCCATCGCCTCGATCACCGCCATCGGACAGGGGTCGTCGTAGCGCGCCGGCGCGAGCAGCACGGCCGCCCCGCCCCGCTCGCGCGCCAGCGCATCCTCCGAGAGCCGGCCGAGGAACGTCACGTCGCCGGCGGCGAGCGCGCGCAGACGCCCTTCCTCGGGTCCCGCGCCCGCGATCCGCAGCGGCACGCCCGCCTCGCGCGCCGCCCGGATCGCCACGTCGAACCCCTTCTCCTCTACGAGCCGGCCGGCCGCGAGCGCGTAGCCGCCCTCCGCCGCGTGCGAGGCGTCCGCGATCCGCCGCACCGCGTTCGGCACCACGCGCATGCGCTCGCGCGGGATCCCCAGCTCCCCCAGCCGCGCCGCGAGCGCGCCGCTGACGGCGACGAGCGCGTCCGCCTCCGCGAGCAGGCGCGGCTGCTGGCGCGCGAGCCCGGCCGCGTACACGGCGCCCTCGGCGTAGGAGCCGCGGCAGCGATGGCGCACGCCCGGCCACGTGTCGCGCCCCTGGCAGCGGTAGCACGGCGCGCCGTCGCGGAACGCGACGCCGATCGCGCACACGAGCCGGTAGTTGTGCAGGTGCAGGACGGTGCGCGCGCCGGCCGCCCGTGCCGCCGCCAGCGCGCGCCAGCCGAACAGCGGGTGGACGTTGTGGGCGTGCACGACGTCGGCGCGGTGGAGCCGCACCGCCTTCGCCACGTCGCCGGCGTCGATCCCGCCGCGCAGCAGTCCGCGCGCCGCCTGAGCGCGCCCGGCCGCCTCGCTGTCGCGCTCCAGCCGTGCGACGGCATGGCCGCGCGCGCGCAGCAGCGCCTCCAGCTCGTCGACGACGCGCTCCTCGCCGCCGGCGGCGCGATAGCGGTTGTGCAGCAGCAGCACGCGCGGATGCGCGTCGGATTCGCGCGGCGGGAGCAGAGCCGGCGGAGTCATCGGCCGCCGATTCTGGCACGCTGCCCAGCCGTGGCGATCGCGCTTGTGACGAACGTGCTGGCGCCCTACCGCGTCCCCCTCTACGCGCTGCTGGCCGAGCGGTACGGCGTCGAGGTGCTGTGCTTCGGCGCCGACGCGAGCTACGTGCCGGCGTGGTTCGGCGACCTCGACCGCCAACTCGCCGCCGCGCCCTTCCCCGCGCGGCGGATCGGCGGACCGGTCGCCGCGCTGCGGCTTGGGCTCCGCTACGACGCCGCGATCGCGCCCGTCGCCGGCGGCACGATGCTGCCGGCGACGTATCTCGGGATGCGCTCCCGCGGCAAGCCGTTCGTGCTGTGGGGCTCCGTGTGGGCGCACCCTCGCGGCGGCAAGGCGGCGCTCGGCTGGCCGCTCGTGCGGCACGTCTACCGCCATGCCGACGCGGTCGTCACGTACGGGGAGCACGTGCGCCGCTACGTCGCGAGGTACCGGGGCCGGGACGACGACGTCGTGATCGCGCCGCAGTCGGTCGAGGCGGAGCTGTTCGGCCGGGCGGTGGGCGCCGACGAGGTCGCCGCCTGGCGAACGGAGATCGGTCTGCCCGACGGGCCGCTCGTGCTCTACGTCGGCCGCCTGGTCGAGGAGAAGGGGATCGAGGCGCTGCTCGACGCGTGGCGCGCCGTCGTCACCGCCCCGTCCGCCGGGCCGGCGCCGACGCTCGCCGTCATCGGCGACGGGCCGCTCGCCGACGCGGTCGCGGCGGCGCCGGGCACCAAGCTGCTCGGCCCCCTTGCGCGCGAGCGGCTGCCGATCGCCTACGCGGCCGCCGACGCGCTCGTGCTGCCGTCGATCCCCACGCCCCGCTTCCGCGAGCCGTGGGGGCTCGTCTGCAACGAGGCGCTGCACCAGGGCACGCCGGTCGTCGCGACGACGGCGGTCGGCGCCGTCGCGGGGGGGCACGTCCCCCAAAGCGAGTGATGCCTGATAGTGGCGCCCGGCGACGCGGCGGCGCGAGCACAAACACACGGCCGCCGGCTCGCCGGACCCGCG
>JBQCIQ010000039.1:0-6603 GCA_051953595.1 Conexibacter sp. | reverse complement strand
TCTTGCTGGTTTTTTTGTTTTCAACCTTTGTGTTCCACCCCCCTGCGGCGGTCTTCCCCCCTTTGTTTGGGGGGTTTGGGGGGGCTGAGCCCCCCCCGCGGCTCGGGCCCGCGCAGCAGCGCTCCGCCGGGCGGCCCGTTCACGACGTAGTCGAGCGTCGCCCGCTTGCCGCGCTTCGCCCAGCGGCGCGCCTCGGCCGGCGTGGCGCCGAAGCCGGCGCGCCAGAAGAGCCGGCGCACGTGCGCCTCGGTCCAGCCGGTCTTGCGCGCCGGGCGATGGTGTCTGCGCGCGCGTCTGCGCCGGCGGGCGGCGACCGCGCTCATCGCGTGACGCGGAAGGTCGTGCGCATCCCGCGCGCCTCGTGGTCGGCGAGGTCGCAGACCAGGCGATACGTGCCGGGCGCGAGCCGCAGCGTCAGCGTCGCACGGCGGCCGGACTTGACCTCGCCGGTGCGGCCGAGGTCGCTCCCGTCACCCGTCTGCACGACGAGGTCGTGGCCGTCCTCGCCGTAGTTGGCGAGGTTGAAGCGCACGACGCCCCGCGGAGCGCTCGTGCGGTAGGCGGCGAGGCGGAACTCGCGCGCGCTGACGCCGACGGAGGTCGACACCGCGTGGCGGCGCGCGTCGGCGGCGCTCGCCGGCAGGGCGGCGAGCAGCGCGAGCACGAGGAGGAGCAGGCCGAGACGGCGGGCGACCATCTCCTCCTGTATCGGCGGTGGGGCGCGACCCTTGTTGGGGTCGCGCCCGGCGCTGTCAGTCCGCCAGCTCGATGCGCTCGATCGTCGGCGGGTCGATCGGCCGGTCGCCGGGGCCGGTCTCGACGCCCTCGATCTTGTCGACCGTGTCCATCCCGTCGACGACGCGGCCGAAGGCGGTGTGTCTGCCGTCCAGCCACGGCGTCGCCTCGGCGGTGACGAGGAAGAACTGCGAGCCGTTCGTGTTCGGCCCGGCGTTCGCCATCGCGAGCGTGCCGCGGACGATCTTGTGCTGGTTGATCTCGTCCTCGAACGTGTAGCCGGGGCCGCCGGTGCCGGTCCCCTGCGGGCAGCCGCCCTGGATCATGAAGTCGGGGATGATCCGGTGGAAGATGATGCCGTCGTAGAAGCCGTCGGCGGCCAGTCTGCGGAAGTTCTCGACCGTCTTCGGGGCGTCCGCGTCGAACAGCTCGAGCTGGATCGCGCCGTGGGTGGTGTGCATCGTGGCCTGGGACATCGGCGGCTCCTCGTCGGGGGTCGGTCGCTCGACCCTACTACCCGGCCAGCTCCGCGAGCCGGTCGAGGAACGGCGCCTGCGCCGGCAGCAGCTTCTCGCGCGCGGCGTCGAGCGCGAACCAGCCGGCGCGGTCGACCTCGGGGAACGCCTGCATGCGGCCGGAGCGCGGCGGCCATTCCAGCTCGAACGTGTTGCTGACGATGGCGTCGGCGTCGAGGTCGCCTTCGAGCGCCCACGCGACGACGACCTTGCCGCTCTTCTGGCGCACCTCCCCAAGCGCCGTCAGCGCGTCGGGCGGAGCGTCCGGGAAGGCGCCGCCCGTCTCCTCCTCCAGCTCCCGCAGCGCGCACGCGCGCTCGTCCTCGCCCGGGTCCACCTCGCCTTTGGGGATGCTCCACGCACCGGCGTCTCTTCTCGCCCAGAACGGCCCGCCCGGATGCACGAGCAGCACCTCCAGCTCCCCGCCGGTCCGGCGGAACAGCAGGATCCCGGCGCTGCGCTTCGGCACGCTCAGCCGCGCAGCGGCTCGAGGCGCAGCTTGTGGCCGGTGCCGTCGACCGTCGTGCCGTCGACCTGATCGACGACGCGCTCCGCCTCGTCGGCGGGGACGTCGAGGAAGGCGAAGCGGTCGAGCATGCGCAGGTTGCGGATCGCCTCGCCGTCGAGGCCGGTCGCGGCGGTGATCGCATGGATCAGGTCCTTCGGCTCCAGCCCGTCCGCGCGCCCGCCGGCGAGCACGAGGCGCGTGCTCGGCCCGTCGTCGCCGTTCACCGACGCGTGCGGCTTCGAGTGGCGGCGCGGCTTCGCCTCGACCTTCAGCGGCGCGACCTTCGCGCCCGCCGTCCACGGCGCCATCGGCGTCGAGGTGTGGCGCTCGATCGCCTCGATGTCGCGCTTCTGACGCGGCTCGTAGAACGTGATCGCGCGGCCCGAGCGGCCGATGCGGCCGGTGCGGCCGATGCGGTGCACGTAGACGTCCGGCGACGTCGGCACGTCGAAGTTGACGACGTGCGTGACCGAGGAGATGTCGAGCCCGCGCGCGGCCACGTCCGTCGCGACGAGGATCGGCAGCCGCCCGCTCTTGAACGCGAGCATCACGCCGTCGCGCGAGCCCTGCGACATGTCGCCGTGCAGCGCCTTCACGTTCATGCCGCGGTCGCGCAGGCGCTTGAACAGCTGGTCGCAGCGGATCTTCGTGCGCACGAACACGATCGCCTGGTCGGGCCGCTCCGCCTCCAGCACGCGCACGAGCGCGTCGTCCTTCTCCTTCGGCGAGGTCTCCAGCGAGAACTGCTCGACCGTGTCGACCGTCAAGGTCGCCGCTCTCACCTTCACGACGATCGGGTCGTAGAGGTACTTCTCGGCGAGGCGGCGGATCTCCGGCGGCATCGTCGCGCTGAAGAGGGCGGTCTGCCGGCTGCCGGGGGTGAGCGCCATGATCCGCTCGACGTCCTCCAGGAAGCCGAGGTCAAGCATCTCGTCGGCCTCGTCGAGCACGACGAAGCGGCAGTCGTGCAGCACGAGCGAGTGGCGCGAGATGAGGTCCTTCACGCGGCCGACGGTCCCCACGACGATGTGCCCGCCGGCGCGCAGCTGCGCCTGCTGGGAGCGGATCGGCGCACCGCCGAAGACGGCGACCACGTCGACGCCCTTGCGCGCGCCGTAGGCGCGCAGCGCCTGCGTGACCTGGATGCACAGCTCGCGCGTCGGCGTGAGGACGAGGCCCTGCACCTCGTGCACCGCGGGATCGACGTGCTCGATCAGCGGCAGCCCGAACGCGGCAGTCTTGCCCGAGCCGGTCTGCGCCTGGCCGATCACGTCGGAGCCGGCGAGCAGCGGCGGGATCCCCTGCTCCTGGATCGGGCTGGGCGATTCGTAGCCGACGTCGTGGAGCGCGTCGAGGAGGGAGTCGGAGAGGCCGAGCTCGGCGAAGGTCGTCACGGGCAGTGAGGTTAGAGAGAAGCCGCGGGCGCGGTCGAGCGGCCGCTCACGCCTTCGGGTCGAGCAGCAGCTTGCCGGTCGTGCGGCGCCCGGCGAGGTCGGTCTGGGCGCGGGCGGCGTCGCCGAGCGGATAGGTCGCGCCGACGACGACGCTCAGCTCGCCGCGCGCGGTCCGCGCGAACAGATCGCTCAAGGCCGCCTCGACCATCTCCGGCCGCTCCAGGCAGTGGTTGAACCAGAAGCCGACGACCGCGCGCGAGGTCTTCATCAGCCTGCCGCTGCGCATCTCGTTCTGCTCGCGCGAGGCGATCCCGTAGACGACGAGTCGCCCGAACGGCGCGAGCACGTCGAAGGAGGCGTCGAAGACCGCGCCCCCCGCCATCTCCAGGACGACGTCGACCGGCGCGCCGCCGTTCGCCTCCAGCAGCCGCTCCGCCATCCCCTCCGGCGCGGCGTCGACGGCGACGTCCGCGCCAAGCGAGCGCGCCAGCTCCCGTTTCTCCTCGGTCGAGGCGGTCGCGATCACGCGACCCGCGCCGAGCGCCTTGCCGAGCTGGACCGCGAGCGAGCCGGTGCCGCCGGCGGCCGCGTGCACGACGACCGACTCGCCCGGGCGCAGCTGCGCGCTCGTCTTGTACAGGTGCCAGGCGGTGAGCCCCTGGATCAGCAGCGCGAGCGCGGTGCCGTCGTCGACCCCGTCCGGGATCGGGAACGTGAGCGAGGCCGGCGCGGTCGCGTACTCGGCGTAGCCGCCCTCGCCGCACAGCGCGATCACGCGCTCCCCGGTGTCGACGCGCACGCCGGCGACCTCGACGCCCGGCACGAACGGCAGCGTCTTCTTCGCGATGTAGGAGTTCGTGCGCTGGTGCGTGTCGGCGAAGTTCAGCCCGGCGCGGCTGACCTCGATCAGCACTTCGCCCTCGCCCGGCGTCGGCGTCGGCAGCTCGACCAGCTCCAGGACCTCCGGGCCGCCGAACTCCCGCTGCTGGATCGCGCGCATCGGGCCGGCAGGGTACTCAGACGCCGTCCGGCGCGCCGCCGGTACGCTTCCCCCCTTCCTGCACCCGACCGGAAAGACGCCCACCACGATGTCGCTCACCGTCGTCGGCTCGATCGCATTCGACGCCGTCTCCACGCCGTTCGGCAGCCGCGAGAAGATGCTCGGCGGCTCGGCGGTGCACTTCTCGCTCGCCTCGTCGTTCTTCACCGACGTGCGCGTCGTGGGCCCGGTCGGCGACGACTTCGGCGACGAGGAGCACGGCGTGCTCCTTGCGCGTGGCGTGATCACCGACGACATCGAGCACGTCCCCGGCGGCGAGACGTTCTTCTGGCGCGGGCACTACGAGTACGACCTCAATACCGCGCACACCGACGACACGCGCCTGAACGTCTTCGGCGAGTTCGCGCCGAAGCTCTCGCAGGCGAGCCGCGACTGTGACGTGCTGTTCCTCGCGAACATCCAGCCGGACCTGCAGCGCGAGGTGCGCGAGCAGTGCGCCAGCGCGAAGTTCGTGGCGCTCGACTCGATGAACCTGTGGATCGAGACGGCGCGCGACTCGCTGCTCAAGACGATCGAGACGGTCGACTGCGTGCTGCTCAACGACGCCGAGATCCGCCAGCTGACGCGCAAGCCGAACCTCGTGCAGGCGGCACGCGAGATCCGCGCGCTCGGCCCCAAGGTGGTCGTCGCCAAGCAGGGCGAGTACGGCGCCGCGCTGCTCACCGAGGAGGGCTTCTTCGGGCTGCCGGCGTTCCCGCTGGAGACCGTGCTCGACCCGACCGGCGCGGGCGACTCGTTCGCCGGCGGCTTCGTCGGCTGCATCGCCGCGCACGGCGGCGACGACCTCTCGCACGAGACGCTGCGCCGCGCGATGGCCTACGGCACCGCGATCGCCTCGTACAACGTGGAGGAGTTCGGCACCGAGCGCGTGCGGCGCCTCACGCGCGAGGAGATCGTCGCGCGCGTGAGCGAGCTGGCGCAGATCACGCAGTTCGCCGACGCCCCGCTCGCGCTGCGCGGCTGAGTCACGCCGCTGACGCACCGACACGAGGGGTGACAGCGGCATGCGGCCGCGGGTACCATCGCGCGGATGGAGTGGACGGGCTTCCTGTTCTTGATGCTGGCGCTGAAGATCCCGCTCGCTGCGCTGCTCTACCTCGTCTGGTGGGCGATCAGACAGACGCCGGAGGACGAGCAGGTGCCGCAGAGCGGCGACGGCGGCTCGCGCGTGCCCGACCCGAAGCCGCGTCCGCTCCCGCGCAACCCCCGCCGCCGCGGCCCGCACGGCGATCCGGCGCCCGTCGCCCCGCCGCGCACGCGCACGACCGTCGCCCGCGCGCGCACGCCGGAGCGCTAGTCCGGCCGGGCTGGCACACTTCGCGCCCATGACGCAGCAGCCGACCTCCGTGCTGTCGGACGGCACGATCATCGAGCTGGTCGAGGCGGGCCGCATCAAGATCGACCCGTGGGACGCCTCGCTCGTGCAGCCGGCGAGCGTGGACCTGCGCCTCGGCGACACCTTCCGCGTCTTCGACAACCACCGCATCAGCTCGATCGACCTGCGCGACCGGCCCGCGAACCTCACCTCCGAGGTGCGGATCGCGCCGGATGAGGCGTTCGTGATCCACCCCGGCGAGTTCTGCCTCGGCCGCACGCTGGAGTGGGTCGAGCTGCCGGACGACATCGTCGCGCGGATCGAGGGCAAGTCCTCGCTCGGGCGCCTCGGCCTGATCGTGCACGCGACCGCCGGCTTCTGCGATCCCGGCTGGAACGGCACGCTGACGCTGGAGCTGAACAACCTCACGCGCGTGCCGATCAAGCTCTCGCCCGGCGTGCTGATCGCGCAGCTCTCGTTCATGACGCTCGACCGCCCGGCGCAGCGCCCGTACGGCAGCGCCGAGCTGGGCTCGCACTACCAGGGTCAGCGCGAGGCGACCGAGAGCCGCTACGAAGGCGCCCCCGCCGCCCGACCGATCGGGTAGGCTCGCGCGCGATGCTCCACCTGATCGCAGCCGCCACCGCCGAGCACGGGTCGAAGACGGCCTACTACATCGCCGCCGGCGCGCTCGCCTGCTGGGCCGTCCTGCTCGGCGTGTTCGGGATCACGCGCGAGACGTTCCCGCCCAGCTCGGGCGTCGCGCGCGCCGTGATGCTGATCAGCGGCCTGCTGATGGCGGCGACGATGGCGAGCGCCGTCGTCGTCTCCTCGTAGCGCGCTCTCCACTGAACGATCGCGTGCTCACAACCCGCACGTCGGCCCGCGCGGCCGATGCGGTAGAACGGGTAGGAGACCGAGCACGTATTCAGGGAGACCGCATGAGCACCGAGACCGCCAGCAACGGAGCCGAGGGGGGCGTAGCCGCAGCCGCAGCCACGCTCTCGGTGACGGACAACCGCACGGGCCGGCAGTACGAGATCCCGATCAGCGACGGGACGATCCGCGGCATCGAC
>JBQCIQ010000038.1:0-15792 GCA_051953595.1 Conexibacter sp. | reverse complement strand
CGACGGCCGCGATCGCAGCCGCGCACAGCGCTGCCACGACCAGGGTGGCGGGCGTGAAGTACTGGACGACCCGCGCGACCTGCGGTTCCCTGTTCGAGTAGCGCGGGTCGTAGACCGCCGCGTATTGCATGACCATGCAGGCGACGAAGAACGCCGCGAGCAGCGCCGGCGTGGCGCGCGCCCTCACCGTCGCAAACGCGACCGGCACGCGCGGCAGCCAGCGGGGCGCGAGCGCGAGCAGCGCCGCATACAGGACGGGGCCGCCGAGGGCGAGCAGATATCGGGCCTGCTCCGTCGGCTCCGGATTGAACGCGCCAACCCGTTCTGGCAGCGGCGTGTAGCTCGAGCCCGAGCGCAATATCAGGTGGCCGAGCGGCGGGCCGAGCAGCATGACGGCGGCGAGCGTCGCCAGCGCACAAGGAATGACGCACAGCCAACCGGCTGTCGCATAGTCCGTGCGAGCGAATCGACCGGCGTGGTCGGTCGAGCCTCGACGGGGCAGTCTGAGTGGTGCGGCGATCGACTCCGGGCTGGACACCTGGCGAGTCTAGCCGCGGCAAATCGGTGTGAGATCACTCACTTTTTCTGACTAAGTTGCGGCGCGGCGTTCGTATGCCGCGCGCGCCTCCAGGTCGGCCTCAGCGAGGATGCGGTCGGTCTTCGCGCTGCGTCCGATCGCCTCGGCAAGACGGCGGGGCAGCAGCGCGCCCAGCCGAACGCCGACCGCGATCGCCTTCGGCACGTAGACGTCGTGGCGCGGGCGCTCGAGCGCGGCGACGATCGCGTCGGCGACCTGTTCGGGCTCGACAGTCGCCGTCAACCCACGGCCTCTGACGAGGCCGGCAGCCAGCTCGGTGTTGACCGGCACCGGCATCACGACGCTCGTCTCGACGCCGCTGCCGCGGATCTCGCCGCGGATCGCCTCCGTCAGCCCCACGACCGCGTGCTTCGTCGCCGAGTAGGTGGCGCCGCCCGGCACGCCGGCCTTGCCGGCGGTCGAGGCGATGTTGACGAGGTGACCGCTGCGGCGCGGGAGGAAGCGCTGCAGCGCGAGCTTCGAGCCGTAGATCACGCCGTGCAGGTTGATGTCGACCTGGCGGACGGCGGTCGCGTCGCGCTCCTGCGCGAACGGGCCGAGCTGCATGATGCCGGCGTTGTTGACCAGCACGTCGAGCGGGCCGAGCTGCCGCTCCGTCTCGTCGAGGAAGCGCTCGAACGACGCGCGGTCGGTCACGTCGAGCGGAAGCGCGAGCACGCCACCGCCCAGCTCCGTCGCTGTGCGCTCAGCCAGCTCCACGTCGAGATCGCCGATCGCGACCTTCGCGCCCTTGCGCACGAGCGCCGCGGCGGTGGCGCGGCCGATGCCGCGGGCGCCGCCGGTGATCGCGACGACCTTGCCAGTCAGGGAACGGGGCTGTTTGGCCATGCAGCCAGTCTGCCGCTCCACCCCGCCGCGCGCAACCGCGTGACGCGCGACTAGCATTCGCCGCCGATGGCGACTGCCCACCTCGCCTGCCTCGACGGCGCCGTGATGCCCGCGGCGGCCGCCGTCGTCCCCGCGACCGACGAGGGCCTGCTGCGCGGCGACGGCATCTTCGAGGTGCTGCGGCTCTACGGCGGCCGGCCGTACGCGCTGGAGGAGCACCTCGAGCGGCTCGCGCGCTCGGCGCAGGGCCTGCGCCTGCCGCTCGACCTCGCGGTCGTGCGCGACGACGTCGCACGGCTGCTCGTCGCGGCGGCCGGCGAGCCGGATCCGGGCGCGCTGCGGATCGTGCTCACCCGCGGCGGGCGCCGCCTGCTGCTGACGGAGGAGGTGCCCGTGCAGCCGCCCGCGATCCGCCTCGCGGCAGTCACCTACGCGCCGGTGCGGCTGCTCGACGGGATCAAGTCGCTCTCCTACGCGGCGAACATGCTCGCGACGCGGCTGGCGAGAGAGCGCGGCGCCGACGAGGCGCTGCTGATCACACCGCATGGGCGCGTGCTGGAGGCGCCGACGGCGTCGATCTGCTGGGTGAGCGACGGGCGCGTGCGCACCCCGCCGCTGTCCGACCGCATCCTCGCCTCGATCACGCGCGCGGTCGTGATCGAGCTGTCGGGCGCCGAGGAGCGCTCGTGCACGCTCGACGAGCTGCTTGGCGCCGACGAGGCGTTCCTCGTCTCGACGACGCAGGAGCTGGAGCCGGTCGCGAGCGTGAACGGACAGGCGCTCGGCGCCGGAGCGCCCGGCCCGGTCTCACGGGACCTTGCCGAGCGGCTGCACGCGCGGATCCTCGCCGACCTCGACGCCGGAACCGCCTGATGCGCGTTCTCACCGTCATCGGGAACCGCCCGCAGTTCATCAAGGCCTCCGCCGTCTCCTCGCGTCTGCGCGCCATCGGCGAGGAGGTCACCGTCCACACCGGGCAGCACTACGACGCCGAGCTGTCGCAGGTCTTCTTCGACGAGCTGGAGCTGCCGCCGCCGGAGCACCTGCTCGGCATCGGCGGCGGGACGAACACCGCGCAGACGGCGCGCATGCTCGCGGCGCTGGAGCCGCTGCTGGCCGACGTGCGGCCCGACGCGCTGCTCGTCTACGGCGACACGAACTCGACGCTCGCGGGCGCGCTTGCGGCGGTGCAGGCCGGCATCCCCGTCGCGCACGTGGAGGCGGGCATGCGCTCGTTCGACCGCGCGATGCCGGAGGAGGTCAACCGCGTCGTCACCGATCATCTCAGCGCGCTGCTGCTGTGCCCCTCGCAGACGGCCGTCGAGAACCTCGCGCGCGAGTCGGTCGCGGGCGCGGTCGAGTTGGTCGGCGACGTGATGGTCGACGTCGCGCAGCTGCTGCAGCCGGCCGCCCGTGCGCGCACAGGCGCCCTGGAGCCCTACGGCGTCGAGCCCGGCGGATACCTGCTCGCGACTGCCCACCGCGCCGGCAACGTCGACGATCCGGCGCGTCTCGCGCGCCTGGCGGAGCTGCTGCTGGGGCTGCCGCTGCCGACCGTGCTGCCGCTGCACCCGCGCACCCGCGCGCGGCTGGAGGCGGCGGGCCTGCTCGACGCGGTCGCGGGCGCAGCGCACATCCGCCTCGCGCCGCCGCTCGGCTACCTCGAGTTCACCGCGCTGCTGTGCAACGCGCGCGCGGTCGTCAGCGACTCCGGCGGGGTGCAGAAGGAGGCGTACCTGGCCGGCGTGCCGTGCGTGACGATGCGGCCCGGCACCGAGTGGGTCGAGACGGTCGACGTCGGCTGGAACACGCTCGTTGACCTCGACGCCGACGCGGCGCTCGCCGCGCTGGAGCGTCAGCCGCCCGCCGAGCGCCCGCAGCTCTACGGCGACGGCCGCGCGGGCGAACGGGTTGCGGACGCGGTCCGCGCGCTCGCGAGTGGCGCCCCCGCGCCGGTCTGAGCTACGGTCGTCCGATCCGCCGCAGCGCGACGCCGGCCGCGGCGAACGGTGCCCGCTCGAGCACGTCGCGCCCGTCGACGACGGCGCGCGCGCCGGGCAACTCGGCTGGGGTGAGCACGCGGTACTCGGCGTGGTCGGCCTGCACGACCGCGCCGTCGATCCCTCCGCCGTCCCAGGGCTCGAAGCCGAGCGCGCGCAGCTCGCCGTCGTCGTAGAGCGGATCGGCGGCGAGCGGGATCGCGCCCCGCTCGGCGAGCGCGTCGCGCAGCGCGAACGCGCCGGAGAAGGCCGTCTCCTTCACGCCGCCGCGATAGGCGACGCCGAGGATCAGCACGCGCGCGCCGGCCAGCTCGCCGAGCGCGTCGGCCAGCAGCGCGACCGCGTACGCCGGCATCGCCCCGTTCACCTCGCGCGCCACGCGCGGCAGCTGCGCCTCCCGCGCGCCGGCGAGGAAGAAGTGTGGATAGACCGGGATGCAGTGGCCGCCGACCGCCACGCCGGGCCGGTGGATGTGGCTGAACGGCTGGCTGTTGGCCGCGTCGATCACGCGGTGCACGTCGACGCCGATCGCGTCGGCATGGCGCGCCAGCTCGTTCGCGAACGCGATGTTGAGGTCGCGGTAGGTCGTCTCGGCGAGCTTCGCCAGTTCGGCGGCTTCGGCGGAGCCCATCGTCCAGACCTCGGTGGGCGGGCCCGCCTCGCCCGCGGGGCGCTGCTCGATGAACGCGCGGTAGCAGTCGACCGCGCGCACCTCGCCCTCTTCCGAGCAGCCGCCGACGAGCTTCGGGTATCTGCGCAGGTCCTCGAAGATGCGCCCGCTGTAGACGCGCTCCGGGCTGAACGCGGCGAAGAAGTCGCGCTCGGCCTCCAGTCCGCTGCCGGCCGCCAACGCGGGCGCGATGCGGCTGCGCGTCGTGCCGACCGGAAGCGTCGTCTCGACGCACACGACCGTGCCGGTGCGCCCGGCGTCGGCCGCGGCGCGCAGGCCGCGCGCGACGTCGTCCACGACGCTGTCGAGGATCCGCCAGTCGGGCTGCGCGTCCGCGTCGACGATCAGCGGCGGCACGGCGACCACGAGGTCCGCCCCCTCGGCGACCGCGCCGGCGGTGTCCGTCTGCGCGCGCAGGCGCCCGTCGCCGACGACCTCCGCCAGCGCCTCGTCCAGTCCGGCCTCGCCGGGGAACGGCGCGCGCGCCGCGTTCACCAGCTCGCACACCTCGGCGGAGACGTCACAGCCGACGACGGTGTGGCCGGCTCGCGCGATGTGCGCGGCGAGCGGCAGGCCGATCTTGCCGAGCGCGACGACGACGACTCTCACGGCGCCGTGGCCTCGCCGGCCAGCCGCACGGTCTCGCCGCGCGTCGCGCTCTCCAGCACCGCCTCGGCCGAGCGCAGCGCCGCGAGCCCCTGCGCGAGCGTCACGACCGGCGCGTCGTCGTCGCCCGCGGCGAAGTCGCGGAACGCCTCCAGCTCGGTGCGCAGCGGCTCGGCGCGTGCGAGCGCGTAGCGGGTGGCGTCGCCCTCGGAGACGCCGCGCAGCGCCTGCGAGCTGGGCCACGACGACGTGACCTGCCCGTTCTCGTAGAACGTCAGGTCGGCCGTGACGGTCTCGGCGACGAGCATGCCGCGGTCGCCGAGCACGCGCGTGCGGCGCGTCTTCGTCGGCGTCAGCCAGTCGACGATCGAGTTGAAGGGGACGTCGGAGGCGAGCCGGCCGGTCACGAGCACCAGGTCCTCGTGGGGACGGCCGGTGCGGTGCGCCGTCTGCGCGGCGACCGTCTGGATCGGCGCGTCGGCGACCCACGTGACGATGTCGAGGTCGTGCGTCGCGAGGTCCTTCACGACGCCGACGTCGCGGATGCGTTCGGGAAACGGCCCGATCCGCTCGGTCGCGACGAGGAAGACGTCGCCGAGCTGGCCCGCGAGCACGCGCTCGCGCAGCGCGATCAGCGCCGGGTTGAAGCGCTCGACGTGCCCCACCGCGCCGCGCACGCCGGCGCGCTCGCACGCGGCGAGGATCTGCTCGCCCTCCTCGACGGAGGCGGCGAGCGGCTTCTCGATCAGGATGTGCACGCCCGCCTCGGCGAGCCGCAGCGCCGCCGGCAGGTGCTCCTCGGTCGGCAGGGCGACGACCGCCATGTCGAGCGGACCGGTGGCGAGCAGGGCGTCGATCGACGCGTAGACGAGCGAGGGGTCGCGCACCGAATCGTTGCGGTCCCCGGCCGCGTCGACGGCGCCGGCGAACGTGACGCCCGGCAGCGACTGGAGGATGCGGGCGTGGTGGCGGCCCATCATGCCGAGCCCGAGCGTGGCTGCACGCAGCACGCGCGGCAGGATATCGGCGGGGGCCGCCGCGCCGCCCGCTGGCCCCATAGGCTTCGCGCGATGCCCGACGCGCCCGGCCTCGTCCCGTCCCCGTCGGAGACGGAGACCGGGCGTTCGTGGGCGAGCGCGCCGTCGTCGGCCGCGGCTACCCCATTCTCGGTCGTCGGGGACGCGCGTCGCGTCGCTGCACGGCGCGACGCCTACGCCGTCTGAGCGCTCGCGACGGCTTTGCCCGGCACGGTCTCGCGCCCGGCCGCCGTCCAGACCGTCTGCTCGCGGCCGGGACCGACGCCGACCATTACGACCGGCACACCGATGAACTCCTCGACGAACGCGAGGTAGTCGCGCGCCTTGTCGGGCAGCTCCTCGAACGAGCGCGCCTCGCCGATGTCCTCGCTCCAGCCGGGCAGCTCGACGTACTCGCCGACCGTGTGGTGCAGCACCGACTGGTGGTAGGGGAAGTGGTCGAACTCGGCGCCGTCCTCGCCGCGGTAGCGCGTGCACACCTTGATCGTGTCGATGCCTGTCAGCACGTCGAGCTTCGTCACGACGAGCGCGGTCAGCGAGTTGATGCGCGCCGCGTAGCGCAGCGCGACGAGGTCGAGCCAGCCGACGCGGCGCGAGCGGCCGGTCGTCGTGCCGAACTCGCCGCCCTTCTGGCGCAGCGCCTCGCCCAGCTCGTCGTCGAGCTCGGTCGGGAACGGGCCGGAGCCGACGCGCGTCCCGTACGCCTTCGTGATGCCCCACACCTCGTCGATGTCCTTCGGCCCGACGCCGCTGCCGATGCAGGCGGAGGCGGCGATCGGGTTCGACGAGGTGACGAACGGATAGGTCCCGTGGTCGATGTCGAGCAGCGCGCCCTGTGCGCCCTCGAAGATCACCGTCGCATCGGCGTCAAGCTTGTCCCATACGAGGCGCGTCGTGTCGGCGATGTGCTCGGTCAGTCGCGCGCCGTAGGCGAGGTACTCCTCGGTGATCGCCTGCAGGTCGAGCCGTGGGTCGCGCGCGAACGGGCGCAGCGCGAGCCGCTTCGGCTCCAGCGCCGCGACGATCTTCTGCTTGAGGATCTTCTCGTCGAGCAGGTCCTGCACGCGGATCCCGATCCGCGAGGCCTTGTCGGCGTAGCAGGGCCCGATTCCGCGCCGCGTCGTGCCGATCTTGAGCTTGCCGAGCTTCGCCTCGCCGGCGTCGTCGAGCATCAGGTGGTACGGCATGATCATGTGCGCGTTGGCGGAGATCTTCAGCCCGCTCGTGTCGACGCCGCGCCGGCGCAGCTCTTCCAGCTCGTCGGTCAGCACCTTGGGGTCGACCACGACGCCGTTGCCGATCACGCACAGCTTGCCTGGGTAGAGGATCCCCGACGGCATCAGGTGCAGCTTCCACGTCTCGCCGTTGCGGACGATCGTGTGGCCGGCGTTGTTGCCGCCCTGGAAGCGCACGACGGCGTCGGCCTGCTCGGCGAGCAGGTCGGTGATCTTGCCCTTCCCCTCGTCGCCCCATTGGGCGCCAACGATCACGATGCCTGGCATGGCGGAAGACAGTGTAGGGAGCGCTCGGAGACGCCGACGGCTCAGCCGGCGAAGCGGTCGCCCGCGAAGTTCATGAACTTCGGGTACTCCTTCTGGAACGTCAGCGTGACGTCCCCGAGCGCGCCGTTGCGGTGCTTGGCGATGATGATGTCGGCCTCGCCCTCGCGCTCGGACTCTCTGTCGTAGTACTCGTCGCGGTAGATGAACATCACGAGATCGGCGTCCTGCTCGATGTTGCCGGACTCGCGCAGGTCGGACAGGATCGGTCTCTTGTCGGTGCGCGACTCGACCGCGCGGCTCAGCTGCGAGAGCGCGATCACCGGCACCTCCAGCTCGCGCGCGAGGATCTTCAGCCCGCGGCTCATCTGGCCGACCGCCTCGACGCGGTTCTCGATGCGGCTGTCGGCGCGCATCAGCTGGAGGTAGTCGAGGATGATCAGCCCGAGCCCGTTCTCGCTCTGCTGGTGCAGGCGCCGCGCCTTCGCGCGCAGCTCGAGGATCCCGATGTCGGAGCTGTCGTCGACGTACAGCGGCGCGTCGGACAGCCGCTGACACGCTTCGAGGATCTTCGGCCAGCGGTTCTCCGCCACCCGGCCCTTGCGCAGCTCCTCGCCGCGGATGCGCGCCTGCGAGGCGACGAAGCGCTGGGCAAGCTCGGCCTCCGACATCTCCAGGCTGAACAGCGCGACCGGCTTGCCGTGCTCCAACGCCGCGTTCTCGGCGATGTTCGTGACGAGCGCCGACTTACCCATCGAGGGGCGCGCGGCGAGGATGATCAGGTTGCCCGGCTGGAAGCCGCCGGTGATCTCGTCGAGGTCCTTGTAGCCCGAGGGGGTGCCGGTGAGCACGGTGTGCTCCAGCGAGAGGCGGTGGAGCTTGTCCATCTCGTCGTGCAGCACCTCGCCGACGGCGCGGAAGTCCTTCTGGCGGTCGTCGTGGCCGACCTCGAGGATGTCCCGCTCGGCCCACTCGACCAGCTCACGCGCGGGCGCCTCGTGGTTCCACACGTTCGCCTGGATCTGCTGCGTCGTCGCCAGCAGGCGCCGCAGCAGCGCGTTGCTCTGCACGATGCGCGCGTACTCGCGCACGTTGCCGGCGGCCGGCGCGGCGCCCGCGAGCGCGTCGACCATCGCCGGGCCGCCGACCTGCTCCAGCTCGCCTGACTGGCGCAGCTCCTCCGTGACGGTGAGCACGTCGATCTCGCGGCTCTCCTCGTAGAGCCGCAGCATCGCCCGGTAGATCGTCGCGTGCTGCTCGCGGTAGAACTGCTCCGGCTTGAGCCCCTCGTTGATGACGAGGCCGTAGAGCGTGGTGTCGGCGAGCAGGATGGCGCCCAGGACCGACTGCTCGGCCTCCAGGTTGTGCGGCGGCAGGAGCGCCTGCTGGGTCTGCTCGATGGCGGACACGAAGCCGCGACGCTAGCAATCCCCGCTACGAGCGACCCCGGCGAATCCGCACAGACCGGCGTTTTAACGACGACGCGCCGCGGAGGCCGCGGCGCGTGAGACGAGATGGCTGGGAAGCCGGAGCTACTTCTGCTCGACGACCATCGTCTTGACGGTCGCCATGACGCCGTCCTCGATCTCGACGACGACCATGTGGGTCCCGATGTGGCGGATCGGATCCTCGAGGTGGACCTTGCGCTTGTCGACCTTGATGCCGCGCGCCTCGCGGATCGCGTCGGCGATGTCCTGCGCGGTGACGGATCCGAACAGACGGCCGTCGTCGCCGGCCTGCTGCTCGATCGTGAGCACCGTCTTGCCGAGCAGCGCCGCGTTCTCCTGCGCCCTCGCCTTCGACTCGCGCTCGGCACGCTCGGCGGCGGCTCTGCGCTCGGCGGCGGCGTCGAGCGCGCCCTTCGTCGCGGGCTGTGCCAGCTTGCGCGGGATCAGGTAGTTGCGCAGGTAGCCGGCCGAGACGTCGACGACGGTCCCTCTCTCGCCGAGCTGCTCGACGTCCTGGGTGAGGATCGCCTGCGGCATGCGGCTACCGGTCCTCGCGATCGCGATCGCGATCGCGATCGCGGCGGCCACCGCCGGCGCGCTCGTTCGCCGGCTCCGCGACGTATGGCAGCAGCGCGAGCTCGCGCGCGCGCTTGATCGCCGTCGAGACCTGGTTCTGGTGCCGACGGCACGCGCCCGTGATGCGACGGGAGCGGATCTTGCCGCGTTCCGAGATGAAGCGCCGGAGCGCCGAGATGTCCTTGTAGTCGACCTGCTCGATCTTGTCCTTGCAGTACGGGCACGGCTTGCGCCGGCCGGAGCCCGGACCGCCCTTCTTGTCGCGCCGCCGCGTCGGGCGCCTACGTTGCTTTGCCACTCGCCTACCTCGTCGAAGTCGTCTGTCAGCGCCTAGAACGGGATGTCGTCGTCAGCGGTCGAGACGGGCGCTGCCGGGGCGGATTGGAAGTCCCGATCGTCGATCGGAACGTCCCCCCCTCCCGCTACGCTTGCGGAAGGCCCGGAGAACCCGTTCCCGGCGCCGGCGTCGTCACGCCCGCCGAGGAACTGCACGGAATCGGCGATGATATCGATTGCCTGGCGCTTCTGCCCGTCTCTCTCGTACTCGCGCCACTCCAGCCGGCCGTCGATCGCGACCGGGCGGCCCTTCGAGAGGTAGCGCGCGCAGTTCTCGCCCTGCGCACCCCAGACGGTGACGTCGAAGTAGTTCGGCTTGTCCTCCCACTCGCCGGAGGCGCCCTTGCGCCGCGTGTTGCAGGCGATTCGCAGGCTGCACACGGACATGCCGCTCGACAGCGAGCGCAGCTCTGGATCGCGGGTGAGATTTCCGGTCATGACGACCCGGTTGATGTTCGTTGCGGCCATGGGGGTGGCTCCTTTCGGCGGCAGATGCTCAGCGGCGAACGAGTGTACGCACGGATCGGTCGTGCACCGCTGTGATAGCCGGAAACTCCGGGGAAACGTGGCGGGACAACGCGCTGCCCGCGTGAAACCGCGTGAGGTCCGTTACGCCTCGGCGCCTGCGGCGGCCGGCTCGGGCTCGCTCGCGGCGGGCTCCTGCGCGGTCGGCTCCGGCGGCGGCGGGGTGCCCGGCGTGACCTTGATGATCCGGTGGCGCAGCACGCCGTCCGTGATCTTCAGGTTGTAGCTCAGCGTCTCGACGAGTGCCGGCGGGCCGCTGAACTGCAGCAGGTGGTACTCGGCGTCGCCGGTGTGCGCGATCTCGAACGCGAGTCTGCGCACGCCCCACTCCTGCTTGAGCTCGGTCGTGCCGCCGTTGTCGGCGATCGTCTGCTCGACGTCGGCGAGGATTCTCGCGCGACGCTCGTCCTCCACCGAGGTGGAGAGCAGGACCATGAGGTCGTAGATGGGCGGAAGCTGAGCCATGGCTGGTTGAACTGCGGCGGGGCACTATACCAACGGGGGCGAAACGTGCCGTCCGGCCGCCTCGGACGTCCTATGCCCTCGACCCCTCGCGGCCGCGACGCCGCCACTGCTCTCGCCGTCATCGTCGCCATCGCGCTCGCGCTCGTCTGGCTTCGCTCCTCCGAAGGCGCGGCCCCGCAGGTTCCCGTCGGCCTGTCGGTCGAGACGGTTCCGGCGGTCGTGCCGGAGGAGCCCGCGGCCGCGGATTCCCCACCGCGAGACGTCGAGCGGAGGAGCGCGGACCGCGACGCGCGCAAGACGCGGCGCGATCCCCTCCACCGCAGCTCGGCGCCCAGGAGGAGGCGTGCGCATCCCCGTCTCCAGAAGCCGCCCGCTTCGCCGCCGGCGCCCCCAGCGGCAAGCGGCGGCGTAGGCGCGGGGAGCGGCGCGAGCCAGCCGGCCGCGCCGGAGTTCGGGCTCGAATGAGCGTCCTTGCCGAGGACGGATGTAGCGTCTACCATCGATTTGATGACGCCACCTCGCCGGGAGCTGAGACGAGAGGTGGGCGTGCGGGAGCTGCGCGACCAGCTCAGCCGGTACGTGAGACACGCCGCAGCGGGCGGCGAAGTGATCGTGACGATGCGCGGCAAGCCGGTCGCGCGCCTGAGCCCGCTGCCCTCCGCCGATCCCCTCGCGACCCTGCGCGCCCGCGGGCTGATCCGCGAGCCGACCCGGCCGCGCACGAGAAGCGCCGACCTTCCGCGCTTGAGATCGCCCGTCTCGCTCTCGGACATCGTGATCGAGCAGCGGCGCCGCTGAACGTCTACTTCGACACCTCGGCGCTCGTGAAGCTGCTGCTCGATCACGAGCCGGGTGCGGATCTTGCGCACGATCTGTGGGAGCAGGCGGACCTCGTGATCTCAAGCCAGCTTGTCTACCCGGAGGCGCGGGCGGCCGCGGCCGCTGCGCAGCGTGCCGGCCGCACCGGCAGACGCTGGCTTAGGGCGGCAGTGGGCACGATCGACGAGCTGTACGAGGAGCTGCGCGTGATCGCTCTCGACGACCCGCTCGCGCGCGCGGCCGGCGACCTCGCCGAGCGGCACGCGCTGCGCGGCTATGACGCCGTGCACCTCGCCTCCGCGCTCGCGATCGACGCGCCGGGCGAGCTGATCGTCGCGACGTGGGACCACGAGCTGGCGGCGGCCGCGGTCGCCGAGGGCCGGATGGTCGCGCCGGCGTGGTAGGCGGTCGCGCGCCGAGGCCGGCGCGCCGCGTCAGCCGCGCGCGCCGGCCTTCTCGCGGATGTCGTCGAGCTGCTCGTCGATCCAGTCGCCCGGGTCGCGCTGGGTGACGATCCGTTCGAGACCGTCCATCCGCCGCCGCCGCTCGGCCGGCTCCATCGTCAGCGCCGCGTGGATCGAGTCGGCCAGCTCCTGGATGTCGAACGGATTGACCGACAGCGCGAACTCGCCCAGCTCCTCGTGGGCGCCGGTGTTCTCGGACAGGATCGAGACGCCGGCGCGCTCGTTCACGAGCGGCCCCTCCTTGGCGACGAGGTTCATGCCGTCAAACATCGCGTTGACGAGCAGCACGTCGTAGTGCTTGTAGGCGGCGACCGCCTCCTCGAGGTCGTCGCGCAGCTTCAGGTGGATCGGCATCCAGTCTGGCGTGCCGTGGCGGTGGTTGACGACCGCGACGACGGCCTCGATCCGCTCCAGGTACTCGGCGTACTCCGGCACGTCGGTTCGCGACGGCATCAGCTGCGCGATGAACGTGACCTGCTCGTGGAACTCCGGATGCTGTGTGAGAAACACGTCGAACGCGGTGAAGCCGCGCAGCACGTTCTTCGACAGGTCCGCGCGGTCGACGCGCAGGATCAGGTGGTCGCGGCGGCGGCGCAGCAGCTCGCGCTCGAACTCCGCCGTGCGCTCGCGCCGCGCGACGCCCCGCGTCGCCGCCGCGTCGATCGGCAGCGGGTAGGCGCGCACCCACACCTCGCGGCCCTCGTGGAAGACCACGCCGCGCTCGAAGTCGACCTCGAGGTCCATCAGGTCGCGGCAGCACTGCAGGAAGTTGCGCCGGTAGGAGCGCGTGTGGAAGCCGATGATGTCGTTCGCGAGCAGGCCCTTGTAGATCTCCTCGCGGATCTGGCTCGGCAGCACGCGCCACGCGTCGGATTGCGTCCACGGGATGTGGATGAAGTGGTGCAGGAAGACGTCGGGCCGCACCTTTCGCACGAGCGCCGGCAGCGTGTAGAGGTGGTAGTCGTGGACCATCACGACCGGCTCCGACTCGTCCTCGATCTCGTCGAGCACGGCGCGGGCGAGGTCCTCGTTGACGACGTTGTAGCCGAACTCGAAGGCCTCGACCTCTTCGCGGCGGATGTCCGGCGCGTTCGACAGATCCCACAGGTAGTGCTGGATGAACCACAGCATCGGGTTCGCGAACACGTTGTAGAAGCGGTCGTACGCGTCCGCGTCGGAGGCGACGAGCCGCACCTTGTAGGCGCCGCCGTCCGGCAGTTGGACCTCGAACGGCCTGCCCTCGTGCGCGTGCGAGTGCGCGACGTCCTCGTCGGTCATCGCGGAGGCGATCCAGACCGCCTCGCGGTGCGACGCCAGGCCCGTGAGCGCGGTGACGAGGCCGCCGGTCCCGCGCCGCATCTCGCCGCCGGGCCCGAACGTCACGGGGCCGCGGTTGGAGACGAGGACGAGCGGTCGGGCGCCGATCGAGCTCAGGAGCCCTGCCCCTCCAGAGCGGTCATCATCCGCAGCCAGTCGCGCAGCAGGCGCGGCATCAGGAAGTGGCGGCGCACGTGCTCCTTGCCGGCACGGCCGAGCCGTCGCCCGAGCGCCGGGTCGCCGAGCACTTCGAGTGCGCGCTGCGCGCACGCCTCGACGCTGTCGACGAGGAAGCCGGAGACACCGTCCTCAACCTGCAGCGGGATCCCGCCGACGTTGCCGCCGATGAACGGCCGCGCCTTCCAGATCGCCTCCGAGACGGTGAGCCCGAAGCCCTCGCGCGTCGACTTCTGGACCAGCACGTCGGCATGCGACTGGAACGCGTTGACCTCGATCGCGCCGACGTTGTTGAAGTTGTTGAGGATGTGGACGTCGGGATCGCGGTCGGCGTGCGCGATCGTCGCGTTGAAGAAGTCCCAGCCCTCGGGATCGTCGGTCGCCATCGAGCCGACGAGCGCCAGCTGCACCTCCGGCATCTGCTCCTTCACGATCCGGTACGCGTCGATCACCCCCAGCGGGTCCTTCCACGGATCGAAGCGCGAGACCTGGCACAGCAGCGGGCGGTCGACGTCGATTCCGAACTGCTCGCAGATGTAGACCGAGTCCTCCGGCGAGAAGGCCATGTTCTTCGGCGCGAGCGGGTCGATCGCCGGCGGCACGATGTTGATCTGCCCCTCCATCCCCGTCGGCACGTACTGCTGCATGTGGAAGACCGAGGCGGGATAGGTCTTGATGTACGGGAGCAGGCGCTCCAGCGTGGCGGCGTTCGGGGTCGAGACGTCGATGTGGCAGCGCCAGATCCAGTGACGTGCCTTCTCCGAGGCGAGCGAGTGCATCGCCGCCGGCTGCGGATCGTGGACGATCGCGACGTCCCAGCCGCGCGAGAGCTCGCGCGCGTTCATCTCGTTGTAGCGCCGCCACGCCCCCCACTGCTCCTCGGTGAGGTCCTGGGGGCTGCCCTGCAGCGCGTTGTGCATCACCTTCGTCGCGTTGAAGAACTCCTCGCGGCCGTAGATGACGTGCCATTCGACTTCGAGCCCGACGTCCCGCATCAGCGGCACGAGCGTGTACAGGATCTCCGAGACGCCGCCGCCGAACGCCGTCGCCGACAGGTGCAGCACGCGCTTGCCGCGCAGCGGCTCGGCCAGCTCGCGGATCTCCTCGACGAGCGAGCGGCCGACGATGCTGGCGTAGTCGGCGAGCGTCTTGTGTCCGACGGCGATGGGCTGCAGCATGGCTCGCGAGAGGTCGGGGACCGGAGCGCGCGGACCATACCGAATCGCCGGGCCGGCGCTGGAGCGCCGTGCTGGCGCGCCGGCGCTCAGGCGGGCAGCTCCAACGTGAAGACCGTCCGCCCCGGCCGCGACTCGACGCCGAGCCGGCCGTTCATGCGCTCCGCCAGCTCGCTCGCGATCGCGAGCCCGAGGCCGGAGCCCTGCGCGTCGTTCGACGTGTAGAAGGGCTCGAACACCTGGGAGAGCGCGGTGCGCGGGATGCCCTTGCCGTGGTCGCGCACGGCAAGCCGCGCGAAGCCGTTGTCGCGGGAGGCGGAGACGACGATGTTCGTGCCGGGCGTCGTGTGCGTGACGGCGTTGTCGATCAGGATGCGCGCGATCTGGGCGACGCGCACCGGATCGCACTGCGCCTCGACCGGCGCGCCGGGCAGTCGCACCTCAAGGTGCGAGTCGTGCTGCGCGAGCGCCGGCTCGAACTCGGAGCTGACCGAGCGCGCCAGCTCCGCGAGGTCGACCGGCTCCGGGCGCAGCTCCAGCGAGCCGGCCTCCAGGCGCGAGAGGTCGAGCAGGTCGACCGACAGCTTCGCGAGGCGGTCGACCTGCTGGCGCACCTGCGCGAGGAAGCGTCTGCGGGTCTCCTCGTCAAGCTCCTCGTCCTCCAGCAGCTCGACGAAGCCGCCGAGCGAGAAGAGCGGCGTGCGCAGCTCGTGCGAGGCGGTCGCGATGAACTGCTTGCGCGCGCGGTCGAGCTGCGCGAGCTGGCGCTGCATGTCGTTGAAGGCGACCGCGAGCTGGCCGAGCTCGTCGTCGGAGTCGACCGGGATCGGCCGCGAGAAGTCGCCGGCGGCGACCTGCTCGGCGGCCTTCTCCAGCCGCTTGACGCGCTGGGCGAGCGCGCGTGCGATCAGCCAGCCGGCGAGCACCGCGAGCGCGAGCGCGATCGCCCCGGCGACGAGGATCTGCGCCCGCACGATCGCGACGTTGCGCTCGACGTCCGCCATCGGCGTCGAGTAGACGGCGACCTCGGCGACGCGCCCGGCCTCCTTGAGCGGTATCGCCACCTCCGCGACCGGTCCGTCGGCGGTGACCTCCGAGCCCTTCGCGATCCGCCCGGTGCGCGCAGCGGCGTCAGCCGCCGGGAGCGCCAGCCGCGGCAGCGCCGGATCGCTGGAGTCGCTGATCGTGGTGGGGATCAGCTCGCCGCCGAGGCGGCCGATGCGCAGCAGTGTGACACGCGCGTTGGCGGTGT
>JBQCIQ010000037.1:0-11261 GCA_051953595.1 Conexibacter sp. | reverse complement strand
CGCCACGGCGCACGCCGCTGGCGCGAGCCATGCGCGACCGCTCGCGCACGCCGCTCGCGGCTGCGGCTCCCCGGGCGGCCTGCTGCGCACGCGCGCGGCCGTGCTGCACGCCCAACGGCGGGTGCTGTGCCTGATGAACCGGGCGCGGGCGCGCTACGGCCTGCCGCCGCTGCACACGAATCGCTGCCTGCACCGCGTCGCCGCGCGCCACGCGCACGACATGGTCAACCGCCACTACTTCGCGCACATCACGCCGAACGGCTGGTCGCCCGGCGCGCGGGCGCGCGCCTCCGGCTACGTGCCTCGCCGGGCCGCGTGGCTCGTCGGCGAGAACATCGCCTGGGGCGTGGCCGCCGCCGCGCGGCCCTCGTGGGTCATGCGGGCGTGGATGCACAGCCCGCCGCACCGCCGCAACATCCTCAGCCCCCACTTCCGCGACGTGGGGATCGGCGTGGCGCGGGGCGTCCCGGTGCGCGGCTTCCGCGGCGTCCCGCTGCGCGCGACCTTCAGCGTGGAGTTCGGCGCGCACCACGGCCGCACGCGCTGCGGCTGAGCCGCAGGCGGACGCGCTACGCCGAGTTGACGGGGGCCTCGCCGCCCTCGATCGCGATCTCGCGCGCGTCGCCGCCTCGGGGCGCGAGCCGCACGCGCGCCGCGACCGGCCCGCCGACGAAGCCGTCCGCGACCTCGGGCCACTCGACGAAGGCGACGCGCTCGGGCGTGAGGTAGTCGGCCAACAGCGCGGGATCCTCGCCGCAGAGGTCGGCGAGCCGATAGAGGTCGAGGTGCGAGACCGGCACGCGCCCCTCGTAGCGCTGGCCGATCGTGAACGTCGGGCTGGTGACGCGGCCGGTCACGCCGAGCGCGCGGCAGGCGCCGCGCACGAACGTCGTCTTGCCGGCGCCCAGCTCGCCGGCGATGAGCACGACGTCGCCCGGCTCGAGGGCGGCGGCGAGCTGGGCCGCAAGCGCCTCCGTCTCCGCCGGACCGCTCGTGTGGTGGACGCCGGTCGGAGGCGATGGGTGCAGGCGCATGGCCCGCGGACGGTAGCGTAGGCGCCGCGATGACCGACGCGCCCGGGGGAACCCAGCAGGGCGGCAGGCGCACGACCCTGCGCGCCCGCGCGAGCGCGCTGCGCGCCTCCGATGTCGGCAGAGCCGGCGGCCTGGCCGTGGCGATGATCGCCAACAACGTCGTCGCGCTCGGCTCGACGGTCGTCTTTGCGCGCCTGCTGGACGACTACGGCTCGCTGGCGGCGCTGATCTCCTTCTACCTGATCCTGTCCGTCGTCGGACAGGCAATGCAGGTGGCGACCGCGCGCGACGCAGTCCTCGGTCAGCTCGGCGAGGGCCCGGCGCTGGCCGCGACGCTGCGTTCGTGGACCCGGGTGCTGCTGCTCGTGACGCTCGGCGTCGGCGTCGTGTCGGTGCTGCTGCGCGCTCCGATCGCCGCCGCGGTCGGCGTCGACCAGGAGTGGGCGGCCGCGGTCGGCCTGCCCGCCGGCGTGCTGTGGCTGCTGCTGTCGCTGCTGCGCGGCGGCCTGCAGGGCACGGGCGACTACCGCGCGGTCGGCGTCAGCCTCGTCGGCGAGCAGGCCGCACGGCTCGTGCTCGGCGCGACGCTGGCAGCGGCCGGGCTCGGCGTCACCGGCGCGTACCTCGGCACGCCGCTGTCGCTGCTGGCGATGGCCGTCTACTGCGAGCTGGAGCTGCGCCGCCGCGTCGGCCGGCCGGCGGAGGAGCCGCCGGCGCGGCGCCTGCGCGTCCACGTCGCGGGCGCCACGACGCCGATCGCCGGGCTCATCGTCGTCGCGCTCCTGCAGAACGTCGACATCATCGCCGGCAAGCACCGCTTCTCGACCGACGTCGCCAGCTCCTACGGCGCCACCGCGGTCGCCGCGAAGGTGCTCGTATGGGTCGCGATGGGCGCCGGCTTCTACCTCGTGCCGGAGACCTCGCGCCGTCACGCCGACGGCGAGGACACGCGTCGCGTGCTGATGAACGCGATCGGGATCGTGCTCGTGTGCGCGCTGCCGGTGCTGGCGATCTTCGCGCTCGGCGGCAGACAGCTGCTGCAGGCCGCCTTCGGCGCTGACCGGCTGCTGGCGGTCGACGCGCTGCTACCGCTCGGCGTCGCCTTCACGCTGCTCGCGCTGACGTACCTCGCGATCCAGTACCTGCTGGCGCTGCGGCGCACCGCGTTCCTGCTGCCGCTCGGAGCGATCGCGCTGGCGGAGCCGGTGCTGCTGCTGACGGCGGCGCCGTCGAACCCCGACGGCTTTGCCGCCGTCGTGCTGGCGCTTCAGGCGGTCGCCGCCGCCGTGGCGCTGGGGCTCGCGTTCACTCGAACAGTCCCAGCTGGTCGGCGCTGACGGCAGCTTCCTCTTCGTCGGCGGCCGGCGCAGGCATTGCGTCTTCCGGCCCGGGCACGCCCTCCGGCGGGAACGCCTCCTCCGGCTCGATCTCCGGCACCGGCTCCTCCAGCTGCTCCGGCTGCGGCGGCGGGTCCTGCGCCAGCAGCTCCGGCAGCCGCGCGAAGTCGGCACGCAGCGTGTCCAGCATCGAGGGCGTGTAGAGCGCCGCGGCCGGGTGGTAGATCGGGTAGAGCCGCACGGCGCGGTGGCCGAGCACGTGCACCTCGGGCTGACCGTGCAGCCGCGAGATGCCGGTCGGGTCGCCGCGCAGCAGCTTCGTCGAGAAGTTGCCGAGCGTGCAGATCACACGCGGCTCGATCAGGTCGACCTGCGCGTGCAGGTAGTCGCGGCAGGCCTCGATCTCCTGCGGGCGGGGATCGCGGTTGCCCGGCGGCCGGCACTTGAGCACGTTCGCGATGAAGATGTCGCCGCGCTCCAGCCCGATCTCGGCCAGCAGCTTGTCGAGCAGTCTTCCGGCCTGACCGACGAACGGCAGCCCCTGCTTGTCCTCGTTCGCGCCGGGCGCCTCGCCGACGAACATCAGGTCCGCGTCGGCGTTGCCGGCGCCGAAGACGACGGTCGTGCGGGTCTCGGCGAGCGCGCATCTCGTGCAGGCGCTCGCCTCCAGATAGACCGGGTTGAGCTGCTCGCGGCGTTCGGCGGCGTCCATGTGACCTGCGGATGGTATTCGGGCGCCGCGACGTCTACCATTTGCAACAGCCGTCACCCACTCCGGGGACGGACTCCGCAGGAATCACACAACCTTCACTCAGAGCCGACCGGTATCTCCCATGTGGGAACTGGAACGGGAACCCGCCCTCCCAGCCCTTGCGCGCCTGCGCTGCGCGGTTGTCGGCGCGGGCCGAATGGGCCGCGCGGCGGTCGTCGGCCTGCGTGAAGCGGGCATCGCGGTCGAGGGACCGCTCGGACGGGGCGCCCGATGTCCGGACGCTGACGTCGTGCTGCTGTGCGTCCCCGACGGCGAGATCGCGAACGCCGCCGCCGCGATCGAGCAGCGTGCGGACGGTCCGCTCGTCGGCCACTGCTCCGGGGCGACGACGCTCGACGTGCTCGCGCCGCACGAGGCCTTCTCGCTCCATCCGTTGATGACCGTCCCCGCCGACGGCCCGTCGCAGCTCGCGGGCGCCTCGGCCGCGATCGCCGGCGCCACCCCCCGCGCGCGCGGCGTCGCGCATCAGCTGGCGCTGCACCTCGGCCTGACCCCGATCGACGTCGCCGACGAGGACCGCGCCGCCTACCACGCCGCCGCCTGCATCGCCTCGAACTTCCTGATCACGCTGGAGGCGGCCGCCGAGCGGCTCGCCGCCGATGCCGGTGTCGACCGCGCGGCGCTCGTCCCGCTCGTGCGCGCGACGGTCGAGAACTGGGCGACGCTCGGCGCCGAGCGCGCGCTCACCGGTCCGATCGTGCGCGGCGACGAGGAGACGGTCACGCGCCAGCGTCACGCGCTCGCGGAACGCGCGCCGGACCTGCTGCCGCTCTTCGACACGTTCGTCGAGGCCACGCGCGCGCTCGCGCGCCGCGACGCCGAGGTGCGGGCGTGAGGACGATCCGGACAGTCGCGGAGGTCCGCGAGGCGGTGCGGGCGGCTCGTGCCGACGGCCGCACGATCGGCCTCGTCCCGACCATGGGGGCCTTTCACGCCGGGCACGTCTCGCTGATGGAGCGGGCGCGCGCGGCGACTGACCTCGTCGTCGTCTCGCTGTTCGTCAACCCGACGCAGTTCGGGCCGAGCGAGGACCTGTCCGCCTATCCGCGCGACGAGGCGCGCGACGCGGCGATCGCCGCGGAGGCGGGCGTCGACGTGCTGTTCGCGCCGCCGGTCGAGGAGGTTTACCCCGACGGCTTCCAGACGACCGTGACCGTGGGCGCCTTGGCGCAGCCGCTGGAAGGCGCGCAGCGCCCCGGCCACTTCGACGGCGTCGCGACCGTCGTCGTGAAGCTGCTGAACATGGTGGGGCCGGACGTCGCCTTCTTCGGCCAGAAGGACGCGCAGCAGGCGCTGATCCTGCGCCGCGTCGTGCGCGATCTCGACCTCCCGACGCGGATCGAGGTCTGCCCCACCGTCCGCGAGCCGGACGGCCTCGCCATGTCGAGCCGCAACGCCTATCTGGACGCCGCCGAGCGCGAGCGCGCCGTCGCGCTGCGGCGTGCGCTCGACGCCGCCGAGCAGGCCGTCGCCGCCGGTGAGCGCGACGCCTCCGCCGTCGCGACCGCGGCGCACGCCGCGCTGGCGCCGTTCGGCGTCGAGCCCGAGTACGTGGCGCTCGTCGCCTCCGACACCCTTGCCCCCGTCGATCGCATCGACGGAGAGATCCTGGTGGCCCTCGCCGCGCGCGTGGGCCGCGCCCGTCTCATCGACAACACCCTGATCACCGCCAACTCCAGCAACGGGAGACCCTGAAACCGCCATGCATCGCACGATGCTCAAGTCGAAGATCCACCGCGCGACGGTGACCGACGCCGACCTGCACTACGTCGGCTCGATCACCGTCGACCCGGAGCTGCTTGAGGCCGCCGACATCCTCGAGCACGAGCAGGTCGCCGTCGTCGACGTCAACAACGGCGCCCGCTTCGAGACGTACACGATCGCCGGGGAGCGCGGCTCCGGCGAGATGAAGGTCAACGGCGCCGCGGCCCGCCTCGTGCACCACGGCGACACGATCATCGTCATCTCCTACGCGCAGTACGACCGCATGGAGATGGAGCACTACGAGCCGACGGTCGTGCACGTCGACTCCCAGAACCGCATCGTCACCGTCGACCACGAGGTGGCGACCCTCCTTTCGTAGG
Organism: Conexibacter sp.; assembly: GCA_051953595.1. Taxonomy (GTDB): domain Bacteria; phylum Actinomycetota; class Thermoleophilia; order Solirubrobacterales; family Solirubrobacteraceae; genus Conexibacter. Next base: position 6,034 of record JBQCIQ010000037.1, on the reverse strand, counting down.
GCGCCAACCACGTCGGTCAGAGAGGAACCACCGCCATGTCCGCCTCACCCGTCCCGACAGCCGTAGCGCCAGGCGCCCCGCCGGCCGAGCGACTGCCGGTCTCGCTGCCCGAGCTGGCCGAGAAGAAGCGCCTCGGCGAGCCGATCGTGATGGTCACCGCCTACGACTACCCGTCCGCCCAGGTCGCTGAGGCGGCCGGCGTCGACATGGTCCTCGTCGGCGACTCCGGCGCGATGACCGTGCTCGGCTACCCCTCCACCGTGCCGGTCTCGGTCGAGGAGATGCTGATGCTGTGCGCCGCCACGCGCCGCGGCCTGCGCACGCCGCTGCTCGTCGCCGACCTCCCGTTCGGCTCCTACGAGGCCTCGAACGAGCAGGCGATCGCGACCGCCCAGCGGTTCGTCAAGGAGGGCGGCGCGGAGGCCGTCAAGCTGGAGGGCGGCGGCGTGATGGCCGAGCGCGCGCGGGCGATCGTCGCCTCCGGCGTGCCGGTGATGGGCCATGTCGGCCTCACCCCCCAGACGGCGACGCAGCTCGGCGGTTACCGCGCGCAGGGCCGCACGGCGCAGAGAGCGGCCGAGGTCGCGCGCGACGCGCTCGCGCTGCAGGAGGCGGGCTGCTTCGCGATCGTCTTCGAGGCGATCCCGGCGGCGGTCGCGCACGACCTGATGGAGCGGATCGAGATCCCCGTGATCGGGATCGGCGCCGGCGCCGCGACCGACGGGCAGGTGCTCGTCTTCCACGACCTGCTCGGGATCCGCGAGGGCGTCGGCGCGCGCTTCGTCAAGCGCTACGCCGACCTGCAGGCAGAGATGACGGCCGGCGTGCGCGCCTTCGCGGAGGACGTGCGCACGCACCGCTACCCCGCTCCGGATCACACCTACTCGATCGATCCGGACGAGTTGGCGCAGTTCCGCCAGCTGCTGGACTGAGGCCCGGCGGGCGGCGAGCCCCGCGCTCGCCGCCCCACCCTCTACACTGCGCGCGGCTTTCACAACCCCTTCACGCAACGTTCACAGGAGGGCCGCGCGATGGCGCGCCTGTCACAGGTCTTCGTCCCCCGCGACCGCGAGTTCTTCGATCTGTTCGAAGAGGCCGGCGCGAACATCCTGCGCGCAGCCGATCTGCTCGATCGGATGCTGCGCAACTACCCGGACACGAAGGAGCTGGCGCGCGAGATCCTGCTGTGCGAGCAGGAGGGCGACCGCATCACCCACGACGTCGTCCAGCGGCTCAACCAGACGTTCGTCACGCCGATCGACCGCGAGGACATCCTCGAGCTGGCCTCGACGCTCGACGACATCGTCGACTACACCGAGGAGGTCGCCGACTACCTCGGGCTCTACAAGGTCGAGGCGCCGATGGAGCAGGCGCAGCGGCTCGCGCACATCCTGATGCAGGCGTGCCGCCAGATCTCCGAGGCGATGCCGCGGATGCGCGACTTCAAGGACATCTCGCACTTCACGGTCGAGATCCACCGGCTGGAGAACGAGGGCGACCGCGTCACGCGCGAGGCGATCGCGTCGCTGTTCGACAACGGGATCGACCCGATGGTCGTGATCCGCTGGAAGGACCTGTTCGAGCGCCTGGAGGAGGCGATCGACGCGACCGAGCGCGTCGCGAACACGCTCCAGGGCATCGTCATCAAGAACTCCTGACGCCCCTCCCATGGGCTCCGACCTGATCCTCTACATCGTCGTCGCGACCGCGCTCGCGTTCGACTTCACGAACGGCTTCCACGACACCGCCAACGTCGTCGCGACGACGATCTCGACGCGCGCGCTGCCGCCGCGCGTGGCCGTCACGCTGGCGGCGATCCTCAACTTCGTCGGCGCGTTCCTGTCGCTCGCGGTCGCCGCGCCGCTCGCGAAGGACATCGTCGACCAGAACCTGGTCACCACGACGATCGTGTTCGCCGGCCTGGTCGGCGCGATCGTCTGGAACCTCGTCACGTGGTACTTCGGGCTGCCCTCCAGCAGCTCGCACGCGCTCATCGGCGGCGTCGTCGGCGCGATGCTCGCCGCCCACGGCACCGCGGCCGTGCACTTCGACGGCCTCGCCGGCAAGGTGCTCGTGCCGGCGCTGATCGCGCCGGTGCTCGCGTTCGCCGTCGCCGGGATCGCGATCCTGCTCTGCTACCGGGCCGTCGGGCGGCTCGCGCCCGGGCCGGTCAGCCGCGGCTACCGCCTGGGGCAGGTGCTGTCAGGCGGGATGCTGGCGCTCGCGCACGGCACGAACGACGCGCAGAAGACGATGGGCGTGATCACGCTCGCGCTGATCGCGAACGGCAACCTCGGGGCCGACGCCGCCGTGCCGACGTGGGTCGTCGTCTCGGCCGCGACCGCGATCGCGCTCGGCACCTACCTCGGCGGCTGGCGCATCATCAAGACGATGGGCAGCCGCATCATCAAGATGGACCCGGCGCAGGGCTTCGCCGCGCAGGGCGCCGGCGCGGCTACGATCCTCGCCGCGACGCACTTCGGCTACCCGCTGTCGACCACGCACGTGATCTCCGGCGGCGTGATGGGCGCCGGCGCGGCCAAGCGGCTGTCGGCGGTGCGCTGGGGCGTCGCCGGCAACATCGTGATCGCGTGGGTGCTGACGCTGCCGTGCGCGGCCGCCGTCGGCGCGCTCGTCTACGGCATCACGCGGATCTTCGGCGGCGGCGCCGCCGGGCCGGTGGTCGTCGCCGGCGCCGGCATCGCGCTCGTGATCTACGTGTTCGTGCGTCGTCTGCAGCACGGTGCGGCGATCACGACGACGGCCGAGGGGGCGCGCTCATGAGCGTCTTGGCGACGAAGATCGTCGACGTCGGCCAGCTCGCGCAGGTGATCTACGTCGCGCTGGCGGCCGGGGTCGTCGTGAGCCTCGCCTTCTCGCTCGTGATCCGCGGCGCCGTGCGTGCCGGCGAGCACCGCCGCACCCGTCCGCTGCTCGCGGGCGTCCACGCGCTGCTGGCGACCGCCGGGATGGTCGTGGTCGCGGGCGCGATCGTGTTCGGCATCAGCGTGATGCTGTCGAAGTAGGCGGATCGCGCTCGCCCAATCGCCGCCGCGGCAGGTTGCGTGTCGCCAACAGGGAGGCGAGCACGACGAAGCCGCACGCCAGCAAGCCGACCTTGAGCGCCTTCAGCTGCGCGTCGGCGTAGCCGTCGACGAGCGCGGTCGTCTCCGACTGTGACAGGCCCGCGTCCCCCGCCGCCCGCTCGACGGTCGCCGTGTCGACGAACGAGAGGTCGCCCTCCAGCCGGACCGACACCTGGTCCTGCGTCGCCTTCGACACGTTCGGATCCGAGCTGACGTTCGTCGCGAACGCGGCCGCGAGGCCGGTGATCACGATCGCGCCGATCAGCGCCGTGCCGAGCGAGGCGCCGAGCTGCTGCGCCGTGTACTGCAGGCCGCCGGCCTCGCTGCGGTCGCGCTCCTCCACCGCCGACTGCACGACGTTCCCGAGCTGCGAGACGACCAGCCCCATGCCGACGCCGAGCACCGCCATCGCGACGTCGAACTCCGTCGTGTCGATCTGCGGGTCGATCGTGTCGAGCAGGAAGGCGACCGCCGCCAGCAGCACGAGGAAGCCCGCGCGCACGATCGTCCGCGGCGCGAAGCGGGTCGCCAGGCGCGCGCCGAGCAGCGCCGTCACGAGCAGCGCGATCGATGTCGGCAGCATGCGGATCCCGGTCTCCAGCGCGTCGAAGCCCTGCACGATCTGCAGATAGAGCGGGACCGCGAAGAAGACCCCCATCAGCACGATCTGCTGGCCGAGCAGCGTCACGAGCCCGCCGCGCAGCGTCGGCCGTCTCAGCAGCGCGAAGTGGACGAGCGGCGGGCGCGCGTGCTCCTCCTCGCGCCGCTCCCAGGCGCGGAACGCCGCCAGCAGCAGGCCGCCGGCGGCGACGACGAACGGCGTGAGCGAGAAGCCGAACGGCTCCAGCGGCGAGTTGCGCGGCGCGAGCCAGCCCCAGCTGCTCGCCTGCAGCACGCCGAAGACGACGAGGCCGAGCCCGAGCGCGCTCAGCAGCGAGCCGACCCAGTCGAGCCGCGGCGCCGGTCCCTCGCGCGGGACGTCGGCGACGAGCCGCGGCGTCGCCAGCACGATCGCGATCACCAGCACGACCTCCCCGGCGAACACGAGCCGCCACGTCAGCTCGGTCGTCAGCCAGCCGCCGAGGATCGGCCCGACCGCGATCGCCGCGCCGGCGACGCCGCCGAGCGCGCCGTAGGCGGCGGCTCGCGCTCTGCCCTCGAAGTTGCCGGCCACCAGCGCCGCCAGCGCCGGCAGCACCAGCGCGGCGCCGATGCCCTCCAGGATCGACCAGCCGAGCGTCAGCGAGGCGACCGACCACGACAGCGCCGTCAGCAGCGAGCCGACGCCGTAGATCACGTGGCCGAGCACGAACGCGCGCCGGCGGCCGAGGATGTCGCCGAGCTTGCCGCCCGTCATGAAGAGCGCGGCCATCACGAGCGCGTAGAGCGTGATGACGCCCTGGATCGTCGTGACCGTCGTGTCGAAGTCGGCGACGAGCTGCGAGATCGAGACGTTCATGACGGCGGCGTCGAGCACCATCAAGAACTGCGACGCCGCCAGCACGAGCAGGACCAGTCGCTTCGACACGGTGTGACTGGCTTACCCCACTCCGATCTCGCGGAGAACCCGCGCCGGCGCGCCGGCCGCGATCGTGTGCGCGGGAATGTCGCTCGTGACGACCGAGTTGGCGCCGATCACGGCCCGCTCGCCGATCGTGACGCCGCTCGTGACGACGACGTTCGCGCCGAGCCAGCAGTTGTCGCCGATCCGCGTCGGCCCCTTGCTGGTGAAGCCCTGCCACGGCACCGGCGTGTCGGGGTCGTCGAAGCGGTGGTTGCCGTCGGTCACGAAGCAGCCGTTGGCGAGCATGCAGTGCGCGCCGATCTCGACCAGCTCGACCGCCGCGACCATCACGTTGCGGTTCAGGAACGTGCCGCCGCCGATGCGGATGCGCGCGGGCGCCGGCGCGGTGAGCCACACGCCCGGCTCGAACAGCGCGTGCGGGCCGATCTCCAGACGGCCGTCGGCCAGCGCCTCCAGCACGTTTCCCTCCAGCGGCCAGCGTGCGAACGCCTCCCGCTTCAGCAGCTCCCAGTGGATGCGCGCGCGGTTCCACGGCAGCGCGTTGCGCTCGTACCACCGCCACTTCTGCGCCCACAGGCGGGCCTGGCGCGCGCGGTCGGTCATCGCTCCGACACGCTACAGCGGCAGCGAGCGGATTCGCATGCATGCCGCTGGACGGCCGGGGCATGTATCCGAACATGTCCGTTCCGGCGACCAGACCGTCGCGCACGCCGTTCGTCGCCACCGCGATCGAGCTGGTCGTGCTGCTGGCGGTCGTGATCGCGCTGGCGATCTTCGTCAACCCGCTCGCCGCCGGGGTCGTGCTCGCGATCGGGCTCGTGCTGACGATCGTGCACATCGCGATGCGGCCCGAGGGTCAGCTGCGCGACGCGGCGACCGACACGGTGCCGTCGAGCGTGCGCGTCGGTCGCAGACGCGTGCTCGTCGTCGCGGACGCGCCGCTCGCCGGCGAGGAGCCGGCCGCGCGGATCCGCGAGACGGCCGGCGAGAACCCCCAGCTCGACGTCGTCGCGCCCGTGCTCGTGTCCCCGGCCCACTTCGCGACGTCCGACCGCGACGCCGAGATGGCCGACGCCCAGCGCCGGCTCGATACGACGCTGTCGTGGGCGCGCGATCACGGCTTCACCGCAACCGGCACGATCGGCTCCGACGACCCGGAGACGGCGATGGCAGACGCGCTGCGCCGCTCGGGCGCCGAGGCGATCCTGTTCGTCAGCCGCGGCGAGGACGAGCGCACGCGCCTGGAGGAGCGCGCCCTGCGCCGCGCCGACGCGGAGCTGGCGATTCCTGTCGTGCACGTGACGGTGTAGCCGCGGGTTTCAGCCGCCCGGTACGCCTGGCGCGCGGCCTTGCTCCTGCTGGAGAGGCCTGTCATGCGACCCTGCGGCGCTCCTCCACGTGCGTGGGATCAGCGGTTAGCCTC
>JBQCIQ010000036.1:0-3391 GCA_051953595.1 Conexibacter sp. | reverse complement strand
GGCCAGCCCTCGGTGTGCGCCACGAGCGCGTCCAGCTCCGCCGGCGCGAGCGCGACGCCCGCGCGCTGGAGCAGCTGGGCGCTCTCGTCCGCGTCGAGCGCGAGCTGGGCGGCGCCCAGCTCCAGCAGCAGGCCGTCCGCGCGCAGGCGCGCGAGCGGCACCGGCGGCTCCGCGCGCGCGGCCAGCGCCAGCAGCGAGCCGGGCGGGATGCGCGCCGCGAGCAGCTCCAGCAGCACCGCGGCGTCGGGCCCCCACAGCAGGTGCGCGTCGTCGAGCATCAGGACCAGCGGCGTGCGGCGCGCCGCGAGCTGCCCCGCGAGCGTGCGCAGCAGCGGCCGGTCGACGGCCGCGGCGCTCGTCAGCGTCGCGAGCGGGCCGGGCGCGAGCGGTTCGATCGCGTCGAGCGCGCCGGCGATCGCGGCGACGGCGTCGGTGATCGCGACCGCCGATCCCGCCGCCAGGTCGCGCAGCTCGACGCGGACGCAGGCGCGCTCCTCGGCGGCCGCCCACTGCGCCAGCAGCGCCGACTTGCCGAAGCCGGCGGGTGCGCGCACGAGCACGACCGTTGCGCGCTCGGCGGCGTCGAGGCGGCGCAGCAGGCGCGTGCGGGGGACCAGCCCGCCGGTGGAGGTGCCGGCGGACGTGGGCGGGGGTGGGGTCCGGAGAGCCATGGCGCCGCGTCCCACCGTCGCGCGCGCGGCGCGCGCGGGCAAGGGCGCGTGCACCTCGGTGGGGGAAGGCGCGCACGAAGGCCGTCGGGCGCGGCGGCGGCATCACCCGCTCCGGGCGATGCCCTGGGGGCGGGACGCGCTTAGCGTCGGGCGCACGCCCACGACGAAGGAGGTGTTCGATGGAGTGGCTTGCGTTGGCGCTGTGGGCGCTCACGGCGCCCGTCGCGGCGCCGGTGGGCAGCGGCGCGTTCGCGGCGCCGCCGCTCGGCCTCGTGCCGCCGCTCGGCCTCGCCGGCCTCGTGCTGTCCGCGATCTTCGCGATCGGCGGCGGGGACACGGCAGGCGTGATGTGGGTCGCGTTCGGCCTCGGCGTCGCGGGCACCGCCGTCACCGGCGTGGGCGCGGCGCAGCTGATCGCGGAGTCGGAGTACGGCGACACCGGGCGCGCGGGGGAGCACGCCTCCGTATTCGCCGGGATCGCCTGGCCGCTGTTCGCGATCTCGGCCGGGATCTCGCTGCTGGCGGCGCTCGCCGCCGACGGGACGCTCTAGGGGCGCGGCAGCGCGGCCTTCTCGGCGGCAAGCTCCTCGTCGCTGAGCAGGCCGCGGTCGTGCAGCGCCGCCAGCCGCTCCAGCAGCGCGATCCGCTCGGCGGGCGGCGGGATCCGCTCGGCGTCGGCGTCCGGACGGGCGCCCGGATGGGGTCCGCCGTCGCCGGTCGCGACGGGGGCGGCGCCGTTGCCGGCGCGGATCGCGTGGGGGGCCTGCGCCGGCCTGCGGTGCAGCGCGCCGCCGACGCTCGCACGCGCGCGCTCGAAGCGGTCGTGCCACTCGACGTGCGCCTGCGCGACGCTCGCCTGCGGGAACTCGTGCGCGGCCTGGCGCCGCAGCGCCGCGACGCCGAGCGCGACGAGGCCGATCATCACGAGGACCGGCACGACCATCCGCGTCGCCGGGATCGGGCCCCAGGCGATCACGAGCAGCACCAGCACGCCCGCGACCGCGTAGGCGACCGTCGGCTCCTCGCGCAGCCACGGCGCCATCCCGCGCCGCAGCGCGACCGCCGGCCGGGTGGCGCCGGCCAGCCAGGCGGCGGCGATGATCGGGATCGCGCCGAGCACCATCGCCCACGCGATGTCCTTCAGCATGCTCGTGCCGATCGACCAGGTCGCCTGCGCGGCCGGCACGACCGCGTCGGTTCTCGCGAGGCTGTCGACGACGCGGTTGCCCGCCACCTCGCGCGCGACCAGCACGACCGCGCCGGCGACGACGAGGCACCAGCCGACCGCGCGCAGCGTCTCCCGCCGCCGGCCGCGCGCGGTCGCGACCGCGCCCGCCAGCAGCAGGAAGGCCGCCAGCGGCAGCACGATCGCCAGCCCGCGCAGCGCCGCTGCGGCGTCCTGCACGGCGGACGCCTGTCTGCTCGTGACGATCGCGATTCTGCCGGCGCCCGCCGGGATTCTGCCGACGAGTCTGCCGGACAGCCCGAGGCGCTGGACGACGTCGAGCAGCAGCGCGCGCAGGTCGAGGTAGACGGTGTCGCCGGAGATCGTCACGAACGTCGACTTGCCCTCGGCGATCGCGATGAAGCGTTCGGCCGCGAGCTTGTTGGCCGCACGCCACGCCTGCTGCACGCGCGGGCGTCCGAGCGCTCTCGCGGTGACGGTCTCGGCGGCGTTGCGCAGCCCGCCGGCGGCCGGGCCGGCGAGCGGCTTCAGCCGCGCCGGGAGCGCGCTCGCCAGCTCGGCGCTCACGTTGACGTTCGCGTAGACCTCGTCGACGAGGTAGCCGGAGACGGCCGTGCGCACCGCCGAGTCGTCCAGCAGCGCGGTGCTCGTGTCGGCCCAGTTGTCGGCGTTCAGCAGCTGGCGGTTCGCCCACACCGAGACGATCGAGAGCACCGCCGCGATCGCGCCGAGCACGAGCAGCGTGCGCACGGCGTAGCGCCGCCCCCGCGGCAGGGGATGCGGGGGCGGCTGCACGCTAGACCTCCTCGCGGTGCCCGCCGTGGACCGCCAGGCCGTAGACGATCAGCACGTCGATCGCGAACAGCGAGATCGACAGCAGCGGGTACGCCGGCAGCATCAGCAGCACGCCGATCGCGTTGAGGCATGCGAAGCCGATGCCGGCCCACGTCGCGAACGTGTTGCGCGCCCACACGCCGAAGGCGGTGAGGATCTGCGCGGCGCCGGTGATCAGCACGACCCAGCCCCATGTGTTGAGGTCGCTGATGACGTAGTTGGCGCCGTTGACGAAGAAGTTCGCGTCGTCGATCGCGGCGATCCCGTAGATCACGTTGAGGATCCCGACGATCAGCAGCATCGTCCCCGCGAAGACGAGCCAGCCGTAGCCGGCCTCGACGTCGTAGCGGGCGGCGGACGAGGCGCGTGAGCTGTCGCCGGCCTGGTAGGTGGGGTTCGACCCCGATTGGACGGACATGCGGACCTCCTTGCGCTGGCTCTGGGCGTCCACCGTGTCATCGCGCCGCCCGGCGCCTCAAGGGTGCGTCCACCACGCCGGCGGGGAGGCGGGCACGTCAGTCGGTCCGCTCGCCGAGGTAGATCAGCGCCGCCTTCACACGCCGGCTGACGTCCTCGGCGTGGCTCAGCCCCAGCTTCAGGAAGATCGCGTTGATGTGCTTCTCGACGGCGCGCTTCGTCAGCACCAGCTCCTCGGCGATGCGCGCGTTGCTCTTGCCCTGCGCGATCTCGCCCAGGATCT
>JBQCIQ010000035.1:0-3390 GCA_051953595.1 Conexibacter sp. | reverse complement strand
ACCGACACCTCACCGAAGTGGTTGCAGGTCCAGCGGAAGTCCTGCTTCCGGTACTCCACGAACAGCACCTGGTCGCCGTACGTGTCGACGTAGCCCTGGCACTCGCGCCAGCGACCGCACTCCTCGGCGATCGCGAAGTCGAAGCCGATCGCCTTGCCGGCCGGCGCCATCTCGACGGCGTTCTTCTGGGCGATCGCGAGACCGACGGCGTGCGCGTGGCTGGCGAGCAGCGTCGCCAGCGCCTGGTTGTTCGCCCTCGTCAGCAGTCGCCGCGAGCGCGTCCACGAGTCGAGGTTGTCGGGCTCGACCGCCTGGTAGCCGGCCGCCCTGCAGCCGTCGATCCAGCCATCGACGATCGCGGCGATCGCGGCCTGCTTCGCCGGCGTGCTCGTGTCGAGCAGGATCTCGCCCCACGCCGTGTCCTTGACGTATCCGCCCGAGCTCTTTCTCAGCAGCAGGTCCGGGTGGTTCGCCTTCCACCAGCTGGTCTCGTCCGGCTGCGTCTGGAAGGCGTTGACGTAACAGACGTTGTACTTGCCGGCCACGGGCGGGTCGTTGCGGTCGCGATCGACGATCGCGACGCTGGACAGGGGCGTGTACGCCCCGCCGATCTGGTAGTCGAACTGGCCGTTGGCCGGCGGCGGCGTCTGCGCCATTGCCGGCGCAGCGCCCAGCGCCAGCAGGCTGAGAGCGGCCATGACGAGCACGGCCCGCGTTCGCTTTGCGACATGCACGGTGAGTCCCTTTCGCGTGCTTCGCGCAGGCGCCTTCCACGAGCGATTGGGTGCCCGCTCACCTGGCGGTTGGAGCGGGGCCGAAGCGACCATCGGCCTCCACCGGCCCTCACGATGCCAGGACATCGGCATGTGACACCGGTTGCTTTACGACCCGCCGCACACCTGGCGCGTCCGCGCCTTCCCGGCGGGTGCGGCTACGCGCTCAGCGTCAGCCGGCGCGGGCCGGCGCGGAAGCCGACCTCGGCGAGCGCGGCCTCCCATGGCGTGCCCATCACCGGCTCGCCGTCCACCTTCTCCAGCGCGATGCGTCTGATGCGGCCGGCTCTCGCGTGGTCGGCGAGCGCCTGGAGGGCGGGCGCGATGCGGGCGTCGCCGGGCGCGACGAGCGACTGCAGCGCTCTGCCGCCGCGCTCCAAGTAGAGGACCGGCTCGGAGCCGACGAGCACGACGAGTGCGCCCGGAGTGCGGGAGGGGCGACGGCCCGCGCTCTCGGCGTCGCGCTTCGGCCACGGCAGCGCCGCACCGTACGGCTGCGCCGGGTCGGTCGCGGCGAGCACGAGCGGCTCCGCCTCCTCCGGCGCCTTCTGCGCGCGCAGGCGCTCGACGGCGCCCGGCAGCGCGAACTGCGCGCCGCCCAGGCCCTCGACGAAGTAGCCGCGGCGCGCGGCGCCCAGCGTCTCCAGCTGCGACAGCTCCGGGTAGATGGCGGAGAAGCCGCCCGGGACGCCCTCCGCCAGCACCAGCTCGCGCGTGAGGATGCCGTAGCGCTCGAGCAGCAGCTCGGCGAGCGCGCGGCGCTTCGCGGAGGGGTCGAGCGGCTGCGCCGGCACCTCGAACAGCGGCGCGGTGAGGCTCCAGCGGCCCTGCACCTGCGCCTGCGCGGGACCGCGACGCGAGGAGAAGCGGCGCCCGCGCGCACTGCGCGACGCGGCGGCTCGCTGAGCGCGCGCGAGCGTGAGCCGGGGGGCGCGCAGCGGCGCGAACGCGTCGTTCGTCACCTCGCCGGCCCAGGCGAGGTCCCACAGCGCCTCCTGCAGCTCCTCCGGCGCGAGGTCGACGTCGATCAGCAGGTCGGTGAAGAAGCACGACCCTCTCGCCAGGCGCTCGCGCACCGCCTCGTGCGCGGGCGTCGCCGGCGCATCGCCTCTGATCGGCGGGGGCCCGATCAGCGGCGCGTCCTCGCGGAAGTAGAGCGCGACGCGTCCACTGTTGCGCCCGAGCGCACCGGCGCCGACCCAGACCAGCTCACCGCTCGCGCACAGCGCGTCCATCCACGTCGCCGACCAGGCGCCGACGCGGCGCGGCAGCACCTCCTGCTCCCACGTCTCGGGTGTGAGCGCAAGTCCTTGCAGCGGCACGAGCTGCTCGCGCAGGCGATCGACGCCAGCGCCGCCCGCCGGATGCTTGTCGACGCCCTGCCAACTCGGCAGGAAGGCGGCGAAGGCGCGCTGATCGGCCGGCTCGATCTCCTTCCGCAAGACCGCGAGCGACGCGCGACGCAGGCGACGCAGCACGTCCGCGTCGCACCACTCGCGCTCCGTGCCGCCGGGCCGCAGCTCGCCGCGCACCAGTTCGCCGGCGCGCTCCAGCTCGGCCAGCGCCGGCGTCACGTCCAGGCCGTAGCGGGCGCGCGGGTCGGCGGTCGGGAACGGGCCGTGCGTCTGCGCGTAGCGGCGCATCAGGCGCAGCAGCGCGTCGGGGACGTCGTCGAGGAACGCGCCCGGCAAGCCGCCGGGCGGCACGATCCCGAGCGCGTCGCGGTAGAGGCCGGCGTCGGCCGCGTCGATCCAGCGGCGCTCGCCGCCGATCCGCACGAGCACGGCGCGGCGCTCCTTCTCCAGCTCGGCCAGCAGGACGTCGGCGTCGATCCCGTCGTGCACGCGCTGCGCCGCCTCGGCGGCGGTCAGGTCGCCGACGCGCCGCAGCACGTCGTGCAGCTCGTCGCGCGTGGCGGCGCGCGTGCGCTCGGAGCGGTGTTGGAGGTCGTCCTCGACCTGTTCGAGCGCGTCCGCGTCGATCAGCTCGCGCAGCTCCTCCTGCCCGAGCAGCTCGCGCAGCAGGTCGCGGTCGAGCGAGAGGGCGGCCGCGCGCCGCTCGGCGTTCGGCGTGTCGCCCTCGTACATGTACGTCGCGACGTAGTCGAACAGCAGCGAGGAGGCGAACGGCGAGGCAGTCTTGGTCTCGACCTCGACCAGCGAGAGCTCGCGGCGATGGAGCTGGCGGAGAAGCTCCTCGAGCCCGGGAACGTCGAGCACGTCGCGCAGGCACTCGCGGTAGGTCTCCAAGATGATCGGGAACTCGCCGTAGCGCTTGGCGACCTCCAACAGCGTCTGCGACTTCAGCCGCTGCTGCCACAGAGGCGTTCGCTTCCCCGGGTACGCGCGCGGGATCAGCAGCGACCGGCCGGCGTTCTCGCGGAAGCGCGCGCCGAACAGCGCGCTTCCGCTCAGCTCGGCGACGACCGCGTCCTCCAGCTCGTCCGGCTCGATCAGCGCGACGTCCGCTCCGGGCGGCTCGTCGGCGTCGGGCAGGTGGACGATGATGCCGTCGTCGGACCAGATCGCGTCCGCCTCCAGGCCGAGCTGGTCGCGGATGCGCGCGCTGAGGGCGAGCCCCCACGCGGCGTGGATGCGGCCGCCGTACGGGCTCAGCA
>JBQCIQ010000034.1:0-4658 GCA_051953595.1 Conexibacter sp. | reverse complement strand
CGAGCGGGCGGATGCGGATCCCCCCCACCCCCACCCCCGCGGCTACAACACGGCGATCAGCGTCGCGCCCGACGGGACGCACGGCGCGCGCACGCGCAAACAGCACATCCCCCTCACGGCCGGCTACCACGAGGACCGCTGGTTTCGGCCGGCGCCGGCGGACGGCGACGCCTTCCCGGTCGTCGCGCTCGGCCCGGCGCAGCTCGCGTTCCCGACCTGCTGGGACCAGTGGTTCCCAGAGCTGGCGCGCGCCTACGCGCTCGCCGGCGCCGACGTGATCGTCTACCCGACGGCGATCGGCTCCGAGCCCGACCACCCCGACTTCGACACCGAGCCGCTGTGGGAGAAGGTGATCGTCGCGAACGGGATCGCGAACGGCACGTTCATGGTGGCCGTGAACCGGATCGGGAACGAGGGGGCGCTCACCTTTTACGGGTCGAGCTTCGTCAGCGATCCCTACGGCCGCGTCCTCGCGCAGGCCCCGCGCGACCGCCCGGCCGTGCTCGTCGCCGACCTCGACCTCGACCAGCGCCGCGACTGGCTCGACCTCTTCCCGTTCCTCAGAACGCGCCGGCCGGACGCGTACGGGTCGCTCGCCGATCCTGGGTAGAACCGCAGTACACCGGCCTCAGGAGGAATGACGATGAGCATCGTGGTGCGCTTCACACCGGCGTCGTTGACGCGGCAGCAGTACGACGAGTCGGTGCGCCGACTCCGGGAGCAGGGGCTCTTCCCCCCGGATGGGATGGACTACCACATCTGCTTCGGCGAGGAGGGGCGCCTGCGCGTCAGCGAGATCTGGGACTCGCGCGAGCAGTGGCAGGCGTTCGGCGAGCGGCTGATGCCGGTGCTCGCCGACGTCGGGATCGAGCCCGGGGAGCCCGACGTCTTCGAGGTTCACAACCTCGTGCGGCGCTAGCGCGGCAGCGCGTTCCTGATTGGTGAGGCAACCCGAGGAATAACGGCAGGGGTAAGGCGACGCTGCTCCGCGGCCGATAACGGGAGCGGTCGCGATGAAGGGCATCGTCTTCAACCTGCTGGAGGAGATCGTCGTGCGCGAGCACGGCGAGGACACCTGGGACGCGCTGCTCGACGCGGCCGGCGTCGACGGCGTCTACACGTCGCTCGGCAACTACCCCGACGCCGACCTGATGGCGCTCGTCGGAGCCGCCTCGCAGGCGCTCTCGCTGCCCGCCGACGACGTCGTGCGCTGGTACGGACGCAACGCGCTGCCGCTGCTGGCCGAGCGCTACCCGGCCTTCTTCACGCCGCACACCGACGCGCGCGCGTTCGTGCTGACGCTCAACGAGATCATCCATCCCGAGGTCAGAAAGCTGTACCCCGGTGCGCTGACCCCGGCGTTCGCGTTCGACGCCTCCGAGCCTGGCCGGCTCGTGATGGACTACCGCTCCGAGCGCCGCTTGTGCGCCTTCGCCGAGGGTCTGCTGCTCGGCGCCGGGGACCACTTCGGCCAGCGGGTCGAGATCGCCCAGTCCGAGTGCATGCACCGCGGCGACGAGCGCTGCCTGATCGAGATCGAGTTCTGCTCGTGAGCGGCCAGCTGGAGCGCGTGCAGCGGCGGCGCGAGCGCGAGCGCGCCGCGCGCCTCGAAGCGGAGGCGATCTCCGAGCGCGCCACGCGCGAGCTGTTCGAGCAGCATGAGCGCCTGCGGCTGTTGCGCACCGTCGCGCGGGCCGCGAACGAGGCGGCGAGCGTCGAGGACGCGCTCAGCACCGCGCTGGCGGCGACCTGCGAGCACTGGAGCTGGCAGCTCGGCCATGCCTGGCTGTGCGCCGACGACGGCGCGCTCGTCCCGACCGGTCTGTGGGCCGGGGCAGGCCGCTTCGACGCGTTCCAGCGCGCGACGGAGCAGCTGCGCCTGGTGGCCGGGCAGGGGCTTCCAGGTCGTGTGCTGGCGGCGCGTCACGCCGTCTGGCTGCGCGACTTCGCACGCGTCACGGAGCTGCCGCGCAACCAGGCGGCGCTGGTCGAGGGGCTGCACACCGCGCTCGGCTTCCCGATCCTCGTCGGCAGCGAGGTCGTCGGCGTGCTCGAGTTCCTGACCGAGCGCGTGGTCGAGCCGGACGACGGCCTGATCGACCTGATGGCGCAGGTCGGCACCGAGCTGGGGCGCGTCGTCGAGCGTCAGCGCGCGGCCAACCGGCTCGTGCACCAGGCGACGCACGACGCGCTCACGGGGCTGCCGAACCGCGTGCTGATCAGCGACGAGCTGGCGCGTGCGCTGTCGCGCCTGCGGCGCGATCCGGCGGCTCGCACCGCCGTCTTCTTCGTCGACCTCGACGGCTTCAAGTCGGTCAACGACACGCTCGGCCACGCATCCGGCGACCGCATCCTGCGCGAGGTCGCCGGGCGGCTCAGACAGGTCGTGCGCCCGCATGACACGCTCGGCCGCCTCAGCGGCGACGAGTTCATCCTCGTCTGCGAGTCGCTTGCGAGTGAGCAGGCGATCGTCGAGATCGGCGAGCGGATCCTCGCGATGCTGTGCGATCCGTTCGTGCTCGACGGCGAGCCGTTCCAGCTCGGCGCGTCGGTCGGCGTCACGCTCGCCGCTCCCGCGAAGGAGCCGGCGGAGCTGATCGCCGAGGCCGACGCGGCGATGTACCGCGCGAAGCAGCTCGGCCGCGGGCGCTGCGAGACCTACTCGGAAGAGCTCGGCGCGCGCCTGCGGCGACGCAGCGAGCTGGAGCGCGCGCTGCGCTCGGCGCCGGAGGACGGCCAGCTGCGGCTCCACTACCAGCCCGAGGTCGAGCTGCACAGCGGGCGGATCGTCGGCGTCGAGGCGCTGCTGCGCTGGGAGCGCGACGGCGCGACGGTGATGCCGGCCGAGTTCATCCCGCTCGCGGAGGAGACCGGCCTGATCGTCCCGCTCGGCGCGTGGGTGCTCGACGAGGCGCTGCGCCAGGCGCGCGCGTGGGAGCAGGACGCGACGATCGCGCAGACGCCCTGGACGTCGGTGAACCTGTCGGTCCGTCAGCTCGCCGACCCGGAGATCATGAACCGCGTGGCCGACGCGCTCACGCGCCACGAGATCGATCCCTCGACGCTGCTGCTGGAGGTGACGGAGAGCGTGATCCTCGACGACGTCGAGGCGGGGCTGACGGTCCTGACCGGCCTCAAGCAGCTCGGTGCGGGGATCGCGATCGACGACTTCGGCACCGGCTACGCGTCGCTCTCCTACCTGCGGCGCTTCCCCGCCTCGGCGGTCAAGATCGACCGCTCGTTCATCGCCACGCTCGGGGACCCGCGCACGCTCGCGATCGTCACGGCGATGATCGAGCTGGCGCACGCGCTCGGACTGACCGCGATCGCCGAGGGGATCGAGACGGCCGAGCAGCTGGTCGTGCTGCGGGAGCTGGGCTGCGACCTCGGCCAGGGCTACTGGTTCGCCAGACCGGCGCCGGCCGAGCAGATCGCCGCGCTGCTGCGCGAGGACGAGCAGCTTGCGCCGCTCGTCCTCGGCGCCGCAGCGGCGGCTCAGGACTGCAGGACCGCGCCCTCGTCGTAGAGCTTCACGACGCGCACCGTGCCGGCCGGCGCGGCGTCGATGCAGAGGCGGCAGAGGACGCACTCGTCGAGGTTCTTCTCGACGACGTCGAGCGTGCCGTCTTCCTTCTGCGCGTAGATGTCGACGGGGCAGACCTCCGTCAGCTTCGCGGCGACCGACGGGTCGGCCGCGACGGCGGGATCGACGTCGACGTCGATGAACGTGCCGGGCATCAGACGGCGCTCCTCTCGGCGATTCTGCTCTTGACGATGTCGGGGATCTGCGAGATCTCCTCGGCGACGACGATCCCGGCCTCGGCCAGGCGGGCGATCTTCTCGGCGGCCGTGTCGGCCTTGCCCTCGACGATCGTGCCAGCGTGCCCGAACGACATCCCCGGCATCTCGTCCATGAAGCGGCCGGCCATGAACGCGACGATGGGGAGACGCGAGTCGTTCTCCTTGACCCACCGCGCCAGCTCGGCCTCCATGCGGCCGCCCGGCTCGGTGTAGATCACGATCGCCTCGGTCTGCTCGTCGGCCTCGAACAGCGGCATCAGCTCGGCATACGACGATCCGATGATCGCGTCGCCGCCGATCGAGACAGCGGTCGACTGGCCGAGGCCGGCGGCGGTCAGCGTCGAGGACATCTCGGTCGTCATGCCGCCGGAGCGGGAGATGACGCCGACGGAG
The DNA here is from genome assembly GCA_051953595.1 of Conexibacter sp. Lineage (GTDB taxonomy): Bacteria > Actinomycetota > Thermoleophilia > Solirubrobacterales > Solirubrobacteraceae > Conexibacter. The sequence goes on along the minus strand of JBQCIQ010000034.1, from coordinate 464 downwards.
CCGGGCGTGTACGCCTTCGCGGCGTCCTTCGCCGGGCCGCCGATGCCGCCCATCTTGATCACGTCGGGGACGATGATCCCGAGGCAGTTCGGGCCGATGATGCGCGCGTCGTGCTGCTTGGCGAACTCGACCATCTGCGCGACGTCGCGGCGCGGGATCCGCTCGGTCACGATCACGATCAGCTTGATGCCGTTGGCGATCGCCTCCAGCACCGCGTCCTTCGTGAAGGCGGGGGGGACCGTGACGACGGAGCCGTCGATCGGCCCGCCGTGGTGCTCGACCGCCTGGGCCACGGTGTCGAAGACGGGGACCCCGTGCACGTCGCGGCCGAGCCGGCCCGGCGTGACGCCGCCGACGATCTTCGCGCCCTTGCCGTAGTCGAGGCACTCGCGCGTGAGGTTGACCGCCTCGCGCCCGGTGATCCCCTGGACGATGAAGGTCGTCGTCTCGTCGATCAGGATGCT
>JBQCIQ010000033.1:0-2949 GCA_051953595.1 Conexibacter sp. | reverse complement strand
ACGCTGCCGAACTTGGCTAATAACACTTTCCTTATCATCCCTAACCGCTTCGCATCCGCGGTGGGCTCAATTCTGGGCGCTCTCTCGCCGGCGCGCCGCGGCCGCGGCCTTCGCCGTGCGCGAACGCGTCGTCGTTCGCACACATCTCCCACATCAACTGCGGGCCCCTGCAGTCCATCAACTGCCGCTCGATCGACGGGCGTGCGTCGGGGCCGCTGTCGAGATGCGGGGCGTCAGCGGTGGCCCGGACGCATCGGGATGGGATGGAAGTCCAGCGCGACGACGCGGCTTGTCTCCCGTCCCGGTGAGCGCGCCATAGGGCGCGTAGCTGAACGTGGCGCTCACGGCTCCTCGCGCTTCGGTCAGCATGCGCGTCGAGCCGAGTGCGTCGTGGTGCAGGACGAGCCGATCGGCAGCGTCATAGCCGTAGGCCGTCGCGCTGCACGGCCCGCGTCCCCCGTCCTCAAACGCGAACGGGGCGGGCCGCATGGCCCGCCCCGTCCTGGCGTCTTGGTGTGCTTGCTGCAGGTGAAGCGGTGCTACCAGCTGCTGCCGGAGTTACAGCCCCCAACGTTGGGTCTGTCGCAGCTGCGGGTAGTGACGCCCGTGCTGGCGCGCGTAATCGAGTAGGTGACACCGGCCTTCGACGTCGCGCTGACTCTGTAGTCGACTCTGATGTCGGTGACGGCCGCAGCCGCGGGGGCGGTGCCGCCGGGGTTGGGGACGTCGGCGAGGACCGGCTCGATCGTTCTCAGGTCCGCGGTGTTCGCCGTGTACGTGTTGTTGTCGGTGTAGTACGTCTCCTCCGCCGTCTGCATGTTGCGGACGTAGGACTTGGCGCTTGCGTCGCCTGCCTTGTCCTTCTGCGAGAGGAACGACGGGATCGCGATCGCGGCGAGGATGCCGATGATCAGGATCACGACGAGGAGCTCGATCAGCGTGAAGCCTCTCTCGTCTCCGATGCGCCGACGAATGGCGTTGAGCAGCATGAATCCTCCTGGAACCGTAGGGGTCCGTTTGTTCTCCGCCAGATCCCTGGACGGGGGCCTCGCGGGCCTCTCGGCTCTGGCATGCCTCTCATCGGCACGCCGCGGAGTGGGGTTGAGCCCCTATGGACGTTTGGTGGACGTCTTGCAAGCGGCCGGCACGCCGACGATCTCTCGGCGCGCCGTGAAGCGGTGCGTTCAGCCCTCGCCGGCCGCCGCGCGCAGCGCCTCGCCGGCCCGCTGCGCGTCGCGCTCGGGGTCGCGCACGCCGCTGCCGCCGCACCACGGGCACGTGATGCGTCTCTGCTCGCCGCCGAGCCCGGAGATCACCGTGCCGCTCCCTCTGCAGGGGTGGCAGATCGTCTCGTCGCGCGTGTCGTCTCTTGCGGCCATGCGTCGGCGCGCGAGGGTAGCGGGTCTCGCGGCCGGGCGCGCGCTCAACCGCGTCGCATGAGGCGCCCGACCGCGGCCATCAGCTCGTCGGTGCGGTCGGCGCGCTCGCCGTCCGGGCCGCTCATCACGCAGTGGCGGGCGTGCTCGTCGAGCAGCCCGAGCGCGACCTTGTCGAGCGCCGCCTGGATCGCCGAGATCTGCGTGATCACGTCGATGCACCAGCGGTCCTCCTCGACCATCCCCTGCACGCCGCGCACCTGGCCCTCGATGCGCCGCAGGCGCTTCTGCAGCTGGTCCTTCGTGGCGCTGTAGCCGCGTGGCTCGCTCATGCGCTGAAGTATACCCCCTCCGGGTATATGTGCTACGTTCGTCTGCATGAGCGACGTGATCTCCACGATCGGCGACGGACTGTGGAACGCCGTGCTGATGGCGTGGGAGGTGTGGTGGGCGCTCGTGCTCGGCTTCGCGATCTCCGCGATCGTGCAGGCGTGGGTGCCGCGCGAGCGGATCCAGTCGGCGCTCGCGGGCGAGGGGATCGCGCCGGTGGGCCGCGCGACCGGCCTCGGCGCCGCCTCCTCCTCGTGCTCGTACGCCGCGATCGCGATCGCGCGCAGCCTGTTCGCGAAGGGCGCCTCGCTCGCGAGCGCGCTCGCGTTCCAGTTCGCCTCGACGAACCTCGTGTGGGAGCTCGGGCTCGTGCTGTGGGTGCTGCTCGGCTGGCAGTTCACGCTCGGCGAGTACCTCGGCGGGCTGGTGATGATCGGGCTGATGTGGGCGCTGCTGCGGGTGTTCGTCAGCCGCACGCTCGAGCGCGAGGGGCGCGCGCATGCCGCCGCGGCCGGCGGCGAGGCGCACGGCTGCGCGCATCACGACCACGGCCACGACCACGGCGCCCACGACCACGCGCACCACGGCGCCGGCGGCGCCGTCCCGGCGGGCTGGCGCGAGCGCCTGACGTCGCGCGAGGCGTGGACGCAGGTCGCCGGCAACTTCCGCGCCGACTGGCTGATGCTGTGGAAGGAGATCACGATCGGCTTCCTGCTCGCCGGCTTCATCGCGCTGCTCGGGATGGACGTCTTCAACGGCCTCTTCCTCGAGGACGCGCCGGCGGCGGTGCGCGTCGTGTGGGCGGCGCTGATCGGGCCCGTGATCGCCGTGCTGAGCTTCGTCTGCTCGATCGGCAACGTGCCGCTCGCGGCGGTGCTGTGGGCGGGCGGGATCCCCTTCGCCGGCGTGATGGCGTTCATCTTCGCCGACCTGATCGTGCTGCCGATCGTGCTCGCCTACCGCAAGTACTACGGCACCGCCTTCGCCATGCGGATCACGGCACTGATGCTGGTCACGATCATCCTCGCGGCGCTGATCGTCGATGGCGTCTTCGGCCTCGTCGGGCTCGTCCCGACCGGCCCCCGCCCCAGCCGCGGCGACGTCTTCGGCTCGGTCGGCCTCAACTACAAGCTGGCCTTGAACGTGATCGCGACCGGCATCTTTATGACGCTTGTATGGCTCTCCCGCGGGGGCGAAGGTGGCGGCCACTGCGAGCACCATTCCGGCCCCCAGAGCCACCACG
>JBQCIQ010000032.1:0-22851 GCA_051953595.1 Conexibacter sp. | reverse complement strand
GGGGACTGACGGGCGGGAAGAGGCGCCCGCCCGCCCACCCGCTCGTGCTCGACCTCAGACTGATCCGCCGCGATCCCGACGCGGTCCGCGCCGCGCTCGCACGGCGCGGTGACGCGGATCCGGCGCAGGTCGACGCGCTGCTTGCGGCCGACGAGCGCTGGCGCGAGCTGACGACGCAGCTGGAGACGCTGCAGGCCGAGCAGAACGAGGCGACGCGGGGCCTGCGCGGCGCCCCAACCGAGGAGCAGCGCGCCCAGCTGCGCGAGCTGTCCGAGCGCGGCCGTGCGCTCTCCGACGCGCAGGCGCAGGTCGCCGCCGAGCGCGACGAGCTGCTGCGCGCGCTGCCGAACCTCCCCGCCGAGGACGCCGCGCCCGAGGACACCGTCGTGCGCGAGTGGGGCGAGGCGGGCAAAACCGGCAGGGACCACCTGGAGCTGGCCGGCGATCGGATCGACATGGAGCGCGGCGCGCGCCTGTCGGGCAGCCGCTTCGCGTACCTCAAGGGCGAGCTCGTGCTGCTGGAGCTGGCGCTCGTGCGCTTCGCGCTGGAGCGGCTGACGAAGGAGGGCTTCGAGCCGGTGATCCCGCCCGTGCTCGTGCGCGAGCAGGCGCTGTTCGGGACCGGCATGCTGCCCGACACCGAGCAGCAGATCTACCGCGTCGAGGCCGACGACCTGTACCTCGTCGGCACCTCCGAGGTGGCGCTCGCCTCCCTGCACGCGGGCGAGATCCTTGACGCCGAGCAGCTGCCGCTGCGCTACGCCGGCTTCTCCCCCTGCTTCCGCCGCGAGGCCGGCGCCGCCGGCAGAGACACGCGCGGGATCTTCCGCGTGCACCAGTTCGACAAGGTCGAGATGTTCAGCTTCGTCGCGCCGGAGGAGTCGCACGACGAGCACGAGCGGATCCTCGCGATCGAGGAGTCGATCCTGCAGGCGCTGGAGATCCCCTACCGCGTCGTCAACATCGCGGTCGACGACCTCGGCGCGCCCGCGGCGAAGAAGTACGACTGCGAGGCGTGGCTGCCGGGGCAGGGCCGCTACCGCGAGCTGACCTCGTGCTCGAACACGACCGATTTCCAAGCGCGACGGCTCGAGATCCGGTATCGCTCGAAGGACGCGAGGAAGCCGGAGACGCTGCACACGCTGAACGGCACCGCGGTCGCGGTCGGGCGCACGCTGATCGCGCTGCTGGAGAACGGCCAGCGCGACGACGGCACGATCGCGATCCCGCAGGCGCTCGTCGACGCCGGGGCGCCGGCGCAGCTGTCGGCGGCCTCCTGAGGAGCGCCGCCGCCGGCGGGGTCTCGGCCGGCGGCGATCTCCAACGCTAGCGGCTGGCGGCGCCCGCGTTCTCGCGCGCGGTCTGCGCGTTCTCGCGCGCCGTCTCGGCAAGCTGCTCGCCGTGCTCGCGGCCCTCCTCGCGGACCGTCTCGGCAGCGCTCTGGGCGGCGCTCTGCGCCACCTGCTTGCCGTGCTCCAGCGCCTCCTGGCCGGTCTCCTTCGCCTGCTGCTTGACCTGGTCGGCCATCGGGCCGAGCTTTTCGTCCTCGACGCGCGAGGACGGGATCAGCATGCCGGCGAGGAAGCCGGCCGCCATCGCCCCGACCGCGAGGCCGAGCGGGTTCTCCTGCGCGACGCCGGCAGCGCGGCGCGCGCCCTGCTTGACCTGCGCGGCGTCCGGCGTCGCGTCGCCGACCCTGCTCGTCGCCATGCCCATCCTCTCCTTGACGCCTTCGACCGTTTCGCCGACGCGGTCCTTCGCGCGGCCCTTCACGTCGGCCTTGTAGCCGAGCGCGTCGATCGTCTCGCCCATCTGCTCACGGGTGTGCTCTACCTCATGGCGGATCGCGTCCGGGTCTTGGCCCATTCGGCATCCTCCTTCACGCTCTCGATGGTCTTCTCGGGTGCGGGCGGGGTGGCCGCCCGGATGCGATCGCGGCCGCGCAGCGCGAGCGGGATCGCGATCGCCGCGTAGACGACGGCGACGATCAGCGCGGCGAGCCACGTGTGGTCGATCGCGGTCTGCAGCAGCGCGATCAGGCACGCGGTCAGCGCACCGGCCGCCAGCAGCCCGACGAGCGCGGCGGCGCCGAGCAGTCCGGCGCCCTGGCCCGCGACCTTGCCCTTCTCGGTCAGCTCGGCCTTGGCGAGCTCCATCTCCTGGTGCACGAGCGTGTTCGTCTGGTCGGCGAGCCGCTTGACGAGCTCGGCGATCGACTCGTCACGCAGGTCGTGCCCGTTCGGGGTCGTCCCGTGTGCGCTCATGACGCGCGCCTCCTCACGAGAGCCCGTTCGTCGCGGCGGGGATGCGCTCGCCGGCGTGGCTCGGCACGACCGGACCGGTGCTCTCCGGCTGGATGCCCGTCGGCCGCTCCCACCCGCCGCTCGTGGTGCCGTAGCCGCCATAGCCGCGGTGGTAGTCGCCCTGCGTGTAGCGCGTGCGGCTCGACGCCTTCAGGAAGCGCGAGGCGGCGAAGCCGAGCGCGAGCCCGATCGCCGCGACCGCCATCGGCTGGCGACGCCCGAAGTCCTCGACGTCGCGGAGGATCCGGTCGGCGTCGGACTGCTCCAGCCAGCCGCCGACCTTCTCCGCCTGGTCGGCCGCGCGCTCGGCCGCGCGCGCCGGACCGTCCTGGCCGTCCTCGCGCAGTCTCTGACTCGTCGAGCGCAGCGCCTGCGCGGTCGAGCGGACCTGTCCGCCCGCCTGCGTGGAGCGCTGATCGACCTGCTCGCGGACGCGGGAGCGCATCGTGTCCGCGGTCTCCTGCATCTTCTCCTGCGCGACCTGCGCCTTCTCCTGCACCTGCTCCTTGGCGCGGTCGGCGGTCGCACTCGCGTCGGCCATTCCAACTCCTCCTCTGCGTCGCTTGCCGGGTCCTCAACGGCTACCCACCGCCGCGATCCGCAAGCGGCGACGAGAAGTGCGCGCACGCCGACTGACCTCGCCGCCGAGGAGAAGGTTTGCGCCGCTACGATCCCGGCCGATGGGTCGCCCCCGCCGACACGCGCTGACCGCTCTCGGCGTGGGCCTCGCCGGCGTCGTCGGCTACGACCTGACGCAGCGCCGCCACGCGATCCTGCACAACTTCCCGGTCGTCGGGCACCTGCGCTACGTGCTGGAGCTGTTCGGCCCCGAGCTGCGCCAGTACATCGTCACAAGCAACGACGAGGAGCGCCCGTTCAACCGCGACCAGCGGCGCTGGATCTACGCCTCGGCGAAGTCGCAGACGAACACGTTCGGCTTCGGGACCGACAACGAGATGGAGGCGGTCGGCTCGATGCTGGCGATCGAGCACGCGCCCTTCCCGGTTCCCCCGCCACGCGACGGGGCACCCGGCGGCTTCCCCGACTACGCCATCCCCGCCGGCAAAGTGCTCGGCGGCGCGCGCGGACGGCGCCACGCGTTCCGCCCGCGCTCGCTGGTGAACGTCTCGGGAATGAGCTACGGCGCGCTGTCGGGCCCGGCGGTGCAGGCCCTCAACGAGGGCTGCCGCGAGGCCGGCTGCCTGCAGTCGACCGGCGAGGGCGGCCTCGCGCCGCACCACTGCCACGGCGGCGAGCTGATCTTCCAGATCGGGACCGGCTACTTCGGCTGCCGCGACGCGCAGGGGCGCTTCTCGCTGGAGGCGCTGCGGGAGACGATCGCCGACCATCCGGTCCGCGCGATCGAGATCAAGCTCTCGCAGGGCGCCAAGCCGGGGCTCGGCGGGCTGCTGCCGGCCGCGAAGGTCACGCCGGAGATCGCGGCGATCCGCGGCGTCGAGGCGGGGCGCGACTGCGTCAGCCCGCCGGGGCACAGCGCGTTCTGCAGCATCGACGAGCTGCTGGACTTCGTCGAGCGGGTGGCGGACGCGACCGGGCTGCCGGTCGGGATCAAGTCGGCCGTCGGCGAGCAGGCCTTCTGGGACGAGCTGGCGCAGGCGATGGCGGACGACCGCGGCCGCGGCGTCGACTACGTGCTGATCGACGGCGGCGAGGGCGGCACCGGCGCCGCGCCGCTGACGTTCACCGACCACGTCGCGCTGCCGTTCAAGCTCGGCTTCGCGCGCGCGTACGGCGCCTTCGCGCGCGCTGGGATCGCCGAGGACGTCGTGTTCGTCGGCTCCGGCAAGCTTGGCTTCCCTGACGCGGCGCTGTTCGCGCTCGCGCTCGGCGCCGACATGGTCAACGTCGGGCGCGAGGCGATGATGTCGATCGGCTGCATCCAGGCGCAGCGCTGCCACACCGGCCGCTGCCCGACCGGCGTCGCGACGCAGAACGCGTGGCTTGCCGGCGGGCTCGATCCGGCGCTGAAGTCGATCCGCCACGCGACGTACATGCGCGCGCTGCGCGGCGAGCTGCTGGCGCTCGCGCGCACCTGCGGGGTCGTCCACCCCGCGCTCGTGGACCCGGGTCGGCTGGCGGTCGTCGGCGAGCGCTTCACGCGCGCGCCGCTGCACGAGGTGTTCGGCTACGAGCCGGGCTGGGCGGTGCCGACGCCGGCCCGTCGCGCGGAGATCGAGGCGCTGATGAGCGCGCGCTCGGAGTGGCGCCCGCCCGGTCCCGAGCTGGGCCCGATCGCCGGCGACGGCACCGGCGGCGACGGCGTCGTGCCGGACGCTCCGGCGCGCCAGCCACGACTGCCGCCCGTCTCCGGCTAGGAAACGGGCGGCGGCCGCTCAGGAGCACTGCAGCTTGGTCAGGTGGTGCGCTTGCGCTTCGGGTCGTCGCGCGCGTCGAGCTGGAGCTCGCGTTCGGCGCCGGGGACGCCAGCTTTGATCTCGCGGCTGCGCTCGCGCTCCGCGTTCAACTCCAGGCCGAACAGCAGCGCGAGGTTCGTGATCCACAGCCAGATCAGCAGCACGACGACGCCGGCGAGCGCGCCGTACGTCTTGTCGTAGGAGCCGAAGTTCGCGACGTAGAGGCCGAACAGCGCGGAGGCGATCAGCCACACGACGACGGCGACGATCGCGCCTGGAGTGACCCACTTGAAGCCGGGCAGCTCGACGTTCGGCGCGGCGTGGTAGAGGACGCCGATCATCAGGATCACGACGGCGAGCATCACCGGCCACTTGGCGATGTCCCACACGGTCGTCGCGGCGCTGCTGACGCCGAGCGGGCCGGCGACCTGGTCGACGACCGGGCCGGTCAGCACGAGCGACAGCGCGAGCAGCGCGAGCAGCACGACCATCACGAGCGTGACGAGCATCTGCAGCGGGCGCAGCTTCCAGAACGGCCGGCCCTCCGGCGTCTCGTAGACGACGTTCGAGGCGCGCATGAACGCGCCGATGTAGCCGGACGCCGACCACAGCGCGATGCCGAGGCCGACGAAGAACATGATCCCCGCCGCGCTGCGGTTGGAGGTGATCGATCTGATCGGGCCGGAGAACGTGTCGGCCGCGGGGCTCGGCCCGACCGACGTGACGATCTCCGTCAGCTTTCTCGTCGTCGTCATTGGATCGCCGAAGACGCCGACGATCGACACGAGCGCCAGCAGCGCCGGGAACAGCGCCAGCAGCCCGTAGTAGGTGAGGGCCGCGGCCCAGTCGGTCATGTTGTCCTCTTTGAACTCGAGGACGGTGCGCTTGAGCGTCGGGACCAGGCCCGTGCCCGCGTCCGTGCCGACGGGCCGGTAGTCCATCCGCCGGCGCTGCGGCCGATCGCCGGAGACCTCCTGGCCGGCCGGCAGGCCGTCCTCGGTCTCGTCGACGTCGTCGGTGTGTCGATGTGGGAGGTGGAGCTTGGCCATGAACCTGGGCTACCCGACCCGCGGATGCCCATTCGTGCGGCGGTCAGCCGAGACCGCCGGAGCCGGCGCTAGGGTGTCCGCCCCCGTGGAGTACCCGAGCGAGACGTTCACCGAGGCCGAGCGCGCACGACTGGCGCCGCACGTCAGCGACCTCGACGCGCCCGTCTTCGCGCTGCTGAACCTGCCGGAGACGGTGAAGGGCGCGCTGTTCGCGCGCTACTCGCGCTACCCGGGAACGCTGCGGCGGCTGTTCCTGGACGAGTTCGCCGACTCGCTGCCGGAGCTGCCGGCGGGGTGGGACACGAGCGGCGAGGGCGAACGGGCCGCGCAGCTGTACGAGAGAATCTTCCTCGGCTACGGCGACGACTCGGTCGCGCAGCTCGGCGGCGCGCACGTCGCGTGCGAGTGGGTCTCGAACGTGTTGACGAAGCTCTTGCAGCGTCCGCGGCTCGGCGCCTACCTGGAGCAGTCGACGCGCTACATCGCTTACGACGCGCCGATGGAGCCGGCGCCAGCTCCGGCGCGTTACCGCTACTTCCGCGACGCCGCGCTCGGTCCCGAGTACACGCGCGCGATGGACGCGCTGTTCGACACGTACGCGGCGCTGCTGCCGCGCGTCTCGGCGTGGGCGGCTGAGCAGTTCCCGCGCCGCGAGGGCGAGGACGAGCGCGCGCACTCGCGCGCGGTGAAGGCGAAGGCGTTGGACCTGCTGCGCGGCCTGCTGCCGGCCGCCTCGCTCTCGCACATGGGGATCTTCGCGAGCGGCCAGACGTACGAGCAGCTGATCCTGCACCTGCTCGCGCACCCGCTGCCGGAGGCGCAGCGCTGCGGCGCCTCGCTGCTGCGCGCCGTGCAGGCGACGATCCCGTCGTTCGTGACGCGCGTCGAGCGACCGGAGCGTGGCGGCGAGTGGGTCGACTACCTGCGCACGCGCGCGGAGGCGGGCGCGGCGTGGGCCGCACGGCTCGGCCTGTCGGAGGACGCGGACGCCTCCGCCGACGGCGGTCCGTCGGTGACGCTGCTGCGCCACGACGGCGAGGAGGACGACCTGCTCGCCGCGCTGCTGTTCGAGGCGAGCGGCGTGCCCGAGGAGCGCGCACGCGAGCGCGTCGCGACGATGAGCGCCGACGAGCGCGCCGCGCTGCTGGGCGACCTCGTCGGCGCGCGCGAGAATCGGCGCCACCGGCCGGGACGCGGCTTCGAGGCGCTGCGGTACCGCTTCGAGATCGTCTCCGACTACGGCGCCTTCCGCGACCTGCAGCGGCATCGGATGCTGACATGCCAGTGGCAGGCGCTGACGCCGCACCTCGGCGCCGAGGTGCCGGAGGAGGTCGAGCTGGCCGGCTGCGGCGACGACTACCGCCGCGCGCTGGAGGTCTCACGCGTCGAGTACGCGCGACTGGCCGACGCGGGCCTGCACGCGGCGGCGCCGTACGCGGTCTGCCTCGGCTACCGGATCCGCTACGTGCTCGACATGAACGCGCGCGCGGCGATGCAGCTGATCGAGCTGCGCTCCGGCCGCGAGGGCCACCCCTCCTACCGCGCCGTCGCGCACGCGCTCCACGCCGCGATCGCCGAGGTCCATCCGGCGGTCGCCGCGACGATGACGCACGTCGACCGCGAGACCGAGCCCCGCCTCGAACGCATCCTCTCCGAGATCCGCACGCAGGCGAAGCGCGACGCGGCGGGCGCTTGAGAGCGAGCCGCGCTCATCGTTCCCGGAACGGAGCGCTGTCCGCCACGTCAAGCAGTGTCTCGCGCGCGTCATAGATCCCCGCGCGCAGGAAGTAGGGACCCGGACCGGGAGGCGGTGGGATCCACACCTGCTGCATCGTGCGATCGCTCGGGGCGTCGCCTCGGACGCTCGCCGCCGGGATGTCGCCGAAGCTGGCGCCGTGGAGCCTGCGGCCCGAGCGCGCGTCGTACATCGACCAACGCAGCTCGACGCTGCTCCGCTTGAAGCCTTCGATGCTCGTGCGGATGTAGGCGACCTCTCCACGAAGCCGCATGAGCCCGAGCGGCACCGCCCCGCCAGCTCCCCGGGCCCCGCGGCTGAGCAGTTGATCGCGGCGCTCGCGGTAGCGCTCGGGAGAGAACGCCAACCGGTGCAGGTAGGCACCGAACGTCACTCCGGGCTCGATCGCGAAGACCGACACGCGTGCCTCGTAGGACGCCTTCGGGTCCGGCTTGAGTCCCGGCCAGAGCGAGAACGCGAGCGCGAAGACGGAAGAGGCGAGCGCGGCGACCGCCGTCGCCGTCGTGAAGCCGATCCGCCAGCGCGCTCTGCTCTCGGTCACTCGTCCGCAGCTCCACCTAGCGAACGGTGAGGGGTGCGCCGTCCGATGCCGTGTCGCCGCTCGCGGAACCGGTCAACGTGACCGCGTAGCGCCCCCGATGCAGCGGCCTGAGGCGCATCGTGACTCGCCCAGCTCCGACCCGAGCGTGGCGACGGGCGACCCGTGCGCCGCCCGCAAGCACCTGCAGGACGACCGACGCCGCGCGCGACGTGACGAAGTGAATTACGACGTCGCTTCCCGCCCGCGCCCGCAAGGGACGATCCGACAGGTAGAAGTAGTTCCAGAGACGGTCATAGTTGATGTCGCCGCAGGATCGACCGCATGCCGGCGGGGCGCGCATGGCGGTCGGCTGGAAACGCCACGCCGGCGATCCAGACCCGGCCACGGTCTGAATGGTGTGCGCTGTGGAGATCAAGCGAATCCGGTCGTTCCCGGCGTCCGCGACGAGCAGGCTACCGTCGGCCCGAGCTGCGACCGCGGACGGTTCGAAGAGTCTGGCGGCAGCCGCCGGACCGCCGTCGCCCGCAAAGCCGGGCGCGCCATCGCCCGCGATTCGCGTCCCTATGTGGATGTGACCGAATCGCTCGATCTGATCGTCGTCGCGCTCGGCCAGGAGGAGATCGCCCGACGGAAGCACGGCGAACTCGGCGGGACGACCGGTCGTGCTGTCGACACTGCCGACATCGCACAGGCTCAACCGAAAGTCGCTGCAGCCTTCGGCGCGGTGCGCACGGCCCGTGGCCGGGTCCACCAGCCAGAGCGACCTGCGCGTCGGCGCGCTGACGAGCAGGGAGCCGCCGGGGACCACCTGGATCGTTCCCAGAGGGAAGGCTGGATCGAGCGGTATGCGGCGAGCAGAGCCGTCAGGGTCAACCCGAACCAGCGCCGTGCCGTCGGCGATCCAGGTCGTGCCCTCGCCGGAGACGGCGACGCCGGTCGGAGCGACGAGCGAGATGCGCGGCGTGTCGCCATCCGCCGACGCGCCGACCGCGAACGGTCCGCCGTGCCCCGCGACCAACGTCACCGTTCCGTCCCACGAGATGCGGAACACGCTCGCGCAATTCGGCGAGACAACCAGCAGTCGCCCGTCGGGGGCAGCCGCCAGCTGCCCTGGCCAGCACCCGATGCGATCGACGCCGAGCGTGGCGATGGTGTGAATCACGCCGTCGGAGGTGACCTCCCGAATTGCGCTGTTCAACGTGTCGCTGAAGACGAAGCCGCCTCCGGGCAGCGAGACGATCGATCCCGGCGACGCGAGGCGAGCCCTGACGGCTGGGCCGCCATCCCCGCACCATCCCCGCGACGGCGTTCCCTGCACGCATGGGGGCCCCGGCGCGTCGGCGCCTCCGACGCCCGACACGCCGACAACCATCGGAACCAGCGTCAGCGCAAGGCTCACCCACCGCACGACGCCCGTCAAGCCAGGCGCTCGATTTCTGTGCGCCGGATCACGCAGCGCAACCTACCGAAAAGCGGAAGGCGGCTGAGACGGCGCCGACGCCCGTGACGCCGCGGCTTGCGGCCGTCAGCGGCGACGGCGGGCGGCCGGCGCGCGCCGACCGCCCGCCGGTCCGCCAAGCGTCCTAGCTCTCCGCCGCTTGCGCCTCGGCGATCTTGCCCTGCAGCTGCTGCATCACGTCGGGGTCGCGCAGGGTCGTGACGTCGCCGAGCGCGCGGCCCTCGGCGATGTCGCGCAGCAGGCGGCGCATGATCTTGCCGCTGCGCGTCTTCGGCAGGTCGTCCGCCCACACGATCCGCTTCGGCCGGGCGAACTTGCCGATCCGCTCGGCGACGACCGCTCTGATGCCGCCCTCGACCTCGTCGGTGCCTTCGGTGTCGCCCTTCAGCGTCACGAACGCGCAGATCGCCTGGCCGGTGTCCTCGTCGGACTGGCCGATCACGGCCGCCTCCGCGACCAGCTCGTGCGCGACGATCGCCGACTCGACCTCGGCCGTCGAGAGCCGGTGACCGGACACGTTCACCACGTCGTCGATGCGCCCGATCACCCAGAAGTAGCCGTCCCTGTCGCGGCGAGCGGCATCTCCGACGAGGTACGTCTCCTTGCCGAAGCGCGAGAAGTACGTCTCGACGAAGCGGTCCTCCTCCTTGTAGAGGGTGCGCAGCATCGACGGCCACGGCTGCGTCAGCACCAGCAGGCCCTGACCGTTCTCGACCGGCTGCCCGTCGGCCTCGCTCACCACGTCCGCGAACACGCCCGGGAACGGCGTCGTCGCCGAGCCCGGCTTCGTCTCCGTGAGCCCCGGCAGCGGCGTGATCATGATCGCGCCGGTCTCGGTCTGCCACCACGTATCGACGATCGGGCAGCGCCCGCCGCCGATCACCTGGTGGTACCAGAGCCACGCCTTCGGGTTGATCGGCTCCCCCACGCTGCCGAGCAGCCGCAGCGACGACAGGTCGTATCTGCCCGGAAGCTCCGCACCCCACTTGATGAACGTGCGGATCGCGGTCGGCGCGGCGTAGAGGATCGTCGCTCTGCAGCGCTCGACGATCTCCCACCAGATCCCCTTGTGGGGATAGTCGGGCGCACCCTCCCACATCACCGACGTCGCGCCGTTGCACAGCGGCCCGTAGACGATGTAGGAGTGGCCGGTGACCCAGCCGACGTCGGCCGCGCACCAGTACACGTCCGACTCGGGCTTCAGGTCGAAGACGTATCTGTGCGTCGCCGCGACGCCCGTCAGGTAGCCGCCCGTGGTGTGCAGGATCCCCTTCGGCTTCGCGGTCGAGCCCGACGTGTAGAGGATGTACAGCGGGTGCTCGGCGTCCAACGGCTCCGGCGGGCACTCCGGCTCCGCGGCCGCGCAGACCTCGTCGTAGAAGACGTCGCGCCCGTCGCGCATCGGCACGTCGATGCCGGTGTGCCGCACGACGACGACGTGCTCCAGCGTCGCGAGGTCGTCCATGTGCTCGTCGACCTGCTGCTTGATCGGCGCCGTCTTGCCCTTGCGCCGCGCGCCGTCGACGGTGATCAGCGCCTTCGCCTCGGAGAACTCCATCCGCTCGCGCACCGACTCGGCGGAGAAACCACCGAAGACGACGTTATGCGGCGCACCGATGCGCGCGCACGCGAGCATCGCCACGACGACCTCCGGGATCATCGGCAGGTAGATCCCGACCACGTCGCCGGGCCTGATGCCGAGGTCCTTCAGCGCGTTCGCGCAGCGCTGCACGTCGCGGTGCAGGTCCGCGTAGGTGATGTCGCGCTCCTCGCCCTCCTCGCCGCGCCAGTGGTAGGCGACGCGGTCGCCGCGACCGGCCTCGACATGACGGTCGAGGCAGTTGTAGGAGGCGTTCAGCTTCCCGCCGACAAACCACTTGTAGAACGGCGGGTTGGAGTCGTCGAGCACCGTGTCCCAGCGCTCAAACCAGTCCAACGCCTCGGCCTGCTGCGCCCACCACGCCTGCGGGTCGCGCGCCGCCTCCTCGTAGATCGACGGATCTCTCAGCAGTGCCTGCTCACGGAACGCCTCGGGCGGCTCGAAGCGCTCGATCTCGAGCATCCGCTCGAGCTGCTGCTCGAGCGTCGTACCGCTCTCGGTGGCTGCGCCGTCAGACATCTTGCTCCTCTCGTACCTGATCGGGTCCCGCCGTCCCGCGGGTCGGCGGCCCCGCGGGAGGCAGATTCCCCGGTGTTCTACTCCTCCGCGGGCCGCAACGGCACGACGGGCATCAGCACGCGCCCGAACGTCGCGTTCACGACCGCGGCGAACGACGCGTACCAGGCGGCGACCGCCGTCGCGATGCCGAGCCATCCGCCGATCTTCACGATCGATTCGTTTCCGCCCGAGTTGCCGATGCCGAGCACGAAGAACGTCGCGGCCAGCAGCAGGAACACGAGCGCGATCGCGGCGGTCGTGCGCAGCGATGCGACCAGCATGTACGTCGTGAAGATGCCCCACGCGATCAGGTAGAGCCCGACCGCGTCGCCGGCGTTCCCGGCCGGGACGGCTCTCGCGAAGAACGCGACGTACACGAAGAACGAGATCCAGAAGGCCCCGAACGACGTGAACGCCACTGCGCCGAAGGTGTTGCCAGTGCGGAACTCCCACATGCCGGCCAGCAGCTGCGCGAGCCCGCCGTAGGCGACGGCAAGGCCCAGCACGACCGGCTCGCCGGCTCTGCTGACAAGCCCGGCGTTGAACATGCTCAAGACGAACGTCGTGAGCGCGAAGGCGGCGAGGCCGAGCGGCCCCGGGTCGGCGATCACGAAGCCGCCGCGCGCTGAGGTGGCCGCCTCGCGGGCCCGTGGCGGCGCGACGTCGCGCTCGGCCAGCCCGTTCGCAGGATGGTGTGTGGCTCCCATGTGAGTCCTCCTCCTCGCTGAGGGGATGCCACTCAAGCCCGTTACCCGCGCCTACGCCCTGCAAGCACCTGCGGTCGGCGATCGGACGCGTGCGCGCCGCGCCCCGGCGTCCGCGCGCGCTCGGTTACGATCGGCCGACGCCGGCTGCGATCAGGGAGGCTGCGATGGACCACGAGGCGACGACGTTTCCGCTCGACGAGAGCGACCTCCCGACGCACTGGGTCAACATCGCGCCGGACCTGCCGGAGCCGCCGCTGCCGCCGCTGCACCCGGGGACGCTGCAGCCGGCCGGGCCCGACGACCTCGCCGCGATCTTCCCGCCGGGCGTGATCGCACAGGAGGTCGCCGCCGAGCCGCTGGTGGAGATCCCCGAGCGCGTGCGCGAGGCGTACAAGCTGTGGCGCCCGACGCCGCTGTTCCGCGCGCGGCGGCTGGAGCGCGCGTTGGACACGCCGGCGCACATCTACGTCAAGTACGAGGGCGTCTCGCCGGCCGGCTCGCACAAGCCGAACAGCGCGGTCGCGCAGGCCTACGAGAACGCGCGCGCCGGCGTGAGGAAGCTCGTGACGGAGACGGGCGCCGGCCAGTGGGGCTCGGCGCTCGCGTTCGCGTGCTCGCTGTTCGGTCTGGAGTGCGAGGTCTTCATGGTCGGCTCCTCGTATGACCAGAAGCCATACCGCCGCTCGATGATGCAGACGTGGGGCGCGACCGTCCACCGCTCGCCTTCCGACCTGACGGAGGCAGGCCGAGGGCAGGCGTCGCACCCGACCGGCTCGCTCGGGATCGCGATCTCCGAGGCGGTCGAGGTGGCGGCGAGCGCGGACGACGCCAACTACGCGCTCGGCTCGGTGCTCAACCACGTCTGCCTGCACCAGACGGTGATCGGCCAGGAGGCGCTGACGCAGCTGGAGATGGCGGGCGAGGCGCCGGACGTCGTCGTCGGCTGCGTCGGCGGCGGCTCGAACTTCGCCGGGCTCGCGTTCCCGTTCGTGCGGCTCGTGCTGCGCGGGCGCACGCGCACGCGCTTCCTCGCGGCGGAGCCGGCGGCCTGCCCGACGCTCACGCGCGGCGCCTACCGCTACGACTTCGGCGACACGAGCGGGCTCACGCCGCTGCTGCCGATGTATACGCTCGGGCACGACTTCGTGCCGCCGCCGGTGCACGCCGGCGGGCTGCGCTACCACGGCGACGCGCCGCTCGTGTGCGCGCTCGTGCGGGCCGGGCTCGTCGAGGCACGCGCGTACCGGCAGAACGACGCGTTCGCGGCCGCGCTCCAGTTCGCGCGCACGCAGGGGATCATCCCGGGACCGGAGCCGGCGCACGCGGTGCGCGCCGCGATCGACGAGGCGCTCGCCGCGCGCGAGGCCGGCGAGCGCCGCGTGATCCTGCTCGGCCTCTCCGGCCACGGCCACTTCGACCTCGCCGCCTACGACGCCTACCTGTCGGGCTCGCTGGAGGACCCGGAGTTCAGCGAGGCGGACATGGACGCCGCCCTCGCGCGCCTCCCCGACGCGCCGGCGATCGCGTTCTAGCGGCGCTTGCGCTTCTTGCGCTTGGCGGGCGCCACGCCGGGCAGCTCGTCGTCCGCCTCCGCGACGCTGCCCTCGACGACGTCGCCGCCGCCGCCCGACCCGCGGCGGGCCTCGGCGTCGCGCACGCGCTGCTCGCGCATGTCGGCCGCGCTCGGCCACGGCATCGCCTCGCCGCTCTGCCACGCCGGCGGCGTGCCGCTCGGCGTGCGGCCGGCGAACAGCATCGCGAGCGCGCCGAGCCAGTAGACCTGCACGATCGGGATCGGCACGAAGGCGAGCACGAACAGCGCGCCGGAGATCACGCCGAGGTAGCCGAGGAAGCGCGTCAGCAGGCCGGCGCGCATCGCGTTGATCGAGATCATCACGATCGCCAGCGCCAGCGCGAGCTGGACGACCAGGCCGAGCAGCGGCGGCACGCCGGCGTCGACCGCCTTGCGCGCCTCCTCGTAGGTCTGCGAGCCGTGCGTCGCGAAGTGCGCGACGTTCACGCCGAGCGCGATCTGGTAGGCGAGCGTGAAGACCGCCACGCCGATCCCGCCGACCCACGGCAGCGGGCGGATCTGCTTCGGCAGCTCGGGGCTGCGCGCCTTCGTCGCCCGGTAGAGGAAGTCGAGCACGAACGCGATCGCGATCGCGCCGATCACCGAGCACGCGGCGCTCACGTACTGCGCCGCCTGGTTGTCGTGGTAGAAGAGCAGCGCGGCCGGCAGGTTGTCCGGCGGCGCGCCGGCGGCGATCCGCGCGACGAGGCTGCCGGCCAGCGTGAAGATCGCCGCGACGATCGCGAGGACCGTCATGCGCGGGCGCTCGCGCGCCTCAGCCTGCAGGATCTCCGCGGTCGCCATGGGGCGCACATGCTAGTGCGGCGGCGCCGGGACCGCCCCACGGCGCGAGGCGCGAGTCCTAGACTCGGGTGCGATGGAGATCCGCGAGGTGATGACGGCCTCCGTGGTCACGGCCGAACCGGCCACGCCGGTGCGGGAGGTCGCCGCGCTGATGCGCGAGCGCAACGTCGGCTCGGTCGTGCTCGTGCGCGACGGCGCGCCGGTGGGGATCGTGACCGACCGCGACCTCACCGTCAGCGTCCTGGCCGACGGCCGCAGCGGCGAGGACCATGCGATCGACCACGCGAGCGCGCCGGTGATCGTCGGCACGCCCGCGATGGACGTCGGCGAGGCGTGCGACCTGCTCGTGCAGCACGGCATCCGCCGCCTGCCGATCGTCGACGTCGGTAGCGAGCGCCTTCTGGGCATCGTCACGCTCGACGACCTCGCCGCGCGCACGGGCGACGCCGCGCTCGTCGCCAGGCTCGCCTCGCAGGTCACGCGCGCGGCGCTGCCCGACTTCTACTTCCACCAGCGGGGCGGCTGAGCCGGCGCGATGACGCAGCAGGGGCCGATCGTCGTCTACGGCGCGACGGGGTACACCGGCACGCTCGTCGCGCACGAGCTGCGTCGACGCGGACTCGACGCGATCCTCGCCGGCCGCAGCGCGCAGAAGCTCGCGCGGCTGGCGGACGCGCTCGGCGGGGACGTCGCGACGCGCGCCGTCGCGCTCGACGACCCCGCCGGCCTGCGCGACCTGCTGGCCGACGCCGCCGTCGTGATCGCCTGCGCGGGCCCGTTCGTCCGGCACGGCGAGCCGGTCGTGCGCGCGGCCGCGGAGACCGGCACCCACTACGTCGACACGACCGGCGAGCAGCCGTTCATGGCGCTCGTTCGCGACCGCTGCGACGCGCCGGCGCGCAGATCGGGTGCGGCGCTCGTGCCGGCGATGGGCTTCGACTACCTGCCCGGCGACCTGCTCGCGCACCTGACCGCCCAGGGGGTCGAGCCACTGCGCGAGCTCGTGCTCGCCTACGCGCCGCGCCACCTGCAGCCGACGCGCGGCACGCTGCGCAGCGCGCTGGGGATGCTCGCGGCGCCGAGCGTGCTCTACGAGGAGGGCGGCTGGCGCCCGGCGCCGCTGCTCGTGTCGCGCGCGTCGTTCGCGTTCCCCCAGCCGCTCGGCGAGCAGCCGGTGATGCGCTACCCCTCCGGCGAGCTGCTGACCGTCCCGCGCCACGTGCGCACGCGCCGCGTCGCCTCGCTCATCACCGTCGAGACGTTCACCGGCACGCCGAAGGCGGCGCCGCTCGCGCCGCTCGTCACGCCGGCGTTGGCGCTCGCGCTGCGCTCGCCGCTCCGACGCGCGCTCGAGCCGCTGCTCGCGCGCTTCCCGGAAGGCCCGTCGCTCGAGTCGCGCGCCCGCGTGAGATTCACGCTCGTCGCGCAGGCGCACGGCGAGGACGGCCGTACGCGTCGCGGCGTCGCGACCGGCGGCGACGTCTACGCGCTCACCGCCGCGACCGCCGTCCACGGCGCCGCCCTGATGGCCGCGCCCGGCTACGACCGCGCCGGCTTCCTCGCGCCGGCCGAGGCGTACGACGCCACGGCCTTCCTCGACGCGCTCGCCGACCACGGCGTGGCGTACGAGATCTCCGCTGCGCCGTCGCCGGCCTGACGCGGATCAACCGCTCGCCTTTTCGGCCAATCGGTCGCCGTCCAACGCGCCGGAACGTCTGTGGCCGAATGGTCAGAGAGGGACGAGCATGGGTACACCGACGTCACGGAGCCCGGAGGAGCTGCGTTTGTCCGAGGTGCAGTCCGATCAGCGAGGTGCCCCTGCCGTCTCCGCGAGCGGCCTGCGCAAGGTCTACGGCGACGTCGTCGCGCTCGACCGCCTCACGCTCGACGTGGAGCCGGGCGAGTTCTTCACGATGCTCGGCCCGTCGGGCTCCGGCAAGACGACGACGCTGCGGCTGATCGCCGGCTTCGAGCGCCCCGACGCCGGCCGCATCCTGCTCGACGGCGTCGACGTCACCGACCGGCCGCCCTACCAGCGCGACGTCAACACGGTCTTCCAGGACTACGCGCTGTTCCCGCACATGACGGTCGCGGAGAACGTCGCCTACGGGCTGATGGTGCACGGCGTCGGGCGCAGAGCGCGCGCCGCGCGGGCACAGGAGGCGCTGCGCCTTGTCCAGCTCGGCGAGCTGAGCGCGCGCAAGCCGATCCAGCTCTCGGGCGGTCAGCGCCAGCGCGTCGCGCTCGCACGCGCGCTCGTGAACCGCCCGCGCGTGCTGCTGCTCGACGAGCCGCTGGGCGCGCTCGACTTGAAGCTGCGCCAGGACATGCAGCTGGAGCTGAAGCGCATCCAGCGCGAGCTGAGCGATGCCGTCACGTTCATCTACGTCACGCACGCCCAGGAGGAGGCGCTGACGATGAGCGACCGCATCGCCGTCTTCTCGACCGGCCGCATCGAGCAGGTCGGCACGCCGCGCGAGATCTACGAGCGCCCGGCGAACCCGTTCGTCGCCGGCTTCGTCGGGACCTCGAACCTCGTCGAGCGCGACGGCCGCCGGCACACGATCCGGCCGGAGAAGATCCGGCTGCTGGCGGAGGACGAGCCGGCGCTCGACGGGCGGCTGTCGGCGGTCGGAACCGTGCGCGAGGTCGTCTACCTCGGCTCGGTGACGCGCTTCGTCGTCGCGCTCGACGACGGCACGACGCTCGTCGCGATGCGCCAGAACGACGCGTCGGACGACGGCGCCGCGGTGGAGGAGCGCGGCGGCCGCGTGCGGCTCGCCTGGTCGCCGCAGCACATGACCGCCGTGGAGGAGGCGCTCGCGACGGAGCCGCAGCAATCACCTGAGGAGGTGCCGCAGTGAGGAACGATCGCAACCGAGACGCCCCAGCCGCCCATCCCCTGCTCGCCCGGCTCACGGTCGGGCTCGTCACGCTCGCGATGACGGTCCTCGTCGCGTGCGGGGGCGGCGGCAGCGGCGGCTCGACGACGTCGAACCTGCCGACCTCGGTCGGCAGAGGCGAGGGCCAGCTCAACCTGATCGCCTGGGAGGGCTACACCGAGCCGCAGTGGGTCAAGCCGTTCGAGCAGCAGACCGGCTGCCAGGTGAACGCCAAGTACGCCGGCTCCTCGGACGAGATGGTCACGCTCATGCGCCAGGGCGGCGGCTCGCAGTACGACATGGTCTCCGCCTCCGGCGACGCGTCGCTGCGGCTGATCAAGGGCGGCGACGTGCAGCCGGTCAACGTGGCGCTGATCCCGGGCTGGAAGGACTTCATCCCGCAGCTGAGATCGCCGCCGCACAACACGATCGGCGGCAAGCACTACGGCGTCTCATTGCAGTGGGGCCCGAACACGCTGCTCTACAACACGAGAGACGTCTCGCCGGCGCCGGACAGCTGGGCGGCGATCTACGACCCGCAGTACCGCGGCAAGATCACCGTGCCGGACAACCCGATCCAGATCGCCGACGCGGCGCTCTACCTGTCGAGAACGAGACCGGAGCTGGGGATCACCGACCCGTACGAGCTGACCACAGACCAGCTCAACGCGGCGGTCGACCTGCTCAGATCGCAGCGTCCGCTGATCAAGAAGTACTGGGCGCTCGCCTCCGACGAGATCGACCTGTTCAAGAACGGCGACGCGGTCGTCGGGGCCTCGTGGCCCTACCAGACGATCACGCTGCAGGACAGCGGCGCGCCGGTGAAGGACCTGATCCCGAGAGAGGGCGCGACCGGCTGGGCCGACACGTGGATGCTGTCCGCGCACGCGAGACATCCGAACTGCGCCTACAAGTGGATGCAGTGGATCTCCACGCCGAGAGTGCAGGCCCAGCAGGCGATCTCGTTCGGCGAGACGCCGGCGAACACGAAGGCATGCCCGTACATGGACAGAATTCAGGCGGGCGCGTGCGCCAAGTACCACGCCAACGCGCCGGCCTCCTACTTCGCCTCCATTCGTTTCTGGAGAACGCCGACCACCGACTGCGGGAACGGCAGCCAGGACTGCACGGACTACACGACCTGGCAGCAGAGATGGACGGAGATGAAGGGGTAGCGCTCACCCCATGAGCGCCACCGCACGCGCCGAGGTCGCGGCGGGCGGGCCGGGAGGTCTCCGGTCCGCCCGCCGGCGCGCGTCCGCCGGGCTGTTCAAGCGCGGCTGGCTGCGGCTGACGCTGACGCTCGGCGCGCCCGCGGCTTGGTTCGTGCTGATCTACCTCGCCGCGCTCGCGATCCTGTTCGTGAGCGCGTTCTGGCGCGTGGACGCGTTCACCGGCGAGGTCGTCCATGACTGGAGCCTCGACAACTTCAAGACGATCGTCGAGAGCGACGCGTACCGCACGATCGCGCTTCGCACGATCGGCATCGCGGCGGCAGTCACGGTGACGGACGCGCTGCTGGCGATCCCGTTCGCGTACTTCGCCGCGCGGCTCGCGCCGAGACGGCTCCAGACGGTCCTGTTCGTGATCGTGCTCGTGCCGCTGTGGACGTCGTACCTCGTGCGCGTCTACGCCTGGCGGCTGATCCTCGCGCACGACGGGATCCTCAACTGGACGCTGCACAAGCTCGGCTTCGGCGGCGTCGACATCGCCTACTCGAACTGGGCGATGTGGGTGGTGTTCAGCTACCTGTGGCTGCCGTTCATGATCCTGCCGGTGTGGGTCGCGTTCGAGCGCGTGCCGGCCTCGTTCCTGGAGGCGAGCGCCGACCTCGGCGCGCGCGGCGCGACGACGTTCCGCCGCGTGCTGCTGCCGCTCGTGCTGCCGGGCGTGGTCGCCGGCTCGATCTTCACCTTCTCGCTGACGCTCGGCGACTTCATCACGCCGACGCTCGTCGGCGGCGCCGGCTCGGACTTCATCGGCAACGTCGTCTACAGCAGCGTCGGGATCGCGAACAACGTGCCGTTCGCGGCGGCGTTCGCGACGATCCCGCTGCTCGTGATGGGCGTCTACCTGCTGGTGGCGCGCAAGCTCGGCGCGTTCGAGGCGCTGTGATGGCACGCGTCGCGCTGCGCCTCTGGGTCGTGCTGATCGTGCTGTTCCTGCTGTTCCCGATCGCGCTGATCGCGCTGTACGCGTTCAACGAGAGCAACGTGCAGAGCTGGCCGCTGCAGGGCCTCTCCACCAAGTGGTTCTCCTCCACGTTCCACAACGAGGCGATGCGGCAGGCGCTGTGGCTGAGCGTGCGCGCGGCGCTGATCGCGACGACGATCGCGCTGCTGCTCGGCTCGCTGGCGGCGTTCGCGGTGCACCGCTTCCGCTTCTTCGGGCGCGAGACGGTCTCGTTCCTGCTCGTGCTGCCGCTCGCGCTGCCCGGGATCATCACCGGCATGGCGCTGAACTCGTTCGTCGCCTGGGGGAGCGTCGACTTCTCGCTGATCACGATCGTGATCGGCCACGCGACCTTCTGCATCGTCGTCGTCTACAACAACGCGCTCGCGCGGCTGCGGCGCACGCAGACGTCGCTCGTGGAGGCGTCGATGGATCTCGGCGCGGACGGCTGGCAGACGTTCCGCCACGTGACGCTGCCGATGGTGGCCACCGCGCTCGTGGCCGGCGGGCTGCTGGCGTTCGCGCTCTCCTTCGACGAGGTGATCGTGACGACGTTCACGGCCGGCGCGCAGAACACGCTGCCGCTGTGGATCTTCGGCAACATCCGCCTCGGCCAGCAGCTGCCGCAGGTGAACGTCGTCGTGCTGATGGTGATCGTCGTGACGATCATTCCGGTCACGTTCGCGCAGCGCCTCACGCGCGACACCGGCGTCCTGCGGCCGACGGCGGGCGCGCGCTAACCTGCGTTCCATGGAGGGCTTCGGAGGACTGTTCGGCGACCCGGACGAGCTGCAGCGCCGCATGGCGGAGTTCGCTGAGCAGATGCAGGGCCAGCAGAAGCTGGCGTGGGCCGACAACGCGATCAAGCTCGCGGTCGACCTGACCGTCGCGGCGATCAACCGGGTCAACATCCAGGGCACGACCGAGGAGCAGGCGCAGCAGATCCGCTCCGTGATGGCGGTCGTCTTCCCCGAGGCCGTCACGCTCGTGCGCGAGGCGCGCGAGGGCCTGCAGTAGCGGCGCCCCGGCTCGCGCGGCCGGTCAGGATGACCGCATGAGCCTCCATGGGAAGACGATCTTCATCTCCGGCGCGAGCCGCGGCATCGGCCTCGCGATCGCGCTGCGCGCCGCGCGCGACGGCGCGAACGTCGCGCTGATCGCGAAGACGGCCGAGCCGCACCCCAAGCTCGACGGCACGGTCTACACCGCCGCCGAGCAGATCGAGGCGGCCGGCGGCAGCGCGCTGCCGATCGTCGGCGACATCCGCGACGAGCAGCAGGTCGCCGACGCGGTCGCGCAGGCGGTCGCGCGCTTCGGCGGGATCGACGTCTGCGTCAACAACGCCTCCGCGATCAACCTGGCGCGCACCGAGGCGCTCGACATGAAGCGCTACGACCTGATGCAGGACATCAACGTGCGCGGCACGTTCGCCGTCAGCCGCGCCTGCATCCGGCACCTGCGCGAGGCGGAGAACCCGCACATCCTCACGCTCTCGCCGCCGCTCGACCTCGACCCGAGATGGCTCGGCCCGCACCTCGGCTACACGCTGGCGAAGTACGGCATGAGCCTGATCGCGCTCGGCCTCGCCGCCGAGCTGCGCGAGGACGGGATCGCCTCGAACGCGCTGTGGCCGCGCACGCTCGTCGCGACCGCCGCCGTGCAGAACCTGCTCGGCGGCGACGAGGCGATGGCGCGCGCCCGCAAGCCGGAGATCTACGCCGACGCCGCCTATGCGATCCTCAACCGTCCGGCGCGCGCGTGCACCGGCAACGCGTTCCTGTGCGAGGACGTGCTCGTCGAGGAGGGCGTCACCGACCTGTCGGACTACGCGTACGTCGCCGGCGCGGAGCTGGCGGTCGACCTGTTCGTCGACGCGGCGAACCCGCCCGGCGTCACGGCGTAATCGGCTATACGCGCTGCAGCGCGAGCAGCGCGACGTCGTCGCGCTGTGGAGCGCCGCCGCACCGCTCGACGACGCGGCGCTCCAGCTCGGCCAGCAGCGCGTCCGGCTCGCTGCGGTCGCAGCTGGCGAGCAGCTGCCCCAGCTCCTCCGGCTCCAGCGAGCGGCGCGGCGCGGACGCGTCGAGCAGCCCGTCGCTGTAGAGCAGCAGCGTGTCGCCCGGGTGCAGCTCCGCCTGCGCGACGTGGAACGTCGGCGCTGGACGGATCCCCAGCGGATGCCCGGGGCCGCCAAGCGTCTCGACCGCGCCGTCGGCGCGCAGCAGCAGCGCGCACGGGTGCCCCGCCGATGCGCACCGCACCGCGCTGTGCCGCTCGCGCGGCTCGACGCGAACGAGGAACGCGGTCGCGAAGCGATGGTCGGTGCCGGTGCGCAGCATCGCCTCGTTGAGCTGCGCGAGGATCGCGTACGGCTCGTGCGCGTGCATCGCCGCCGCGCGCGTCGTGTAGCGGGTGAGTGCTGTCAGCGCCGCCGCCTGCGGCCCCTTGCCGCAGACGTCGCCGAGGATCGCGAGCCACCCGTCCTCGGCTTCGAAGAGGTCGTAGAAGTCGCCGCCGACCTCGGCGCTCGTCGTGGCGGCGCGGTAGCGCGCGGCGATCCGGTGCCCCGGCGGCGTCGGCAGCTCGACCGGCAGCAGGCTGCGCTGGAGCGTGCGGGCGACCTGCGAGCGCTCCGCGTACAGGCGCGCGTTGTCGTAGGCCTGCGCGGCGCGCGCGGCCAGGTCCTCCAGCAGCTCGACGTCCGACTCGTCGTAGCGCAGGTCCGCGCGCACGTGCAGCAGCGACAGGATTCCGAGCGTGCGTCTGCGTGCGACGAGCGGCAGCACGACGGCGCAGCGGTAGCCGGCCTCCTGCATGAAGCGGCGGTGCTCGTCGCTCTGCGCCACCGGGTCGAGCCCGCCGCGCTTGTCGAGGTCCGGGACGATCAGCACTCTGCCCGAGCGCAGCACGCGCGCGACCGGGTGCGTGCCGTCCGGGTCGAGCGGCCAGCGGCGGCGGATCTCGACCAGTCGCTCGGCGACACCGGGGATCGTCGCCGCCGCGACCGAGTCGCCGAGGCGGCCGTCGGGCCGCGGCATGTCGAGGATGCACAGCTCGCCGAGCAGCGGGACC